>SICN01000029.1 GCA_009691405.1 Candidatus Peribacteria bacterium | reverse complement strand
ACGGATTTGCAGGAAGGCGTTGGTGGTCAGACCGATGGCAACACCATTGAAATCGCCACCGACACGGTGCTTGTGGATGCGAGAGGAATGCATTTCAACCGCGAACAGCGGAGGAACGTGAATGAGCATGAGGTCTATCACGTCGAGCACGATCACCTCGCTCCCGTCGTGGCGTACGTATCGGAGGATTCAAACGCAGCGCTGGTTCTCGGAGGTGAATCGTTCACCGATGAAGCTGTGACAGAGGCCGTGACGGTCGACCAGACACATGGACAGGAATTCGTATCCGGCGAGTACAACGAATTCGTCGACAGTCTTCATGCAGCAGCTGCGAATGCAGGAATCTCGTTCGTTCGGGTCGTCGCTGCTCGCAATGCGGGGGATCTCACGACGGTGGATGACAGGAAAAACCAGAAGCCCGATCTGGTGCTTGCGATGTAAGGATGTAATTGCGGTTATTCACAAAAGTTATTCACAAAAGCCTCCTATAAAATGATAGGCGGCTTTTGTTCCTATTACATCTGCATAAGTTCTTTCAATTGTGTTCCTGTTTCTTCGGACTGAGCTTGCTCAGAAGCCGAACGGCGTTCCTGATTTCCTTGCATCAGTGTTGGAAGTACTTCAGAAATAATTTCACGTGCGCGAGCATCTAGTTCAGTACTGTGGAAGATTTTTTTACCATCAAGGGAGATGGATCCAAATTGACCGACAGTAATAGTATGACCATTTGACACGATTTCAATCAGTCCACTATTAAGAACTGTTGCTGTATGCCTATGGTTCGGGCCCGCTGTTACGGCTTCCTTAACTATCACTTTTCGACTGCCGATCGTGGTCTCCCACCCCCTGTGGCAAGCCAGAGCATGACTTGAGAAGCCTATCTGGAAGATCCATGAAATATTCTTTAGGAGCTTCTCGACCAGCTTTTGCTGACTCATTTTTTTCCATATGTTGGTATGGGGGAATATATAATAGATATATTGTATACTTATTTGCAAAATATATCAATACCAAATTTTGGATAAACTCACAGATTGGCTGAAAGCTCTGCTTACTATTCTAAGCCATATTCTGCATAGCCATTGTAGCAACCTAATTTCGGGAACGGATCAAATCCAAAAACTCCTGCCGCGTTCGGGCATCGCGCTTGAAACTGCCCGCGACCGAGCTCGTAACAGCGACCGAATGCTGTTTCTCCACCCCGCGCATCATCATGCAGAAGTGACTTGCTTCGATCACGACACCGATGCCTTTGGGCTTCAGAACTGCTTGCAGCGCATCACAGATCTGCTGCCCGAGACGTTCTTGGGTCTGGAGCCTCCGCGCGAACATGTCGATGATCCGCGGGATTTTACTGAGCCCGATGACATGGTCATTCGGAATGTACCCGACATGCACTTTCCCCGAGAACGGCAGCAGATGATGCTCGCAGAGTGAGTAACACTCGATGTCCTTCACGATGATCATGCCATCGGTATCCGCCGGAAACAGCGCACCGTTGACGACTTTTTTGAGATCTTGGTCGTATCCCGATGTGAGAAATTCCATCGCCTCCGCGCACCTTTTCGGCGTGCGCTTGAGCCCGGCACGCGTTGGGTCTTCGCCGATACGCTTCAGGAGGGTTTTGTAGAGGGATTCCATAATGGAAAAAGAGTATAGCACTTCCGTTATGCCCCCACCCCTAACCCCTCCCCCCTCCGGGGTGAGGGGAACGCTGTAATACGAGAAAACAGAGGACTCCTTTCCCCCGATCGCGGGGGAAAGGTTGGGATAGGGGGCGCGAGGAGAGGAAAAATCAATCTAATTTTATTTTTATCTTTTTACATTCCTGTCTCTTCACCTCCTTCACGTACGTTTTCAACTTCCGATCAAACCCCGGATGAACAATGTCTCCAGCTCCGAGATCGAGAAGCGGCTGCAGGACGAAGCGGCGCGTATGCAGACGCAAATGGGGGATTGTCAGCGCATCTTCCAGACGTATCTCGTTTCCATGCAGCAGGAGATCTAAGTCGATTGTTCGGGGTCCAAAACGCACGGGAGGATTTTTCTTGAGTTTCTTTTCGATTACTTTTAACTTCGCAGACACTTTTTCGGGTGTCAGTTTCGTCTCGAAGACTGCCGCTGCATTCAAAAAATCTTCCTGATTTGTCATTCCGAGCGGTGCTGAGCGATAGACCGGCGAGAAACGAATGTCGTTGAAAATTTTCTTGAGCATCGTCGCAGCCGCCTTCAGATTCGTTTCCGGATCAATGTTCGAGCCGAGCGCAATGTAGACGGTTTCTATGGGCGCGTGATCGTAACGGATGCGGACTCAAGAGGAAGATCAGGCTTCTTTGTGACCGTGATGCAGACACCTCCCTCAGGTTTGAATTTTTTCAGAAGTACTGAGGCAATGTTTTCCGCAAAACGTTCGATTGTTTTTCGTTCTGTTTTTCCGAGCATCAAAACTTCCTCAGTGACTTTTGCATAATCAATGCCGTCTGTTACAGAATCGGTCTGCGCAATGTTTTTGAGTGACTGAAAAAGCTCGAGGGTCACGAGAACCTCTTGCGGTTTTTTTCGTTCATCATTCGGAACGCCGATACGTGTTACAACTCTGATGCAACGTAGAAGAATCGAATCCATAGAGAGTAAGTGTAGCAGATAGTTGTCCTCTTTTTTGCGCTCGTGTATTAGCTGTGTATGCAACCCTTTTCTCCACCTTTCCCAATGCATTCTTGGCATACTGCATTCATTCGGAGAGAACAATTCACAGGGGGTCTGCAGGGTGCATGGCAGTCACTCGGGCAATTTATGGTATTTTCGCCCTGACCAATATGGCAGTAACCATTACCACATACTTCAGTACAGGATCCCGGATTACGAGGATCGCATACGACATCCCCTTTCAATTTTCCGCCATTCAAAACAGATGTCTGCGTTGCAATCACTCCGATAAAAAGCATCAGAGCAATGCCGACACCGAGTTTCTGCAGAAACATCGAGGATGATTGCAGCTTTCCTGCAGGGCGATGCAATTCTTGCTTACTCTCTCTGCGATTCTTCTTTTTCCACACCAAACATCTCAAGCCTCTCGACAATGGGAGAACCTGCAAGTTTGCGGCAGAGCCAGCGCGTGACAATGATTGCCGTGAAGAGTGAGATGAAGATACCGATCATGAGTGTCACGGCGAAGCCGCGGATGATACTCGTACCGACCGTGAAGAGGATGACGCACGTGATGAGTGTCGAGGTATTGCCATCGCGCACGCTTGGCCACGCTTTCTGGAAGCCGGTTTCGACAGCGGTCTTGAACATCTTTCCCTTCTTCAGTTCTTCCTTGATGCGCTCGAAGGCGAGCACGTTTGCATCGACTGCCATACCCATGCTCAGGATGATACCGGCGATACCGGCGAGCGTGAGCACGACGTACTGACCGGAAATCAAACCGATCGGAAGTTTCGTCGAAGCAACGAGGAGCACGACGTAGAAGAGGAGTGCGATGCTTGCGATCACACCAAGGACTCTGTAGATCAGGATCAGGAAGAAGCAGAGGATGAGAAGACCGACTGCCGCAGCGGTGATCGATTGCTTCAGTGCATTGGCGCCAAGTGTCGCTTCGATCGTGCTTTGTCCGGACAGGTAGATCGGTGCGGGGATTGCGCCGGTATTCAAGTCCTGTGCAAGAGCTTGGGCTTCCTGAATGGAGCGGCTTCCGGTGATCACCGCGTTGCCTCCGACGATTTCATTCTGCACGGTCGGGGCCGAGACCAAGTCGCCGCCGACGAAAATTGCGATGCGTTTGCCAATGTTCCTCTTCGTGAGTTGCTGGAAAATCTTTCCTCCTTCGTCGTCGAACTGAATCTGTACGACGGGGATGTTTGTGACTGGGTCGAATGAAACCGCAGCAGAACGGAAGCGGCGACCATTGAGGGTCGTGTCTTTCCATCCCGTGGGCTCGAGCGAGAAGAAGAGACCACGAATGACGATTTGATCTTCCATGCGAGAGACTTCTCCTTTCTCCACTTTCGCGATCAACTCTTTTGCTTTGTCATTATCGCCTTTGAATTGGAGGAGCGCGTAACTCACTTTCGTTCCGGATGTACTCGGCGCTTTGTCTGCTCTGATGATGTGGAATCCGAAGGGCGTCTCCACAATGTCACTGATGCCTCCCTGCGCGAGAGCGAAGGCAGCAACCTCGAACGGAGCAACCATCTGCCCGCGCTGGATCACACCGAGTGAGCCTGCTTGCCCTTTCGAAGGACCGTCGGAGAGTGTGCGAGCGAGACCGGCGAAATCTTTTCCGGAAGCGAGCTTTTGCTTGATGTCTTGGATCAGCGTTTGCGCCTGGTCTTTCGTTCGCGTCACCGTTGCATCGCTGCGATCGGCTCCTTTGTATTGGATCAGAATGTGACTCGCAGTCATCTGCTCGGTGCCGTCGACTCTTCCTCGGAGGGCGACGATGCCCATGATTCCATTTGGAAGAGACACGGTTTCCTGTGCGCCGATTTCTATCGTCGAGAGAACAGGGGCAAGCTCTTTCGGAGCCGCGGTGATGAGGATATTGTCTTTGTTCGTCACCGCTGCATCGGCGAGAGACTTCGCAAGTTCGCCGTACACTTCCGTCGGATCGGTGAGCGGTCTTGCTGCGGGGGCGCGATTCGTCAGAACTTTGGCGAGGTAGATGCCTTTTATTTCTTTCAGCACTTGTTGTCCGTTCTCATCTTCACCGGTTGCCTGAATCGTCGATTCGATCTTTCGGACGGGATCCGCGGCTGTTGCCGTTGCCAGAGACTCGAGACCTTTCGGAAGACTGCTGATGAAGAGCGGACGAGCGTCGAAGTACGTCACGCCGAGCACCGAACTTAAGTCCTCGCCGTACACTTGCAAATTTCCGGTGCCGCTCGTAACCGCTGTATAGACCTGGTTGGCTTTCGTGCGCATGGCATTCTCGAATTCGAGCGTTGCGCCGCTGAATTCTTCTTTGAACTCGAGCTGAATCGTTTTACCGACGGTCGCGATGCACTTGTTCACATCGATCACTCCCGGACACTCCACGAGCAGGTGTTTTTCGTTGCCGAAGTACGAAGGGGTGATCGTGGCTTCGCTGACGCCGAGGGAGTTGATGCGACGTTCGAGAACGTTTCGAATGGCTTCGACAAGGTTCTCGTGTTGCTGGTTGATATTCTGAAGCTCAAATTGTTTCGCAAGGAGTTCCTTGTTCTGCCCTCCTCCTTTCATGTTGTCGATTTCTTCCTGAAGCTTCGCCTTTCTTGCGATGATCTCGTCCTCGGAGACGCGGAAATCGAGCTGTGTGCCACCCGCGAGATCGAGCCCCAAATGAACCGACGGTCGAAGAAAGTCCGGCAAGAATGGTTTCCACGAATCGGGCAGCGCGATGAGCGTGCAGAGGATGGCAGCGACAATCGTGACGATGGACCAGAACGAAGACTTTTTTTTGGAATCAGACATAAGAGAAAGGAAGAAGTGACGTTAAGGAGCAGGAGTAAAGGAGACTAAGAGTCCGACATTCACATCATCAGAAAATATCTCGGCGACTTTCGCAGACGGGATCCCACCGATGATCACCGTATCGGCGACAGCTCCGTTTGTCACGGAAACTTTCGAAACGAGGAGATCTCTGACGAAGATGCCGATGTGCTTCCCCGCGTTCTTGCTGAAGACGGATTCGAGAATCGTGCGACCGGCTTCGCTGAATTGTAGCTCGATCGCTATTTCCCCCGTTGCATTGTTTCCAACAGCTTGAACCCACAAGAGATTCGACCCCGTGAGTGCGGTCGGCTCCCAATCGCTCGTACCGTCTTCATTTTTCTTCGGCTCTTCGATCCGGAGATCGAACGTAAATTGTTCGCTGAGGATCGAGTTGGCTTTCGCTACGGCTGTGGCATCCGGGAGTGTGAGCGTGAGAGTCGCCGTGTTCGTTCCGGTGGGGATGGTGCTTGCGTGAGCGTTCTGGATGCCGGCACCGGCGAGGCGTCTGTTCATCACGCGTTCGGTCGCTTGGATGAGTGCCATGGTCTTCGATGCTTCGGGAGACCGGATTGTCATTGTCTGGATGATCGTCTGCTGCCCGCCACCGCAAGCGACGAGTGTCATCAGGACGCCAGTACTGAGAAGAAGACCGTGTTTCATGCGCGGGCAAGTGTATCTCTTTTGACACGGAAGGCAAATCTACGGTCTTTTGAGGATTGTTCCCGCCCGGAGCATCTGATCGGTGAGATCGACGCCTTCGAGGCGGCAGTCTTCATCGATAATGCAGCGTTCGAGCACGCAATCCGTGATCGTAGAATTTCCGAACAGAATGCAGTCCCTGAGCGTGCTCTTTTCGATCTTCACATTCGGTCCGATGGAGATGCTCCCTTCCAGGATGCAATTCGGACTCATGGAGGAAGTGTTGTCGGCGAGCGTTTTCCCGTCGACGATCTCTCGGTGCAGGTGAAGGTAGGATTCAAACGAGCCGATGTCATGCCACGTTTCTTTGAAGACAAAGGCATCCACTGTCATACCGCGCTTCAAGAATTCTTCGAAGACTCCGCCGACGTTGTCGGGGTGTTTGCTTGCGTGCTCTTTGAGTACGGAGAGTGATCCCTTCGGCAGCCACCACCAGCCTGTCGAGACGAACGTGGATTTCGGATGAAGCGGTTTTTCTTCGAATGACGTGACTTTTCCTCCGCCCCCACCCCCAGCCCCTCCCCCGAGGGAGGAGGAGAGATTTTCGACAATCACTGTTCCGAATTGTTTCGCGAGTTCCCTGTCGCCGATGTCATGAGCCGCAATTAAAGGGTTCGTTCCTCTCGCTTCGAAAAATTTTTCCATCGAACATCCGACGTAATTATCGCCGGCAAGAAGAAGCAGGTCATCGTCAATATTCTCTTCTGTGAGCCACTTCGAGACCGCACCGAGAGCGCCGAGTTTCTCGCCTTCGTGTCCCGCATCTTCGATGGAGATCGTGATGTCACGATCGTTGATCGTTTTCGCCCATGCCTTCATGTCATCTGCGAATACCGCGTTCGTGCTCACGGTGACGGGGATGTCTTTCGGGATGCTCTCGACAACGTACGTAAGCAGCGGTTTTCCAGCAAGCGGCAGGAGTGGCTTCGCTCGTCGCTCGCTTAAGGGCCAGAGACGTGTGGCGAAACCGCCGGCGAGGATAAATGCTTTCATGGAAACAGCGTAGCGGAAGATCCATATCTTCCGCGAACAGGCTACCCAACCGTAATCATCGCCTGCCCCTCGATGCTGTCCATCGACTGTTTCTGTGCGATACCGAGCACCGACGGAAGCATCATGTACGTCATGTTGTGCTGCCTTGCGGCACTCACAAGATTGATGGTGTGTTCCAAATTGCTGCACTGAATGAGGTGTGTTGGTCTCTTGGTTTTGATGACACTTTCAAGAACATTCAGTTTCCCAAGTACTGGAACTCCTGAGATTTCTTTTTGCTGCGAGCCAAGGCTATCGAGAACGCCGACAGGCCTCAGAGGGGAGAGGCGATCGTTCAGGAGGCGGATGAAGCGCTCGGCTTCCCGGTTCGCTCCGACAATCAGCACCGGATACGCCGGAGGATCTTTGCGTAGGATTCTGCGTTGCCACTGATCGAACGCGAGGTGCCAGATGGTTGTGAGCACGAAGCTGAGTGCTCCGGCGTATACCAAAAGCAGACGACTGAAGAACTGCCCGAACAGGAAGTAGTAGCCAAGCGTGAACAGAGACAGTCCCATCACGCAGGCGAAGAGGATATGCAGAATGTTTCGTTTGTCGCTTTGCACGCGCGTCAGCCGGAAGATCCCGAGCCCGATCATCACCGCGACCCAGATAGGGGAGATCACGAGCACTGCCTGCACGTAGCGGTCGAGCGGGAAGTCACTGGACAGGATGAAGCCGACGCGCAGGAAGTACGCGCAGACGTAGGCACCGACGAAGAGGACGATATCGGTGAGAAGCCAGGCGGTGAGGAGGAGTGTTCGACGCACGGCACGATCATACCTTATTTGCTGTCAGTATTTTTTTACTTTCTGATAACAACAGAGTTGTTAATTCTCTCATTCGGTCAACAATTGAACGATGTTCCAGTACGTACGGTGCGGCAGCGGTCTTCGCTTCGGCTTTATCTGGTGCCCCACCAAATTCCCTATCCGATTTTGTTCGTGCCCCAAGAATGGCTCCATCCAATTGCGTCAGCCGTTTGATATCGAGCTCATATTGCATTCTGCGCTCACGAAATATGGAAGGATCAAGACCTCCTTCTTCCAATTCATCGATGAGTTGACCGACATAATCCGGTGAAATCGATTCCTGACAATGCGGGCATGCCGGTCTTATTCTTTGCAACCTCATAGGGCATTCCAATACCAGATCATGTTCCGAGATGACGTTTCCCTGCTCGTCACGAGCGACATCTTCGTGTGCCACATCACAGTAGGGAAACTGCAGCGTTTCCAAGTGTGCAGCCAATTTATGAATACGTCCGAGATGCATAAAACTATTGTATATCAGCGTTTGGCATGCCACACATACGGTAGCTTCGTAACATCCCACGCTACATTTTTTCCTCTCTTGTAATGACTCGAGGCGACTTCTTTTCCTCCGAAGACGACAGTGTCCATGAAGTTGTATTTTGCTTTGAGGATCGGATTATTGTTCGCAAGTCTCCGGAACTCTTTTTTCTGCAGCGCATAGAACGCGAACGATTCCGAAAAATCTTCGAACGGATCCGTTTCTGCATACCCCGACACGAAATCCGCATCGTTCATGTTCGGCTGCATCATCCTCGGCGAGAGCCAGCTGATCGAATAGAACGCCATACTGGGATCATCGCCGTAGATCGGTGTCGTGCCATCGGCAAACGGTGTCGGTTGCATTGCATCGCTTCCCCGGAGCCCGCCAAAATCTGTCACGTGTCCGCACTCGTGTGTGACGAGCGCCATAAATTCCTTGTCCGGGACATTGCCTGTAATGATCATCGTTGATTCTCCACCGAGTCCGCGATTGGCAGGATTCTTCTCGTAATTCACGTAGAAGTTCTTGAGGTGGTCGCGGCAGAATGAGGGGAGTGCCTGAAGAACGCGGTCGGCAAGAATGCGGTGTTTTTCGTGAATGTCTCTCTGGTTCACGACTGGAAGGAGAGAGGATGGAGCATGCTTTGGAATTACCATCGTTCTCTTGCTCTTTCCATAGGAAGAAGAGACGCTTGCAGCGGAGGCAGTCAGTGGTATCATCGTTGCAGAAATGATCATCAGGAGCAGCAGTGCAGCACAGCCGACGTGGCTTTTTTGCACGGCTCCAGCGCGGTCTTCCAGACCGCGTACGCAGCCAGGATGGCTGCGCTGTTTCCCCGAGGCGGAGACGCCGATGATGAATTGAGAAAGGTTCAAGAGAATTGAAAGTAGCAATTTATACTATATATTTAATTTTATGTCAAGTATTGAGGAAGTTCCACTGCAGCCAGGGCAAAGCCATACGCTCGTCATTGAGAAATTCGCCCAAGGCGGAGCGGCTTTTGCGACCCTCCAAGGAATGCCTGTATTCATCGTAGGAGGCATCCCGGGGCAGAAAGTGTCGATTGTGATCACGAAGAAGCACGAGAAATATCTCGAGGCCAAGGTCGAGAAAGTGATCCTCAGGTCAAAAGACGAGATCCAGGCAAAGTGCCCGCATTTCGGTACCTGCGGAGGCTGCGTCTGGCAGAATCTGGCATACAACAAGCAGATCCAGTACAAGGAGGACATCGTTCGGGAGACACTCACGCATCTCACGCCTGTCGATGAATCTGTTCGAAAGACGCTTGCAGGTCGCGTGCTCAAGATCATCCCGAGTCCGCAGGTCTTCAACTATAGAAACAAACTGGAACTGACGTTCGGCTTCAGCACGATGCGTCACGAAGACCGTCCGCCGAGAACGCCGGGTGGGAAGCCGCAACGCATTTACTTCGACGAGAATCCGACGATCGGATTCCATCAGGCGGGCGAGTGGGCGACGGTGCTCCCGATCGGTGAATGTCATCTCTACGACGAAAGACTCCCTGCACTTCTTGCAGATGTTCGCAGGTTCATGGAGGTGAATAAGCTCACGGTCTACAATCCAAAAACGCATCGCGGGATGCTTCGAAATCTCGTGCTCCGTCGCGGTATCCACACCGAAGAACAGATGATCTGCTTCATCGTGCAGGCACGCAAGAAAGAGCTGGAGCCACTCTTCCAGAAGTTCATGGGGTTTGGCGGAAGACCCGGGCTCAAGTCTCTCCTCGTCGTCGAGCACTTCGGTTTGAACGATAAACCGGAGGAACCAAAGATTCACACGCTCGTTGGAGAACCGTTCATCACCGAGAGACTCTTCGATCTCAGTTTTCAGATCTCGCCGTTCTCATTTTTCCAGACGAATACTCTGGCAGCCGAAAAGTTATACTCGGCGATCGCTGCTGCTGCGGATCTTGGCAGTCGCGACACGGTGCTCGATTGTTACTGCGGCATGGGAACCATCGGGCAGTACCTTGCGAGGTTTTGTGAGAAAGTCGTGGGGATCGAAGCGCATCCATCGGCTGTGGACGACGCACTCCGGAGTGCGGGCAGAAATCGCATCGCGAATATTAGCTTCTACAAAGGCAAAGCGGAACAAGTGTTGCATCAGCAGCTGAAAGCCGGTGGCAAGTACAAGTTCAACTGTATCGTCGTCGATCCTCCGCGCGTTGGATTGCATCCGAAAGCGCTCGAGGCGGTCATCACGCATAGAGCCGAGAAAGTCGTTTATGTGTCATGCAACGTCGCGACGTTTGCGCGCGATCTCGGAGAATTTTTGAAGAACGGATATGAGCTTCGGACGGTGCAGCCGGTCGATATGTTCCCGCACACAGCGCACATAGAATTGGTGGCGTTGCTGCAGAGAAAATAATGCAAAAGATTTCCCTACTCTCCGTCGGCAAAGTGAAAAC
>SICN01000028.1 GCA_009691405.1 Candidatus Peribacteria bacterium | reverse complement strand
CATTCCGTCTTGCAGAATGAAATGCACATTCGGACGGTCGAACATTTCTCGATTCTTTCGGATGATGTCCGGTACGACGTCGATGCCCGCATACTCCGTGTTGTTCCATTCGATGAGTTTCGACGACTGCCAGTCACCGCAACCGAAATCGACCACGGTTCGTATGTGGTGGTCTTTCAGAAATTGTTGAAGAAATGATCGGTAGGTTGCCGTGTTATCGGGGAGCGATCCTTCTCCCGAACCGCTTTTCCATTCGTTCGTTCGATAGATGGACGAGAAGACGCTTGAAGCAGATGGCATAGGAGGAGTCTATGCTAGACTGCGCCTCCCGTGCACGAAAGTTTGGACAATCTTTGGCTTTCCATCGTGAAACCTCTGTTTGAGGCGGTGGGAGTGCGTATGATTGTTGAAGTCGGATGCGCAGACGGTCGCAATACGCGTCATCTGCTCAGCTATGCAAAGGCTCTCGGTGGCACCGTTTCGGTGATTGATCCGAGTCCGGGATTCGATGTCACTGAATGGCAATCGAAGTTTCCGGATACGCTGATCTTGCACAGAGAGACAAGCCTCGATGCATTGCCCAAGATCACCATCACCTACGATTCCGTGGTGATCGACGGCGATCACAACTGGTATACGGTCATGCATGAACTTCTGCTTATCGAGAAGCATGCAGCAGTCTCCGGGATGTTTCCGCTGATCATTCTGCACGACATAGGGTGGCCCTATGGCAGGCGCGATGCCTATGCCGAGCCCGAGAGAATCCCCGATTCTTTTCGCCAGCCTTCACTGAGGAAAGGCATCGTTCCGATCTCTCACATGCTGCAAGATGACGGGGGACTCAATCCTTCCGTGTTGCATGCGGTGAGCGAGCATGCAGACCGAAATGGCGTTCTCACCGCCGTTGAAGATTTTCTTGCGCTGAGCACGTTCTCACTCGAGTTCATTGCACTCCCTGGATTTTTCGGCACCGGTATTCTGGTCGACAAGAATGTGGTGGATCAGAATGCAGCTCTCAGGAGCTACCTTGCAGATCTGGTTCTTCCAAAGCCGATCAGTCGGCATGTCGAGGCGCTGGAGCAGGCGCGGGTGGAGACGATCGTTTCCGGTCTGAATCGAGAGAGGGAATGCACGCGAGTCAGCGGCATGCTTCGAGACGCAATGCATCTGGTGCGATTTTTTCGTTTCATCCAGTCTTCGCTTCTGCAAGAAGTGCAGGACATGAGCATCGATCTTCAGCGTATTCAAAATCCACGGAGCTGGCGTATCACAACTTTTCTTCGTCGGATGGAATCGAAAATTTGTGGATTGCTTCGATGGAGCAGGAAGATCGAAACGCCGACATCATCTCGGGATGGAATATCGCTTTCCTCAGGTCGAGATTCATCATGCAGCCTGATCGGTTGTACGATCGTTTCGAGAAATTTTCTTGCGCAGGCACGCGTGCTCGCAATGTCGTTTCGAAAGCACCATCCGGATGCGGAGTTCATCGTGCTGCTGGTCGATCCTGTTGGTGATCAGATTGATCTGAGCAATGAACCTTTCACGGTCTTTCCAATTCAAAATCTTTTGCTTCCTGATCGAGATCAACTTTTCTTTCGCTATGGAGTCCGGGAATTGCATACGGCGGTGAAACCGTTCTTTCTGCAGCGGATTTTTGATGACAAGCATCCTGATCATCTTTTTTATCTTGACCCAGATATTCTCGTGACTGGTCCGTTGCATGCCGCAATGGATGCGTTGTCTTCACACAACATCGTGCTGACACCCCATATCCTCAAGCCGATCGAGAGTAAGTTTCGACCGTCCGAAACGGATGTTCTGCGTGTAGGAGTTTACAATCTCGGCTTCATCGGGCTGTCGGCGACACGCGTGACCACAGATTTTTTGCATTGGTGGCAGCACCGTGTCGTCGATGATTGCACCGAGCAACCGGACAAGTGTATTTTTTTCGACCAACGATGGATGGATCTCTCCCCGGGGCTTTTCCCCGATGTGCACATTCTGCGTGACCCTGCTTACAATGTCGCGTACTGGAACGTGCACGAGAGAAAGGTAGAGCGGATCAACGATGCCTTCTTGGTGAATGGAGCTCCGTTGGTTTTTTTCCATTTCAGCGGCTACCAGCCGGAGCGAAGTGACATTCTCTGCAAGTACCATCATCACG
This sequence comes from Candidatus Peribacteria bacterium, assembly GCA_009691405.1. GTDB lineage: Bacteria > Patescibacteriota > Gracilibacteria > Peribacterales > Peribacteraceae > SICN01. The sequence goes on along the minus strand of SICN01000028.1, from coordinate 8,924 downwards.
ATCGAGATTTTGGATCATATCCCGGGCTGCGTCGATTATTCGATCATTACCGCGCGCTTCTGATAAGTCAGGAGTACGAGCGGGTGTCAAAGGTTTCGTATCACTATTCTTGTTTTGAGAACGGAGTGCGCATTCCGACATTCATTCGTCGTCACTATGGCTCACTCTCTGCTCATGAGCGTCTGCGCTACGCCAATCCCTTTCTCACGGGAGACGGTTCATATTGGTGCTGGCTCCTGGAGCCCCGTGTCTTTCTTCAATCGGGGGGCAGTCTGACGAACGCTCACGAAGTTTTCCATCTCAGCAGCGCAGATATTTGTTCGGCATTTCCCCAGCTCGATGATCGTTTTGCTTCATGGATACTCGAGCGAGAAGGAAGCGATCGATTACCTGAAGAATTTCTTTCATCGCTCCAAGCAATGCGATCGTCTCATGGTTCCACAAGACTGCGTCGTTTTTTCCTGAGAAGAAATGCTTTTCCGCTCTATCGTTTTCTCGTGAAGATCGCTCGTTTTGTTTTTCCTTCTCAACTGTTCTCTCGTATTCGTGCAATGCTGTCGCTCCGGGACCTGGGCGGTCTTCCTGGGCGTGTGAACATCCGTATTCACAAGCCTTTCGGCATCAACATGCTTGGGTACTTCACAGCCGGTAGCGGGCTTGGGCAGGCGGTGAGACTGCATGCGCTTGCTGCAGAGGCAGCGCATGTTCCTCTGGCAATTCACAATATTTTGGCAGCAGGTCTCCCGCAGATACCTTTCGATAGAGGAGACGGTTTTTCATCGCAGTGTCCTTACGGAACGACGATATTGCATGTGAATGCGGATCAAGTTGCTTCGTGCGTGCGATCGATCCCCTTTAGTGCCATGCAGAGTGAGAAGCTCATCGGGTACTGGGCATGGGAGCTGTCGGAATTCCCGAGGGAGCTCTCCGTTGCCGCGAAGCAGTTCGATGAAATTTGGACTCCTACCACATTCAGTGCGAATGCCATTCAATCACAGGTTTCTTGTCCGGTTTATGTTGTTCCTCATCCGATCGTCGTTGGAGACACCTCGACGCACGCGAGAGAGGATTTTGGCATTCGAAGCGATCATTTTGTTTTCCTGTTCACGTTTGATTGTCTGAGTGTCGTCGAAAGGAAGAATCCGTTTGCAGTGATCGATGCTTTTGCACGCGCATTCCGGAACAATGAGCACGTTGAGCTTGTGTTGAAATTCAGCAATGGAGATCGGGATCCATTGCTTCGCTCCAGATTGATCGAGCGTGCGGCAGGGCAAAACATTCTCCTGCTTGATATCTTTCTTTCGACTGAAGCCACGCACGATCTCCTTCGGTGTTGCGATGCGTACGTATCGCTCCATCGTACCGAGGGTTTCGGACTTGCGATGGCTGAGGCGATGTTTCTCGGAAAGCCCGTCATCGCGACGAACTATTCGGGCAACACCGATTTCATGACAAGGGAGAACAGCATTCTCATCGATTACAGTCTCCTTCCTCTCGATCGAGACTATGGTCCGTACCGGAAAGGAAATGTGTGGGCGGATCCGGATCTCGATCAGGCGGTTGCCGCCATGAGGCGTCTTTGGGAAGATCGATGCTGTGCACGCGATCTTGGCATGAGAGCTGCTTTTGATATTCGTCAATCACTGTCGCCATCCCGGATCGGCAATTGCATGCGAGAGAGAATTGCCGGAGTCTAGAGTGATTTCGTGACGGGAAGTATGATCTCTTCTCCGCTGATCGCTCCTTTTTCAAGGAAGACGATGCGATCGCAGGTTTCTCGAAGTTCCTTCAGTTCATGCAGAACCAGAATGGCGGTTTTGCCTCTCGCTTTGAGCAACCGAAGTTCTTCTCTGCAAATTTGCTGGAATTCGAGGTCTCCGACCGCAAACACTTCATCCAGGAAATAGATGTCGGATTCCGTTCGCATGGTCGTGATGAACGCGAGGCGCATCTTCATTCCTGAGCTGTAGCATTTGATCGGCAGATCCCGATGGGACGCAACACCAGCACGTTCGATGATTTCATCGGTTTGGCTTCGGATGACACTTGGGTCCACTCCGTGCAGTAGACCGTGCATGTAAATGTTTTCCACTGCGGACTTCTCGGGATGAAATCCGACTCCGAGCTCGAAGAAACATGACAATTTTCCTGTGATTGATACGTGACCGGAGTCCTCAGGCAGAAGTCCTGCAAGGATTCTCAGGAGCGTTGTTTTTCCGCAGCCATTCGGTCCGTAGAGACCGACCCATTCTCCCTGTCCGACGGAGAGCGAGACGTTTTGGAGAGCCGTGTGTGACCAGCGTTTTCTATGTCTTCTCCAGCGCAAGATTCGATCTTGCAGCATCGATGAAGGAAAGACATGTTTCGTGAATTGTTTGTGGATGCCGGTGCATGAAACGGCTGAGTGTCGCATCAGTATTCTTGGATGAAGTAGCGGCTTCGTTTCCGGAAGAGTATCGCACAGGCAACGAAGAGCAGAAGGCAAATCACGCTGAATCCGACTGCATGGATGAGAGAGGGGACTCCGACGGTCGAAGGATAGAGAATCGCTCTCCTCGCATCATGCAGAAGAATGGAGAGCGGCTGGAAACGAATGAAGATGTCGAAGAGGGACCAGAAAGAAAGTTGCAGGGAACCTGAGAAAAGATTTGCAAAATCTGCGGCGAGGGGAGCCTTTGGCGTATAAGGATAGATGATCGGGGTCAGCCAGAAGATGACCTGCAGCAGAACGCTCCAGAGGTGTTGCAGGTCGGCGAATTTTAGCGAGTAGCAGCTCAGGATCATGCCGACCGAAAGACCGAGGAGTGTCGCCTGAACGAAGATCAACGGTACGTAGAGAAGTCCCCATGTCGGTTCGATGCCCATGGCGAGCGCGATGCAGAGAAAGATCACGAAGTAACTGAGCAGAATGAGAGTATGCGTCCAGCCGACCGACAGGATCAGCAGCATGCGCGGGAATGCCACTTTTTGGACGATAGCCGCTTTCTCATGGAGCATGGACATGCAAGCGGTCGTCATGAGTGAAAAATGTTCCCACAAGATCAGACCGAGGAAGAGGTAGAGTTGGTAGTGTTCTACACCTTGAATGAACGGCTGAAAGACGTGGTAAATCACCAAGAACTTCACGATCGGAATGATGAACGACCACAGGAATCCAAGAACGGATCCGCGGTACTTCAACATGAAATCCGCGAAGCCCATTGCAAGTACAACCCGTACGCCGTGTTTCCAGGAAAACTGTGCAGGCATCGACATGATGGCATACTACTCTTCTTCGAGACTCACACGATGTCGCTTTTCAAAGGATCAGTGGCATTGATGCCGCCTGTAAGAGCAGATGGCGAATAATCGTTCGTGACTTCGCTGGCATCGCGAGTTTCGGGCAGGAAGCGCAGAAACGGCAGAGGCAAGGCGCTTGAGAGGATGGCGATCCACATCACGATATCGAGATTCGCATAATCCGATTGCATCGCCTGCGTTGCACCATGCACGTGGAAGATCGTCGTGAGCCATGCGCCTCCGAGGTCGCTCACCCCAAGTCCGATATTCATGATGCTTGCAAGCAGCGCGAACATTGTCGCTTCCATTCCTTTTGGACAGAGCCTTGCAGCGAGAACGAGGAGGGGCAGAAAACCGATTTCCTGCAGCGCTCCCCCGATTGCGGTATCGGCGATCGCGAAGAACTGAGGGCTTATGCCGATGATCTTGTACCAGCCGTACACGAGGCCGAGAGTCGGAAGCGACAGGACGATGCTCAGGATCACGATCCACAGGAAGAGTGTCCGCAGCGGGAGACTCAGCAGAAATTTGCGAAAGATCACGATGCCGAGGATTGCCGTGAGATTGCTGACGAGTGACAACGTTCCGAAGAATTCCGGCGTAAATTTAAGTTCATCGATCAGAAAGTAGCTGAATGCTCCGCCGCTCGTCGGAGTCGATCTCCAGAGAAAGAGAAAGAGGATCGACCATAGGAGTGCGGGGGTGCACAGACCTCTGATATTCTTGATAAATGTTCTGATGCTTGTTTTCAGGATCGCAGGATCGGGAGTTTCGTGCATCAGGAGAGCGAAGATCGACGTAAAGATCGGAAGGCTCCCTGTGATGAAGAAAACGTTGCGTGCTCCGATACTTTCGACGAGAACCCCCGAGAGGTACGAGACGGCAATTGCACCGGTCATGAGTGACGCTCTGCAGATGGTTTGCAGTTTTCCTGCTTCTTTCTGTGTTCTGCTTTTCTCGGCGACGATGCCATCCACGAGGACGTCTGCAAGGGCAAAGCCGAGAGCCGAGAGGAGACTTGCAGTCACTGCACCCGTGAATCCGTTGACGACCGTTGCCATGAGGAAATATCCGGCAGATCCACAGAGTCCCGCGATGAACAGGTACGGTTTTCGTCGCAGTTTCCAGATCGGCACCCGATCCGAAATCATCCCGTAGATCGGTTTGATGCTCCATGGAATGATGGCGATCGAACCGAGAATTTGCACTTGGGCGATCGTGAGACCGATATCGTCTTTATAGAAAAACGTCGTCGCGACTCCGGCTAAGCTCGTCGCTCCCGCGATAAAGTAGACGAAGGGGATGAGGAGCGTCGTAAGGTCGGGTCTGCGCATGGGATGAATTGTATACGCAATCTCTCTCCGGCGAGAGATTTACCGTACTCGCTTCTCCCGTATCACAGCCAGCGACGCACGCGTTTCTTGTATTCTTGGTATCGCTCTGTGAAAACGGAGACAAGCATCTCTTCTTCAAACGGAACGATGAATGAATTCACGATGATGAAGTAGAGCGGGATTACGATGAACGATGCGACAGAACCAAGAAGAAGGCACACACCCAAAAGAACAATTATATTTGCCAGATAGATCGGGTTTCGCGTATACCGAAAGGGACCGCTCATAATGAGTGAGGTTGGTTTTCCCGACGGTCGAATATCGGTTTTGTGCCGCACGAAGTGCGAAACGGAAAACCCGAATTGCAGAATGCCGAAGACGATGAGAGGAATGCCGAGTAGCGTCCATGGCTCAGAAATGACCGTTTGCAATGGAAAATTGAAGTGAAGAGTGACGGCGAGAATGATGCCGAGGATAAGAGAGCCGATGGGAATGATGTTGCGAAATGACGACATACATTCAGTATATCATGGTCAGAAATTCTTGACAGACTGATCGAGTACTTTCAGACTTCCAGCATGGTAGAGATTACGGAAAGTAATCCTCTCTCACTCGAGGCTTCCGAGCCGACTGTAAAACTGGCACCGCAAAAAAATACACTGCAAAAACTACGAAATGGTTGTCGCGCACTTATCGCCGGTGCGATAGTAACGATTCTTCCAAATGTACATGCCGAGGATGCTTATGATTCTTCCACTGATCCTTCATCGGCAATCCCGACCGGGAAATTTGTTGTTGGCGGCGGCGGTCCTCTTCCAAAGCAAGCGATCGATATATTTGTCGACAGTGCTGGTCGTGAATATGCGCGCATTGCCGTAATTCCGAGCGCAAGTGCGGATGCAGGAATCGATACCAGAGTGAGCTCTTATTTTAAGGGTTGGGAGAACAGCGGTGCCAAGGTTTGGCTTGCTCACCCAAAAGATCGAGAGGAGGCAAGCAGCGATAAATTTCTTGAGCAGTTTAATAGCGTCACGGGAATTTGGTTAGGAGGGGGTGATCAGGGTACGTTCATGGATCTGGTTCTCGATACGAAATTAGAGCAAAAACTCTACGAATTGTCGGAACAAGGCGTTGTCATTGGCGGGTCATCTGCTGGAGCCGCGGTGATGAGCAGGCGGATGATTCGAAAAGGTAATCCCATGCCGGAGATGGGCGTTGGTTTGAATTTGATTCGCGGATCTATCGTTGATCAACATCACAAGACTCGTGATCGTTTTAAACGTTTGCTGCGTGCAGTGGAAGGGACGGATTGTCTCGGTTTTGGCATCGATGATGGTGCTGTGCTCATGATCAACGGTCACCGTCTTACAGGAATCGGAGGCGATGTTCGAATCTTCAGAGATAAGCAAGAACCCTATCTCTTGAAGTCGGGCATGACCAAGAATTGGAGTGATTTTGGAAAATCCGTACTGCATTCGGAGACGAGTGGGGGAATACTGGAAAAGAAGCCATAGAAGGCTTACGCATACTTTCAACCAATCGCACAAACTTACTCTATATTTTCCCCTTATCTTTCGGGTCAAAATCTACCATCCATTCGATACCATACTTGTCTCGAAACATTCCAAAATACGAAACTGAGTCGGAGTGCAAATGGCTGTTTTTGATTTTTGAAAATGGCTCCGCGTCTTGGCTCCTTCTAGAACTTCCAAAGATATTTAGACAACTAAAACACATAACATTTCCTTATCTCTCAATCAGGTAATTCCCAATCTTCGATCAGCCCTTGCTTTTGATCTAGTAACAAAGTCAAAGTCTGGCATGATGTAGCCCATCTCACTTCAGCGATGCATTCAAAAAAGCCAGACCTCTTAATCGCTTCCAGTACAACTTGTCTGCCTGCTAATTTTTCGTTCACATACTCGCCGCCAATCAGTGAACCTCCCGCGATGAATAGTTTCAACTTTGCTTTGTCTCTAACTTCGTTAGTGAGATCGAAGAGGATCGGATTCAAAACTGCAGCAAAATTCTCCCATCCAACCGGCTGTGTATGAAGCAGATAACCTTTGTCTTCATAAATTGCGCCAATTGCAATACAGGGACCTAGACTAGCAAAAAGTTCATCAGGTGCTGTTGCCTTCTCATAACCTAAAGTTTCAACTTCTATCTCCATAATATTCCATTTAATCATTATTTATATACTTAGTCAAGTATGGCTCCCCCGACTGGATTCGAACCAGTAACCCCCTCGTTAACAGCGAGGTGCTCTACCGTTGAGCTACAGGGGAATAGATAATGATGATGGAATGAACAGTCGGGGTCGAGCAACCCCTTTTTTTTCTCGCTTCGCTGTGCTCAGCTCAGCATTGAGCTACAGGGGAAGAGATAAGCGCGGGGAGAGTATAGGAACAATTCGCACTCTGCGAAAGTCCTAGATTGCGCAGCGTATAACCTATAACCTATGCCCTGTTCATGGCGAAGCAACTCATCACACCTCGGGCTCAAAATTTTCCGCAGTGGTATCAGGATGTCATCGCTCATGCCCCTGATCTCTACGACGAGTCTCCGGTGACGGGTTGTATCACCTTTGGACCTCTCGGAACGCGTCTCTGGGAGTCGATCAAGCAGTTTTTGGATCCAAGATTCAAGAGAATGGGAGTCGAAAATATCTTGCTTCCGACACTGATCCCAGAGAGCTTCTTTGCTCGTGAGAAAGAGCATGTCGAAGGATTTGCCCCCGAAGCAGCTGTTGTGACGCATGCGGGAGGAAGCAAGCTCCCGGAGCCGTATTATGTGCGACCAACATCGGAACTGCTATTCGTCGATTGGTATGGCAGGTCCGGCAAGGTCCAGAGTTATAGGGATTTGCCGCTGCTGGTGAATCAGTGGGGGAGTGTCGTTCGGTGGGAGAAGCGTCCAAGAGCATTTTTACGGACGACCGAGTTTTACTGGCACGAGGGTCACTGTCTGTTTGCAACAAAGGAGCAGTGCAAGACATTCACTCTTGGTATTCTGGATCTCTTCGCAGAGCTTTGTGAAGACGTCCTTGCGATTCCCGTGATCAGAGGTGACAAACCCAGCCATGAGAAATTTGCGGGCGCCGACAATACGTTCACGATCGAGAGTATGATGCAGGACGGTAAAGCCTTGCAGATGGGCACGAGTCATATGCTCTCGCAGAATTTCCTGATTGATAGCGACGGCAGTCCTCGCGTTTCGTTCCTGAATGAAAAAGAGGAGCGAACGGTTCCGTACTACGATTCGTGGGCGGTGAGCTCGCGTCTGATCGGTGCCATGATCATGACGCACGGAGACGACGACGGCATCGTCATTCCTCCAAAAGCTGCGGCGGTGCAGGTCTGCATACTTCCGATCTTCGGTTCGGATTCTGCAGAAAATGAGAAGGTACTGAAAGCTGCGCGCGATCTTGCAGTGTCGATCAGCAAGTCGAAAACGATCTATGCGGTGCATGGCAGAGCCAATGGCTTTGAAGAGACTTCGGGCGATCTTACTGTTCGTATTGATGCGAGAGAGGCCCGCCTTGGGGACAAGACTTTCCATCAAATTCGCATGGGTACGCCTGTCAGGATCGAGCTTGGAGCACGCGATCTTGCAGAGAATTCCTGCATGATCAAGAGCCGTATCAGAAGCCGTGATGATGCGCAGAAGGTGTCTTTGTCGGATGTACCGAAGGCAGTCGAAAAGATGCTCGAGGAAGATCAGAACACTCTCTTCGCGAAAGCGATCGAAAAGAGAAAAGCAAACATTGCAGAGCCGGAGAACTTCGCAGCCTTGAAGGCTGCACTGGAACAGGGCAAGTGGGCGCTCGTTGCTTGGGATGGAACCAAAGAGACGGTGGAGAAGCTCAAGGCAGAAACTTCCGGCGGCACCTATCGCTGCTTTGCTTTTGACGGCAAGCAAGATGCAAAAGGCATGAATGACCCGGTCTCAGGTAAGCCAAGCGCATTTTCGAAGAGAATTTACGTCGCGAAAGCATACTAGAATGTCATCGTTTGAAAGTATCCTCTCGGCATACGACTATAAGTTTCCATCCGAGCTCATTGCAAAAGAACCGGTTTCTCCCAGAGACTCGGCACGTTTGCTTGTGTACGATCGGACGAGCGGCGCCGTGTCTTTCGATAGGTTTTCAAATATCTGCACCTATCTCCCCGAAAATTGTGTCGTCGTCTTCAATAAAACCAAAGTGATTCCTGCAAAAATGACACTGAAAAAGTATACGGGAGGACTGATCTCTGCTCTCTATCTTGAGACTGTTGGAGACGCCATTCGCGTCTTAGCTTCGGGCTCTCT
>SICN01000027.1 GCA_009691405.1 Candidatus Peribacteria bacterium | reverse complement strand
GAGAGAGGAGCGGTTTCTATAGCTTTCGGTATTGTTGCAGCTTGTCCTTCACTCTTTTGCTCTAGTGCGGACACAAACGAATTTTTCTCCATGGTGATTTTCACGTTTCCGGCTGCGTCGTTTCTTCGGACCACTGCAGGACAATCCTTCCCCTGAATGTTGATCGTCATGTTCTTCTCCGGTGTATCTGCCATGAACGCATCAAGATCGTTCTGCTGAATTGTGATGTAGTGCACGCCATTCGATGCACGCCCTTCGTTCGTGTGTGCAATACCTTGGATCTCCGCATCGATAGGCAAGCGCAAACGGTATTCCGATGCCGATTTCCTCACGTTCTCAAATTTCTCATTGTTGTAGATGTTCAAATTCGTCGTCTGTGCGCCATTCGTCAAAAATTCCGCCAGTCGCTTCGCCGCCATGCGTTCGTCGTAGTTCGCATCGAATGAAGCACCGTTCTTTTCCGTTTTCGCTTCCAGTGTGCGGATCACCTCCTCGATCTTGCTGTAGGTGCGTTCGAGATCTTCAAACTTCACAAAGTTCTCCTGCACCGCATTCTGACGAAGTTCGCCAAGCTCGGTGAGAATGCCAAAAGCTTCCTCCAGCTCTGGATCAGTTTCGTCATTCCGCTCCGTAAGGGTTGCATCCGTTGCCTCTGCCCGGCTTATTTTTTTTGGTCCGCTGCTTTCGATAGCTCCCTGAAGCAGCAGCGAAAGTTTATCAATTTCCTGTTTGTAGTGCTCCGTTCGATCTTTGATGCTGTCATAGGTGGCTCTGTGCTTCTCTTCGCGGTTTTCGCCAACCTGTGCGTAGAGCGGATTCACTTCTTTTTTCTCGGCTTTCGGTTCTTCTCTCGGCTGCCCAAAGCCTTCTGGACCCGAGAATCCAAGCAGCCGTTGTTCTTTGGTTGAAAAGGAATTCATATTTTTGTTTGCGTGGTCACACAAGGACTACAGCGCATCGATTGTCGAGAGCAGCATATCGGCATCGCTCTGTTCTTTCTTCGTCACGATCGCCTTGATCTCCGGCACACGCTGCTTCCGGAAGGTCTTGAGAGCAGTGTCTTGCGCTCTGAAAGCGTCTTCGATGGCATGTTCTTTTGTCACTGCCTCATCACTGAGCTTCGTGAGCTCTGCGATGGCGATCTCTCGCTCTTGGTCTGTGAGCCCTGAGGCGATTGCCGTAAGTGATTCGGTCATCTCCGGGAGCAGTCCTGGGAGGTTTCCGATCGATTGGATGAATGTGTCTGCGGTCATAGATTTCCGGTGGAAATAAATCTTATTATTATACTCTTTTTCTCTATTTTTCGCAAAGGTTTGCTCACGATCGAATACTCTTCTGTACACCGAGGCACCTTTTCGCCGCTTCTGAACCATCCTCAAATTTCTTTCATACTATTTTAATATTTTAGCAATAGATTCTTACGTAAGTCATCATCTTTTCCTGGAGCCAAGTCTTGCTGACGTCAAGCAAACTCTGTAGGATCCTTGAGCTTACTTCCCCCGTTTCTTCGGTGTCTAAGGATGTGATAGAGCTCATTGGCGTCATCACAGAATGCTTTCCCAACACCACGTTCCAAGTCCGAATTACTTCAGAAGAAGCCAAGGATCATACATTGCTCTGTCATCTCGCCGGACGCATGCGCGTCAATAAGGTACGCATCCTCCCGGGTGACAGGGTACGTGTCGAGATGACCCCGTACGATCTTCAGAAGGGTCGCATTGTCTACCGTTTCCGCACCGATGATCCAGCCGGCTTTCCGGCTCCGTCTCGTCCCGCAGTCCCCTTGCCCCCCGTAGCTCCCTCAGGAGCGAAGGAGGGTCCTCCCACTCCCTTGCCCAGCGAAGCTCCCTCAGGAGCGAAGTTGGGTCCCACCACCCCATGAAAGTGAGCCCTTCCATCAAATTCCGTTGCGTGAACTGCCGTCGCGTTCGTCGCAGGCGTAAAAATTACATCGTGTGCACCAATCCCCGACACAAGCAGCGCCAAGGCTAATTTTTCACTTCTACTCTCTCCCATGGTTCGTATCTCCGGTGTCGTCCTCCCAGGCAATAAGCGCATTGAAATCGCTCTCACGGCGATCAAGGGTGTTGGGCGAAGGATGTCGAGGAAGCTTCTCTTGAGTGCCAAGATCGATCCCGGAACGGCAACCGAGAAACTGACCGAGACGCAGGAAGGACTCCTACGTTCACTCGTGGAGAAAATTCCCACCGAAGGTGATCTCGTTCGTAAAGTCTCTCTCGATATCAAGCGTTTGCAGGATATCGGCACATGGAGAGGGCATCGTCATAAAAAGAAACTCCCCGTCCGCGGTCAGACATCCAGAAGGAATGCCAGAACTAAGCGCGGCAAGCGAAAGACAGGACTCTCCGGTCGCACGACGCTGACGAAGACCTAAGAACTTGAATTTTCAATTATCAATTCTCAATTTTCAATTCGTCCCATGGCTGAACTCACACCTTCATCGCCTCCAAAGAAGACAGCTGCCGATATTCTCGCCGCTCTCGAAACTCCGAAAGTGGATGCAGCATCAGCTGATGCCGCTCCCGCAGGCAAGCGCAAGGTGAAGAAAACCAAGAGGAGTATCCCCAAAGCCAGAGCCTGCATCAGTGCTACCGAGAACAATACGATCGTATCCATCACGGATCCGAATGGACTGGTTCTCGCTTGGGCAAGCGCCGGATCTTCCGGATTCAAAGGGGCAAGGAAATCGACGCCCTATGCCGCGAAAGTCGCAGCTGAGCGTGCGATGAGTATGGCGAGTTCGTTCGGTATTCAGTCGCTTCAGATCGAGGTGAAGGGGATCGGACCCGGTCGTGAACAGGCGATCCGCGGACTGCAAGTTGCTGGACTGAACTTCGATGCAATCATCGATACGACCCCGATTGCACACGGAGGTTGCAGGCCATGCAAGCCGCGTCGCGTCTAACATTCGCATTTTTTTCTCTTCTTTCTTCTCATGAGATATACAGGTCCGAAAGCACGGCGCGTCCGAAGACTCGGGGTCAATATCTACGGTGCCGATAAGTATGATCGTGCGCTCCAAAGAAAGCCGTACGCTCCCGGCATGCAGGCTGCAAGCCGAACAGGCAAGGTGAAAATTTCGGAATACGGAAAGCAGCTTCTCGAGAAGCAGAAAGTTGCCTATATGTACGGTGTGCACGACAAACGCCTTCGTGCAATCTACGCCGAGGCGAGTGAAACGCTCGGACAGACCGACACGATGATGGCAACGCTCCTCGAGCGTCGCCTGGATAACGCGCTCTTCCGCGCAGGATTTGCAACGACTCGTATGCAGGCTCGTCAGTTCGTGTCGCACGGCATGTTTACAGTGAACGGTCAGCGTGTGACGGTTCCTTCGTACAAAATCAGCGTGGGTGACAAGGTGAAAGTGAGAGAGCAACGCAAGTCATCGCCGGTCTTTCCGCCGATTCTCGCGGCACACGAACGCTATGCGGCTCCGGATTGGATCAAGGCTGATCCGGCAAGCCTCAGCTTCGACGTCGTCAAACTGCCGACGGAGGAAAAACACTTCGATGGATCCATCGACATGCGCAAAGTGATCGGTTTCTACTCTCGCTAAATTTTCGCTCTTATCAGTTTCCTTACACCTTTTATGCACATTATCCAGGAAGAGATCGGACTACCGAAGGTCTCGCATGTACAGGTCAAGAAGGGCGACAGCACACACGTTGTTTTCTCGGTCGGTCCGTTGCCTCCGGGGTACGGCATGACCCTTGGCAATGCGCTTCGCCGCATCCTTCTCAGCAGTTTGCCCGGTGCTGCCATCAGCTCTCTTAGAGTCTCCGATGCCAACCATGAGTACACGGCGATCAAAGGTGTCCGCGAATCCGTCTTGGATATCGCACTGAATTTGAAGCAAGTGAAACTCCGCAAACACCACAAGGAGAGTGAAGTCGTCACGCTCGAAGGCAAAGGACCCAAAGTTCTCACCGCCGGAGACATTAAAGTCAGCTCCGATATCGAGATCTTGAATCCGGATCTCGAACTTTTAAGACTCGAAAAAGGAGGATCCATCAAGATGGATCTTACGGTGGAGAAAGGTGTCGGCTACCAGTCTGCATCCGAACTTAATAAGAGGAGAAACGAGCCGGGACTCATCCACATCGATACGATCTTCAGTCCGGTCGAGCGTGTTCGCTTCGAAGTCGAGCCTACGCGCGTCGGTCAGCGCACGAACCTCGAGAAACTCGTCCTCGAAGTGATGACGAACGGCTCTCTGTCCGCCGACGAAGCAGTCCGTTTCGCAAGCCAGCTTCTTTCCCAGTACTTCAACTTCTTCTCTCTCGATCAGGAAACTGTCGAGAAAGAGTTTATGGCTGATTTCACACGCACAAGCCAAGTTGTTCCGGAGACCGATCGTTCGTCCGCCAAAGAAAGCTACACCCCGATCGAAATCCTCAATCTCTCCCCTCGCACATTAAACTCGCTCATCAATGCGGGTGTCGGATCGATCGAGCAGCTTGTGAAGTGTTCCCCTGCAACTCTTAGTAACTTCCGCGGCTTTGGCAGCAAAGCTCTCGATGAAGTGAAGGCAACGCTTGTCACCAGAAATCTCACGTTGACCGAGGAATAGATTACTGGTTTTCTCCTGAAGTTCTCTCTACACTGCCCTTCCCAATGCGTCACCAGAACCACAGCAAACGGCTCGCCAGAAAACCCTATCAGTCTCGGCTGATGGTGAAGAACATGGTGACGTCCGTGCTTCTCTACGAGCGAATTCGAACGACGAAGAAGCGCGCACAGGTGATCAAGGGTGTCGTCGATCACGTGATCACGATCGGCAAAGACAAGCAGAAAGACAGAGCGATCCGCAGGATCAACCAGTACGTGTTCGACCAGAATGCCTGCCGCAAAGTGATGGAAGTCCTCGCCAAGCGATACGAAAGTCGTACATCCGGATTCAGCCGCGTCGTGCCGGTCGGTACGCGTGGAGGGGACGGAGCGCTCCTCGCAGATTTGATCTTGATCGATGCCGCAGTGCCCCTCGAGACAGAAGAGAAGAAAGTTGCAGCCGTTTCCTCAAAGAAGGCATTGTCAAAGAAAGTTCCTGCGAAACCTCTATGAAAACTTCCTTCCCAAAGCCGGCTCAAACCCCAACGTGGTATATCGTGGATGCAGAGAACCAGATCCTCGGTCGACTCTCCACCAAAGTGGCAAACGTTCTCCGTGGTCGTCACCGCGCTTCCTACGTGCCTCACTATCCTGCCAAGGATCACGTGATCATTCTCAATGCCAGCAAGGTCAAAGTGACCGGTGACAAAATCGAGCAGAAAATCTATTACCGTCACACGGGGTATCTCGGTCATCTTCGAGAGACCACGCTGAAGCGCATGAACGAGAAAGATCCGACCAAAGCCCTCAAACTCGCCATCAAAGGCATGCTTCCGAAGAACGCAACGCGCGATCATACGCTGAAGCAGCTTCACATTTACGCTGGCGCAGAACACGAACACGATGCGAATAAGCCTGTTCCTCTTCCGCTCTCCTAATTATGGCAGCCTCTCGTCCCTTCTTCTACGGTCTCGGTAAGCGCAAGAGCGCGATTGCACGCGTGCGCCTCTTTCAGGAAGGTGTTGGCAAAGTGATGGTGAACGATGATGCGGCAGGAAAGTATTTTTTCTCAACGCATACTGAAAATGCTCTCTCTCCCCTTGCGATCACCGAGCAGAGCAAGAAAGTCGATATCGAGGCATTCGTCGAAGGAGGTGGCAAGGTCGCACAGAGCGATGCCATCCGTCTTGGGATCAGCCGAGCACTCGTTCTCATGGATCCGGCACTCAGGTCGATGCTCAAGCAAGCAGGGTTCCTGAGGAGAGATAGTCGCATCAAAGAGCGCAAGAAGCCAGGCTTGCATCGAGCTCGTCGTGCACCGCAGTTTGCAAAGCGCTAGGATGAGTGGTTAGAAGGTAGTGGTCAGTGGTTAGTTTTTTTCTTGTATCAGAAATTAACCACCAGCCACTCATCACTAACCACTTTCAGACAGCAATACTTAATTTCATGTAATACACACTCGATCCTTCCGCGTTGTCCGCGATGAAGCGTGCTTCGATGGCGTTGAGTTGGAGGATCGTCTGGCACATTTTGAGCATCATTTCTGGAGGAAGTGTCACACCGGCACGAAGGCATGTGATGCAGAGCCCGGCGGCATCTTTTGCCTTGATGTAGGGCTCGCCGAGGGTCTTGATCGCCTTCACGAGGTTCTGCTGAAGACTGTAAATGTAGTGGTCGATGTGCTGCTCGAGCTGTTCCATCGGCAATTCGTAGACATCGGGCAGTGCTTCGATGATGTCTAAGTCTTTGTGAATCGCATGCGCGATGCAGGCTTCGATGGACATGTGTTTTTTTGTGAATGTTTGTGTAAATTTTTTGACGAATCTGATCAGTATAGCAGAAAAGGATTCTTCGCGCACGGGTGAAGTGTTGCGAGAGAGGAAGATATGTCGTATTGATTGCTATTCTTCAATACACCGTTTTCAGATAGCACTCTTCGCAGTACACGATCTCTTTGCACTCGGGTCCGTAGGTGGTGTCGATAGCCTTGCTGCATTTCGCGCAGGAACGCTTGTGGAGAGTCCTCGATGTCTGCCGCTTCTGCAGTGCCATCATGCGTGTGAGAGGGGCTTCCTTGGGGACAGGGAGACCGATTTTTCTATAGAAGGCGAGCTCCTGAGGGATCAGCCTATAGGGCTTGCCTGAGACGGAGCAGCGCAGGATGAAGTTGAGGATGTCATCGGGGACTGCTTCGATGTTATCCGGCAAGTCCTTTGCATCGATGGACTTCAGGTCATCCGGGAGAGCTTGTTCAAACTCTGACCAGCGCCATCCGCGACTGAGGGCATCATGCTGGTCAAGCGGATACCATTCGTTTGCCTTGCTCTCGTTATACCCGAAGCTCGAGAGCTCGGGCGGGAAGAACTCCCCCCATACTTTCTGGTTGCGCATTGCTTCAACAATCTTGAGCACCAGTGTTTCATACTCCTCTTTCGTGTACTGCTTATTCAAGATGCAGTACCTCTTGTTTCTGATCCCGAAGCAACCGAAGCAGTCTTTGGAACTATGGCAGTTGTCGCAGTAGAGCATGTTGCTGCATTGGTACGTGAGGTTGCAGCAGACTCCGGAAATCAGTTCGATGATGTTGGCGCAGTTGTAGAGCAGTTCGTTGTTGCCGCAGCGCATGAAATCAGAGCAGTCGACGTTCTTGTGACCCTCGAATCCGTAGCGGCAGTCTTCGAAGTGCTTTCCGTTGTAGCCTTGGTGCACGTTCTTGCAGTGCAGCAAATAGTTTCCCGTACAATTCTCAGAACCGATTTCCCAGATATTGGGCACGGGAACTGTCGCCCGCAGTGTCTCGATTTTCTGTTCGAATACACTCCGGAATGCTGAATCGGTCATCAGTTGTTTTTGGATGCGATCGAACTCTTCGGGGCTCACTTTCTCATTCAAGACTTCGTTCGATGCGTTTCTCCTTCCGACGCATCCGAGAACACGCTTGGAGCCCTTACAGTCGAAGCAGAGCATGCCGTCCGTTACATTGAAGCAGAGCGTGAGCCAGTGCCCATTGTAGCAGTCTTCGCAGAGGACACAGCTATAGCAGAGCTGCATGCGTTCGCACGAGAAGCAGTCCACGCTGTCACTCGAGCTGAAGACGAAATCACTGAAGTACACTTCTTCATCATCGATCAAAGACGACCCCATGTAGCAGTTCTTGTTTCTCGAGCTGTGGACAGTGTAATCGCTGTTCTCACTCTGTGTTGAGAAGATGCACAGACGCGGAACATGTTTCCGAAGATCTGAGAATTGCGCGAAGAAGGATGAAGTAAGATCAAAGTCCTTGCCGTAGGTAAGACCGTCCCACTGATCCGACCAGAAGCAATCGTGACAGTAGACGGGATATCCTTTATCCGGTGAGTAAATCGAGATCACATTTTTCTTGCAGGAAGCACACGTGTTCTTGTAGTAGTGATTGTCATTGCGAAACGCGATGCGTCGTTGTTGTCTGCATTCGGGACAGAGAGAGGGTGGAGGCAAATCGAGCGTCGTTTCTCCAACAACAGGCGAGAGCTTTTGCAGCATCGCAAGATCCTCATCGAGAATCGTGAAGTCCACAGAACAGTTTTTACAGTGTTGCTTCATAAGAAATAGTGGGGTTTCTGCTTACAGTATGCCTGATTACTCGGCCTATGTACCTGTCAGCCGTACCGGAACGATCCGCAATCGTACGCCTCTCTCTGGCGCATTCGGCAGGCTTTTGATGTCCAGCGTGCATCGTAGATTCCTCTTCGCATATGCGCGCACAGAAGCCGTATATCTGCTGATTTCCGTACCGGAATCTATCTCGTCAAGGCTGATCTCGGCGTACGCGCATCGATGTTGCTTGAGCTCGGCGATGGTCAGCTCCGCTAACACGTCTGTATCGAGATCCATGCAAAAAGCATAGTGTGGAACATCGGTATGTCAATTTTTTGGCGAAGCCGGATGGCTGTGCCATGCCCCAGTAGCAGATGCTCACTGCGTTCGCATCGCTACAGGGCACTTCGTACACGTCGAAAAGCATTCCTTCGGAGTGAGTGGCTGTGCCATGTAGTCACGGAGCGGAGCGACGTGTACTACGTGGAGCCGACGACCGGAATCGAACCGGTGACCCTAGGTTTACGATACCTATGCTCTACCAGCTGAGCTACGTCGGCTTATGTCTGGTTTTGACTGTGTTCTAGGAACGAAAAGATCAGCTTCGCAGCGCGTATTCTCTTGAAAAACCCGATGTTTGGCAAGTGTGATGATTTTTCATGGTTTTCTGCTCCAAAGCGGGAGCTATACTCCTTGCATGGACGCAACGACTGCTTTCCGCTGGTCATGGATGAATGTGCTCACGCGCAAGCGGTATGATTTGCTCAAAGAAAAATTTACAACACTCGATTGTGCTCTTGAGAATGTATCTGTCGAGATGCTTGGGGGGCTCGGTATCAGGGAAAACACCGCGATGGGAGCGATTAACAGGCTTGAGGAATTTGATCCTGAAGCACATCAGAAAGAACTGCAGAAACGTGATCTCATACTCATCACGATCGAAGACGAAAGCTATCCTTCGGTATTGCTTCAAATCCCCGATGCGCCCGTCTTTCTCTATGCAAGAGGGGATCTTTCGATTCTCAATCAACCCTGTGTTGCACTCGTCGGAACGAGAGAAATGAGTGACTACGGAAGGCGTGTGACCGAGCATATCGTCGCTCCCCTCGTGAAGGCTGGCATCGTCACCGTGAGCGGTCTTGCAGCCGGTATCGATGCCGAGGTCGCAAAAGAGACGATCCGTGCCGGAGGAAGAACCGTTGCCGTTCTGGGACACGGATTCGGAACGATGTACCCGAAGGCTCACACACATTTGGCCGACGATATCGTGAGAGCCGGCGGATTGATTCTTTCCGAACTCGCACTCGATATTCAGCCTGACAAGTTCACGTTTCCCGCGCGGAATCGCATCATCGCAGGGCTCTCACTCGGGACGGTTGTACTGGAAGCGGCGCTCCAGAGTGGCTCACTGATTACGGCTGATCTTGCACTCGACTACAACCGCGATGTCTTTGCTGTCTGTGGTCCGATTTTCGATCCTCATTATGCAGGCTGCCATTCGATCATCCAGAAGGGGACAGGAAAACTCGTGACAGATGCCTCTTCAATTCTCTGTGAACTTGGGATGGTGCACGCCATTGAAAATCCGCGGGAATCGAAGAGTGACTTCGCTGCGGAGAATAAGGAAGAAGCCGCCGTTTGGAGTGTACTGACTACGATGCCGATCGATCTCGACGCTCTCGTCATCAAGGCCAAGCTCGATGCCGCAACGCTAAATGCAACACTTACGATGCTTGAGCTTCGGGGAGCGGTCAAAAATGTCGGAGCGGGGCAGTGGGTGAGGGTGTAACACGGTCATCCTGACCGTGATCATGGACACGGGCTAGGAAGCCCGTGCTACGTCCACAATCTTTCTGAATTCCTCCGGCTTGAGTGATGCGCCTCCGATCAATCCTCCGTCGATTTCGGGTTGTGCCAAAAATTCCGCTGCATTCGCGCTGTTCATCGATCCGCCGTAGAGA
This sequence comes from Candidatus Peribacteria bacterium, assembly GCA_009691405.1. Lineage (GTDB taxonomy): Bacteria > Patescibacteriota > Gracilibacteria > Peribacterales > Peribacteraceae > SICN01. The sequence goes on along the minus strand of SICN01000027.1, from coordinate 1,300 downwards.
ATGCGTGTATTTTTGTCTTTGAGAAGCGATCGGATGAATGCATGCGTTTCGTTTGCCTCTGGTGCTGTTGGCGTCTTGCCCGTGCCAATCGCCCACACAGGTTCGTACGCGACAATCATTCCTTCCACATTTGAAACGGCGAGCAACTGCTGCGCGAGCACTTCTTTCGTTTCCCCCATCTCGCGCTGATCGGCATTCTCACCGATACAGAGCAAGGGGATGAGCCCGCACTGCAGTGCGGAGATGACTTGCTTCGAGATCATTTCATCACTCTCTTCATGATGCTGACGACGTTCACTATGTCCGCAGAGCACATGCGTGCAGCCGACCGCCCGGATCTCCTGCATCGCTATGTCCCCCGTGAAGGCTCCTGCAGTTTCCGGTCTTCCATACTGCGCGCCGACTGACAATTTCTTTTGTGTGCACATCCGAAGATCGATAGAAGTCGGAAAGACGACGACGTCGATGTTTGACATCGAGAAGTATGGAGAATCCGAAGCATCCCACCCAACCGGAGCGGCGTTCATTTTCCAATTTGCTCCAATGAATTTTTTCCGATTCGGCATGGTCTCAGTGTACGGTATACTTGCTTCCATGAACACGCCTGAGCGAGTCGTTCTCGGCACGGATCATGCAGGTTTCGCCCTCAAGGAAGCCGTCAAAGCTCATCTGATTGCGAAGAAAATCGATATCATCGACTGCGGGACATTCTCCGATGCTGAAGTTGACTATCCTCCGATCATCCGAAAAGCAGCCGAAGCAGTTCTTGAATACGGTTGCCCAGGGATCGTATTCGGTGGCAGCGGCAATGGGGAAGCAATGGTGGCAAACAAGGTGCACGGTATTCGTTGCGCTCGCTGCGTAAGCCTCTGGGACGCTGAAATGGCGCGTCGCCATAACAATGCGCAGATGATGAGTCTTGCGGGACGTGTGACGGACGGAAAGCTTGCTTGTGAGATGGCAGATCTGTTTCTCGTAACGCCGTTTGACGGCGGTCGTCATGAGAAGAGGCTGCAGCAATTCCCCGATGTCGAGTCATGACTATTCTTATCACACCCTCGATTCTCTCGGCGGATCTTTCGCATCTTCAAGACGAGATTGCCTCGGTCGAAGCCTCTGCCGATTGGCTGCAGGTTGACGTGATGGACGGACACTTCGTTCCGAACTTGAGCTTCGGTGCACCCGTACTCAAAAAAATAAAGACGAAGCTTCCGCTTGATATTCATCTGATGGTGAGTAACCCGAAAGATCGCATCGCAGAATTTGCGGCAATTGGAGTAAAGAACATCACGTTTCATGC
>SICN01000026.1 GCA_009691405.1 Candidatus Peribacteria bacterium | reverse complement strand
GCTCCTGAGGGAGCTTCGGGCGACGGGCTCATTGTAGCAGTCATCATCATCCAGATTTTTCGTTTGAAGTGATTGGGGAGTCGCCAAGTGGTAAGGCAGTAGCCTCTGGAGCTACCATTCGGGGGTTCGAATCCCTCCTCCCCAGCCAACTACCTTTTATTATAACAGCGCGGTTTTCAATAAGCGCTGTGATGATTTCGGTGTATTAGATTTTGAAGATTTCCTTATCGAGGATGGTAATAGCATGAAAGAACAAAGAGATGAGATGCTTTTTCAGGTCGGGCGGGGCTTTGGTATAGGTTTCATGGAGGTCATCGGTTAATCCCATGAGACGACTGAATACATCAATAGTATCCTCTCTTTTCTCCGCCAGTTCGTTGAGCAAGCGCTGTGACTGTGCCAATTCAGTACGAATATCCCCCGACATACGTTGGAAGGTGTCGGAATCGATGACCCTGTCAGCCCGATCAGTCTCAATGTTCTTTCGACGCTGTTCCAGACTTTTCCTGTTTTTTTGCTTCCCGGAGCTTTCTCAGCTTCATCATGAGCTCACTCTTCTTGTGGAGCATCTTCAGGAGCCACGGAGTGAAGGGGACTCGTCGATTGCGAATCATCCAATAGTACCCGGCGCTGCAGATGATGAGAGCCCCGACGCCGTTTGCAATCAAGTCCCACATTGTATCGGTGTTCCCTCGTTGCCAGTTTCTTGCGAAGTAACTGTCGCCCGCGAACTCGAAGACTTCCCACAGGACACCGATTGCGAGGGAGAATGCGATAGAGAACATCGTAAGAAATCGGGGACTCACATCAATAGTGAATTTTTTATGCGCATTCAGGAGGTACACGACGATGTATCCGCTTGCACCCAGAAGCAGTCCGGATTGGAAATGCAGGAACTTGTCCCAGAAAGGAATCTCTTCGTAGAAATGCCCGATGGCGCCGAGGAAGACCGTGAGAAAAATAAAGAGAACGATTGCAAAGTCGAAAATGAATGGCAGCTCGAGGAGCTTGCGATCTTTCAGTATCGAATGCACGGTCATGAGCATGATGACGAGTGCCGTGCTAAGCGCCGATTCGTAGTCCCCTCGCCAGAGAAAAATCCCGGCGGCAAGAAGCACGAGGACGCGCATGCCGTAGTAGAAGAAGAGGGTTCCTGCGTTCCGGTAATCGTTGGGTTGGTAGGGGGTTTGCATGCTATTTCGTCTGGTAGAGAGTGGAGGAGACTCCAAAAACCTCTATATCAACCCACGTGAACACGGTTTCTTCATCACTCCAGATCACCGAGTTTGTCTCAGCTCTCGTGCCGAGCGTCGGAAGTTCTGTGTGCAATGAACTGCTGCCCTGGGTGATCTGCGTATTCGTCACATTTGCTTTGAGAGCGAAGACGGCGAATTGTCCTTGTCCGATACGACTGCGGATCGCACCGGTTCCGAGACCGGCGCATGTCACGGTGATGTCTCCTGTGGTGCCTGCAGCCGAGCACGAATGTTCAAGACTTGCATCATCGGAGGTGGAGAGTCTGTATCCGGCAGGATCGAGCTGCACATTCCGGGCGCTGACATGGAACGTGAGTGACTGGAGGATGACATCATTGAGACCGTTCTTGGAATTCGTGTGAGCCGGCGCATCGATCCGAAACGATCCGATCGTGCTGTTGCCGTTCGGGATTGCCGTACCGCCGACCGCTCCCGCATTCGAGATTCCTCCGATGCTCGCGAGTGCCGAGTCAAATGTGCGCCCGGTGATCTGCGTATTCGTCTTTGGCGTACTGCTTCCGATGATCACTTCTCCTCCGGCACTGCTGTCTCCATTATTCTGCGCCAAATCCTGATTGGAAGAAATCCCGCGTGCCCGAATGGCGAGTCCTAGGTCATCGGTGGCACCGGCAATCGACAGGGAAAGACTCTGTCCGCTCACTCCTCCGATCTGATCGGACTTCATGCGCGCAGCAACTGCGACGACGACATCCTGGTTCTCTTCGATGATGAGTGTTGAGAGTCCGAGGATCGCACATACACGACTTGCAGATTGGAGTGAGCATTGACCGCTGCTTGCCTGCGCAAAAGGCGTTCTCGTGAGGAGAGTCGGGTTCTCTCCTTTCTCAAGACGGTAGAGGAGAAGAGAATCGACATTGCTCGGAACACCATCGATTCGGATTTCCCGGAGGTCGATCGCCTCAGACGTCGCATGCATCCGAAGTCGCAGGAGTGCCGGAGACAACGTGCCTCCGACGAGGATGTGGCTTGGGGCGGGGAACGCATCCTCCGTCACGAAGAGAGATCCTCTCGTCACCACGTTGATGTCGGTCGTTGCCTGCGTGTTCACACGGATGAAGCAATCGGAGCTGATGCAGGCGTTATTTGTTTCGATACCCGTGAGCACGATGCCGTCGATCGCTCCTTGCGCCTGCACGTAGTCAGGGAGATCCGTCGCGAAGTTCACTCCGAGTGATACGGGACCAAGTGTGGAGACGAGATCAGCGGTGAGCGCGAATGACACGCTCAAGCCTTTCGGAATCATGATGCCTCCGTTCTTCAATTGATCGAACACGAGAGATTCGCCATCCGCTTTTCCATTCGCTTGCACGACGTCGGAAAAAGTGCCGGTACCGTCACGATCCATCAGGAGTGTGTAGTTCTTCCCGAAGAGCAGCGATCCGACGGCGGGGGAGAAGGTGAGTGAGGTCAGGAGCGCGTCCTGTCTTCCGGACACCGCGTTGAATTTGAGGAGCGTGACATGGCGTTGACCCTGTGCGATCGTCGTCACAGTGCCCGTTGCCTGCGCATCGATCTGGACGATGGCGCGAAACACGGGCTCGAGAACCACAATGCAGATCGAACTGCAACCGTCGCTGTCTTGCAGATTGCCGTCATCGCATTGTTCAGTGCTCTCCTCGATGCCGTTGCCGCAGATTGCCGGAAGGTCTCCGACCTCTTCGCGTTCTTCCTCTTCAAGGACGAGTGCATACGTGAGCGTCGCCATTTCTCCGCGCGTGAGGAGATTTGAAGGATTCTTCAGAAGTGGGACAAGGATGTTTCTGTTTCTCGCTTCCGTGAGGAGCGGTTCGTACCATAGCGCACCTGTTGTCGTCTCGGGGAAGACGCCGAATGATCTGAGTGCCATCTTGAGGGCCTCGACCAGATTCACCGTGCGTTCAGGACGGAAAAAACCGTCCGGATATCCCGAGACGATCCCAAGTTCACGTGCCGAGCAGACGGCATGCGCGTACCACTGGGGTGTTTTCATCTCGAGATCGGTGAAGCATCGCAGGTCACTCGGCATATGCTTGGCAAATCTGCTTTCGATCAGAATTTTCAGGAACTCGGCGCGGTTGATGGGTGTATCGGGTCTGAATGTGTCGTCTTGGTACCCTTCGATGATCCCTCGGTTTCGAAGTTCCTCGATTGCTTCCGACTCTGGTTTCCCTGCACTATCGATGAAGGATGCCTCTGCGGAAGGAATGACTTCAAGGAGCATGAAAGCAGTCAGCACGAGAGTAATAGTTCTTCGGCTCATCATGCCTGTATAGTATCGAGGTATGAAGATCTTCGCATTAGAAACGGACATCAATAGAGTGAAGGATCGCTTCCTGGCTCATGGCGAGAAGGAGATTTTCATCGTCACGCCTCATATCTTCTCTTTTCTCATCCATGTCATTCGAGACATTCTCTACACGGTGGTTCTTCTCGCCGTCATTGTTGTTGCGAAGCAAGCGAATATGGGCGGCAATGCCACGATGATTTTCTTCGCCATCACATGGTTCTTGTTTGTCTTTTTCCCGATGATCAAGGCGTATATAGACTGGAAGTACGATTTTTTACTTCTCACGACCGACAAGCTCATCATCGTTGAACAGACGTCGTTGTTTCGAAAATCCATCATGCCGATCAGCATTGAAAATCTCGGTGATGTCGTTGCGGAAACTCAGTGGTTAAATCTCTTCCGATTCGGCATTATCCATTTTGCCCTGAAGGAGGGAAGTGCTCCTGAAGTCGTCCTTCGCTACATGCCCAATGCCGATAAGCTTGTCGCGAAGATCGCGGAGCAAATCACGCTCTACCAGCGTCGCAAAGACTTCGTTGTTCCCTATCGCCCCGATACCGATGTCTCATAATACGCACTCCGGCACCTCTTTTCTCTCCCGCATGGTCATTCCTGCAGTGATGTTCTTTTTGTTCCTCTCCCTTGCGGGGAATGCGTTTCTCGTGGTGACGAGAGACACCGCTCCGTCCGTGAACACGCTTTCATCTTCAAGCGCAATCTCATCGTCATCGAGTGCCCTGGGTCCGATTGCTTTCGGCGATGTCCTGCGTCCGATCTCCATGACCCCAAGGCTTCTCGATGCGAGCGGGAGCGTGCAGGGTGCGTCGGAGTATGTTCTGCCGGAAGGCATTCTGCCCGCCTTTCCCGAAGCCATGCGGCTCTATCGCGATCAGGGTGTTGCATTCGACAGATCTCCATTCGGGGTACTCTTCAGAGCCATGGGTGCGCCTGTTGATCCCGTGAAGATGCAGCTCTCCCCCGATACGTATCTGTTCCGATCCGCGGATGGCATGCTCAAGTTGAGTCTCTCGATCCCCACACGTACGCTCGTGGTCACGCGTGCCGTTCCTTCGGTGCCCACTCCACCCCCGGAGAGAGCTGATGACGACGAAGTGATGGCACTCGCAAAGACATTCGCAGCGAGCCTCAATATCGATCTCACCTCTCTTGGCACTCCCTACATCACCGAGACTCCGCAGACTGTTTCGCAACCGAGGAGAACATTCGTCGTCTGGCCGATGTCGATCGGGTCGTATCCCGTCTACGGACCGGATGGCAGTCCGGTTCCCGCTCTCACGATGCAGATCGGTCGGGTGTCGCATCGTGCGATCAGTGCGTCGCTCTCGCTCCTGTCTCCTCATGTTCTTGCCGTCTCCGAGTATCCGACACTCCAAAGAGACATCCTTGAGAGGAAGCTTCGGAGTGGGGGACTTCTGCCCATGCCGAGGAATCCGGACGGCGACAGTATCACGTATGCCGATTTGAAGATCGTGTATCTCCTGATGCCGCAAGACGATAAAGCACCGACCTATTTGGTTCCTGCGATGAAGGCTGCGTTCCTCCTCAAGGGAATATGGTTCGCCACGTTCGTGCCCCTGCTTGATCAGAAGCATTTTAATACAGCCCTCATCCCCTAACCCCTTCTCCGGAATCCGGAGAAAGGGGAGCCTGTGCTTTTCTCAATGCAAGTCTTCCTCTCTCCAGAATCTGGAGAGAGGTGCCCCGCTCGGCGGGGCGGAGTGAGGGCCGTTGGGGAATCATAAAACGGGCACCCCGCGTAGCGGGGTGCCCGAGTTGAACTCAATTCTCGGTAAGGAGGAATTGAGCGTAGAGAACGTCGACCAGGCGCTCTCTGCTCCCTACACCTCTTTGCGACCCTAAGCGGGAGCCGCTCCGTTGTGTGTTTTTGTTGCATCCCGAGGAGTCGGGAATCGCTCCTGCATGTGAGGTCTGCAGGGTACCGTATGTTTGTGTTTTGTAGGTCCCTGCCTCTTTTTTGGAGGAGGGAACTCTTCGGTCGTTTGGATCGAAGAGCAGGGAGAGAGATAGGATGTTCTGAGCTTCCCCAGTGTTCATCACATCTCTCTCCTGCTTTTTCGATCTTTCGAGGTGCGGGTGATGGAAAAGAGCAAATCCAATCAGTATACATCTTTTTTCGATTTTGAGCAAGGCGCCCCTCTCCCAAGCCTCAGCGAGGGAGAGGGGTTTGGGGGTGAGGCGGAGAGGAGCAAGAAATGCTACTATCTGCGCGCATGCAAAAAGGAAAACTTGTTCTCCTCATCGGGCCAAGCGGAGTAGGCAAGAGTGTCGTACTCAAGGCTCTCAAGACCGGTCATCCCGAGTACGTTTTTCCGCGCTCGGCAACAACGCGCATGCGTCGCGAGGGAGAAGGCGACGATCTGTATCACTTTGTTTCGGAAGGTGATTTTTCGAGGTGGCTAAAAGAAGGAAAGTTTCTCGAGTGGGCGCAGGTGCATAAAGGAGCGCGCTACGGAACGCTTCTTTCGGAGATTATTCCCGCGATCGATGCGGGGAAGACCGTGATCAGGGAAGTCGACGTGCAGGGTTTTAAAAGTATTCGTCATCATCCTGATTTTGTCTTGGGTGCAACAAAAAAATTGAACACAATTTTTATTCTTCCGCAGAGCGAAGACCAACTCGTGCGGCATATCACGAAGCGTGCGCCAATTGCCCATGACGAACTCAAACGGAGGATCGACAGCATGAAAGCCGAGCTTGCCGTTGCACCGCAAACGGATACGCAGATCATAAATGTCGAAGGAAAGCTTGGAGAGACCATCCGGCAGGTCGAGGAAGCCATCGCGAGTTCGTAGCAGCGGTTCCATAACCGCTGCTATTTATTCACAGTCATCCTCGTCACCGAGGTGTTCCTTTCTTTTCTCTTTGAGGAGCGTCTTTCCGACGATCGAGCTGATTGCTCCACCGATAATGAATCCCACGATCATGCGTCGCATCATTTTGCGCGGTTTGATGAGTTCGGGTTTCTTTTTCGAGAAAGGCCACATGGACGCAGTATACTCTCTTTATGAAATTCGTTTCCGGATCCCCGCCACTCGATCTTGCTTCCCGTACGGGGATCGTTGCGATCCTGAATGTGACGCCGGATTCGTACTACGACGGTGGAAAGAACCTCGATCCCTCACACCTTCTTGTGAGTGCGAAGAAAGCTCTCGATGGAGGGGCGGACATACTGGAGATCGGAGGAGAATCGACCGGACCGGATTCGAAAGAAGTTCCTCTGGAGGTCGAGATGGCTCGCGTGCTGCCGGCAGTGAGAGCGCTTCGCACTGCATTTCCGCATGCACTGCTTGCAGTCGATACGGTCAAGGCGACCGTCGCCGATGCAGCACTTCATCTGGGAGTTGCCATCATCAATGATGTATCGGCGGGGAGGGCTGATCTGAACATGTTTTCCGTGATTGCTCATCACCGATGTCCGTACATCATGATGTACAGCAAAGATCTGTCGCAGAGGACGACGAAGGCGAATGTGCAGTACGACGATGTGGTTTTTGTCGTGCGGAGGTTTTTGGAAGAGAGGATTTCGGTGGCGATGAGCAGCGGCATTCTACGTGAACAACTGATTCTTGATCCGGGGCTCGGGCATTTCATTTCATCGGACCCCGCATATTCGTTCGAGATGCTCGAGCGTCTCTCGGAGCTTCGTGACCTTGGCCCGATTCTTGTGAGTCCTTCGAGGAAATCTTTCCTGGCAGGACCCAAGAATCTTCCTCCCTCAGAGCGTCTTCCAGCGACACTCGAAGCAACACTGCTTGCAGTGCAGAATGGCGCGAACTTCATCAGGACACACGATCCAAAGGAAACTCGCGAGGCACTCCTCAGAAGATCCGTGCAACGATGACCACAAGACTGTACGCCAGGATAATCACCGCGATACCGATACAGACTCGAAGCATGAGTGATCTCGCGGCTGTGTACTCTTCTTCTCGTCCGAAACTGGTGACCATCCTGAGCCCCGCGTAGACGAGCACGCCGACGGCGATGAGGAGAATGAAATTCAGCACGATCTCGATTTTTTCAGTGATGAGCCCGATGAGAGCGCTCGGTTCATGGTCCACGAAGAACACTTGTTTGAAGAGGAGTGCAGCACCGATGACAATGAGTCCGATGATGACCTGGAGCAGGGAATTGCGGACGTTCGTGTACGCGGCGTCGTCGCCTCCAAAGCTCGTCACCGCACGCACGACGGCAATGATGATGATGAAGAGTCCTATCATCGCAGCCATGGCGGTGAGCCACTCGGCGACTCCCTCGGCTTCGATACCGAGATTTCCCGCAGGGGTGTTATTGAGCACGGTGCCGGGAATGCCAAGCCCCGTTGCCCCGTTGAAGAAGTTTGTGACGAATTGGGCAGGTCCGATCGTGACGATGATGGTGACCAGAATGCCGCCTGCAACGACTGCCATAATGGCTTTTCTTGCCTTATCGAGTGCTCCCTCTTCTTGCGAGACGACCAGAGTGAATCCGGCGGTGACGACGACGAGGATGGCTGCGGCAACCCAGAGCGGGGTGAACGATGTCACAAGATTCAGGAACATGACGGAGATATCAGCTCCTCCGGCGGCAGCGACCCTGAGAGGGATGCAGAGCAGAGAGGCGAATGTCAGGAGCCGAGTGAGTAGAGAGAGCATGCGCATGTTTTAGAGAACGAATGTGACGATGAGCGTGTAAGCGACAATGACGATGAGGAGTGCGAGGAGGGTTCCGATAACGGCGCGCTTCGCGCGATCTCGTTGCGATTCATCAATGGATGTGATGAGGAGCACTCCCGCGATAACGAGTGCCAGGATGCACGTGAATCCGATGATTGTAAGCAGGAACAGGCCGATGCCCGCGATTTCCGCGACGATCGCACCCGGGTCGTCAGGTGTTTGCACCGCGATCAGGATCGATTGTGCAATGAGCATCAGCATGACGCCGATGCAGCTTTCGATCAGGATTTTCCGCCATTTATCGAAGGCGGCTTCGTCTCCCTGCGCCGTGACCATGCGGAGTCCCACGATGACGATCGTGAGGGTGAATGCGCCTTCGGCGCCTTTCAGAATGAAGTTGGCAATGCTGGTGATTCCCGGATTCAGGATAGATGGGTTGAACGGATTACCGGCCGTGGTGAGGGGAGCTGTTCCCGATCCCACGAATGCGTTTTCAAACGCGAGCGAAAGTCCGATGACGACGAATCCCGTGAAAACGTAGATGAACGAATTGATGATTTCGCTAGTGGCTTGTTCGTTGTATGCTGTCACGATCAGGCGGAAGGCGTAGTAGAACATGAACGCACCTGCCATTCCCGCAACGGCAATCAATGCTTCTTCGATGATGTGATTATTGATGAAGACGGCGAGTGCAGCGGATCCTTCGTTCACGGCAGCAAGGCACAATTCTGGCACCGTGAGGAGTGTGACCCAGAGAGCGGCCAAGGCGGGCAGCGGCTTGTATCTGCGCATAAAATCCAATCATTATAGCATAGAATCGAGAGAAGGTGTAGGATAAATGCATGCTTTCTCGCTTCTCTTCTTTCCTCGCTTCAGGTCGCTCTTCTCCGCTCACTGCTGCGCAGTCTAGCCAAGCCTACTTCCTCGTGGCACTTGCTCTCCTGATGACCGCAGTCGGCGTCTTTGTCGGTGCTGTTTTTGCACTGCCAATGCTGACATCAGGCTGGATGTTCGTCCTCTTCATTGCGGAGTTTGCACTCATCTTGTCTGCCGGTGTTTGGAGCAGGAATCCACCTCTCAATTACATTCTCTTTCTCGCTTTCCCGTTCCTTTCTGGGCTCACGATCACGCCGTTTCTTTTGTCGGTACTCGCGGGATATGTGAACGGTGCATCGATTCTTCTGAATGCGTCGATTGCAACGACACTCCTCACCCTAGCCGCAGGTCTGTTTGCACGGACAACCACGATGAATTTGAGTGCGACGATGGGTCGTTTCTTGATGCAGGCGTTGATCGGTCTGATCGTTTTTGCCATCCTCCAACTTTTCATTCCCTCGCTTCGCGGGACATCATTCGAGGTCGTCGTGTCCGGCATCGGCATCGTGATCTTCTCGCTCTTTCTTGCTGTCGACATGCAGAGACTTGCAGCATCCGAAAAAGGATCTTCGCCCTTCCTTCTGGCTCTTTCTCTCTACCTCGATATCTTCAATCTCTTCCTCTACGTTGTCCGGTTCATGCTTGCGATGTCGGGAAACAGGAGGTAGGATAGCGCAGCTTTATGTCCAAGAAGCCCACACCCAAGAAACGGCTCAGTAAAGATCGCGGTCGTCGCAGGCATTCGGTGTACATTGGTAAAGAGGTGGTCAGACTCAAGAATTTTGCTGCGTCACCCTATGCAGGTCCGGCTCCCGCGAGAAGTAGAAGCGGTAAAGCACTCAAGAAAATCACGAAGGTCAAAGCGTAACTCCGCTCCTATGCCTTCTCGTCGCCGTCTCGCTCGGGTAGCCGCTATGCAGGCGGTCTTCGAAATACAGGTGCGTGCTGCAGATCAAGATTCTTCTCTCTCGATGAACATGCAGGAATTGGGCGGAACGACTGCCGTTGATACTGTTTTTGCGAAGAGTCTGCTTGCAGGTGTTCTCAAAGAATCCGATACCATTCGCAAAGCCATCGAGGAGAATGCTCCAGAGTGGCCGATCGATCGCATGGATACGATCACACGTTCTATTCTCCTGATTGGTGCGTATGAACTACTTTGCTTGAAGGATGCTCCTCCGGCTGTTGTCATGAATGAAGCAATCGATATCGCCAAAGAGTATGGCACGGCTGAGAGTGGAAAATTCGTGAATGGCGTGCTGAATGCGTTGGCACATAAAAAGAATTAAGACATAATTCATCTGTCCCTATGTCCAACCCCACATCTCTTCTCGGGCTTGAAAAGATCACCGGTGTTCGGTTCAAGAACAAGGATCTTCTGCATCAGGCGCTCACGCATCGATCGGCATTGCATGAGCGAGCGAAGAACGGTCATAACGAGAGACTCGAGTTTCTCGGGGATGCCGTGTTGCAGCTCATTACCACCGAATATCTCTATCATTTAAGCGATCGTCCGGAAGGAGAGCTCACCAATTGGAGGTCGGCGCTTGTCCAGGGAGACCATCTCTACGAAGTGGCTCTGGAACTCAAACTTGGTGAGTACTTGTTCTTAAGCCGAGGAGAAGACAGCAGCGGTGGGAGAGCGAAGAAATCTAATCTCGCCAATGCCGTCGAGGCGTTCATCGGAGCGGTGTTTCTGGATCAGGGACTGGATGAGGCACGTAAGTTCATTCATACGTTCATCCTTACGCATCTCAAGCAGCTGATCGCGAAAGGCAAACACAGGGACGAGAAGAGTGTCTTTCAGGAGAAGACACAGGAGAAGACGGGCATCACGCCGACCTACTCCATGATCTCCGAGTCTGGTCCCGATCACAGCAAGCTCTTCGTCTGCGCCGTCTTCATTGGGGAAGAGCAGGTTGCCATCGGCGAAGGCAACACGAAGCAGAAAGCGGAGCAGGATGCGGCGAAGGCTGCGCTCAAGGTGAAGGGGTGGAAGTAGTTCTCGATACGCTCTCGCTGATGCTCGAGCTACTCGAACTGACACGTTGATTTCGCTTACGCTCAAGCTATTTGAACTGACATCGAACAAGCCAATTTTTGCGTGTCACTTCGAGTAGCCCCGTCGCGGGGCGTATCGAGAAGTGCTTTCAATCCATAGAACAAAGGGAGCGGGTTGCTACCCGCGCTTAATCCTCCTTCGAAGAAGACTGATATTTTTGTAGTGCTTCCATAATCTCAGGCTGGTTTCCGTAGATAGCCTGCCCGAGAAGTGCATGTTCGTAATTATTGCTGCACGGATTCTTCAATTTCAATCCTAAAGCTGAAGTAATTGCTCTTTCTCCCCGTCCCAAAATTTTGAATTCATTTATCTGTTTTCTAGTCATCCCTATCCATCCTTTTGCCGTCGGAAATGCTGAGCGTACTAACTCTTTGAGCTTCTCAGGTTTCTTTGCGATTACTAGCCATTCCTTTTCCTCGTTCAATGCTTGATTTATCTCAATTGTAGAACCGTAGATAGCTTGCCCGAGCAGCGCATGCTCGTAGAAATTTCCGCACGGATTCTTCAATTTCAATCCTAAAGCTGTAGCAATTGCTATTTCTCCCCGTCCCAAAATTT
>SICN01000025.1 GCA_009691405.1 Candidatus Peribacteria bacterium | reverse complement strand
TATGCAGCATTCTCACGATGCCTTCGTCGCTAAGGACGAAACTCCTGCAGCGCCTGTGACAACGGAGAAAGAAGCGATGTTGGCAGCATAGTCTACGCAACCTCTCCTGCCGCCTCGATCTCAGCCGGACCTCCGCTTACAATCGCCTTTATTCTGCGTACGCCTGCGGAACTGCTCTCTTCTTTCTGGATCTTGAAGTGCCCGAGCATACCAGTTCTGGCTACGTGCGGCCCTCCGCAGATTTCCTTACTGAATGCACCCATCGTATAGACCTTCACTTTCTCGCCATACTTGCTGTCGAAGACACCGATCGCACCGCTCGCCTTCGCCTCATCCACGGTCATCACGGAATAACTGACCGGAACATCCGCTTTGATCGCAACATTGACCAGCTCTTCGACTTTCTTGATCTGCTCGGGCGTCATCTTCTCGCTGTGATTAAAATCAAAACGAAGCCTCTCTCCCGTGATGTTGCTGCCTTTCTGGGAAATATGATCACCAAGAACCTGCCGAAGTGCAGCATTGAGTAAATGCGTCGCGGTATGCAACTTCGTCGTTTCGGCGGAATGATCGGCAAGGCCTCCTGCAAACTTCTTCTCGGCACCCGCACGACTGAGGATCTGATGCTCCGAAAATGCTTTACTGAAGCCATCTTCATCGATCGAGAGTTTGTGCTCACTCGCCATCTCACGCGTCATTTCGATTGGAAAGCCATACGTATCGTAGAGATGAAATGCATCAATGCCGGAAATGACGATCGTACTTCTCTCCGCAACTTTCTGAAAGTGCTTCTCCCCTTCTATCAGTGCTTTCATAAATGCCTCTTCTTCATGATTCAATGCACCCTGAATCACGGACTCTTCTTTTTTCATTTTTTGGTAACAATCTCCGTACTGAGAAACGACAACCTGTGCAATCGATGCACAGAATCCGGTACTCTTTTCGATGCCTAGTTTGCGTGCAGAACGAATCGCACGACGAATGATGCGCCGCAGAATATATCCTTGATCAACATTACTTGGTCGGACACCGTCTCCGAGCATGAATGTCGCTGCCTTGAGATGGTCGACGATGATGCGAACATCCTTCTCACTTTCTTTCTGTCCGCGGCTGGGAACAGCCGCGCTGTTCACCGCTTGCACGATCGGTGCAAACGCATCTGTCTCATACACGCTCGATACTCCCTGTAGCACTGCTGCAACACGCTCAAGTCCCATTCCCGTATCGACGTTCTGCTGAGCAAGAGGAACAAATGAACCATCTTCTTGTTTATTGTATTGCATGAACACATCGTTCCAAATTTCCATCCACTCTTTGTCGTGCGTCGCAGGATTGCCCGTGGGATTCCCCTCTCCGACCCAATAGAACATTTCTGTGTCCGGTCCGCATGGACCGGTCTTTCCCGCCGGTCCCCACCAGTTCTTCGCCTTTGGCAAAAAACCGATACGCTCACGCGGGATCCCGACGGATTCCCAAATCCCTGCCGATTCTTCGTCTCTCGGTGCATCGCTGTCACCCTCGAAACACGTGACGGCAAGCATCGTCGGATCGATGCCGAGCCACTGCTTGGACGTGAGAAATTCGAAGCTCATCTCAATCGCGCCTTTCTTGAAGTAATCTCCAAGACTCCAGTTCCCGAGCATCTCGAAACACGTGAGGTGACTGCTGTCCCCCACCTCATCGATATCCTGCGTACGCACGCAGAGCTGCACGTCTGTCAGTCTCTTCCCCATCGGATGCGCCTGTCCCATTAAGTACGGCACGAGAGGGTGCATGCCGGCAGTCGTGAATAGCACCGTCGGGTCGTTCTCCGGCACGAGTGAAGCCCCGGGGATGATACTGTGACCCTTGCTCCGAAAGAACTCGAGGTAGGCGGTGCGGATGTCTGCGGTTGTCATACGAAGTGATAGGGTATAGGGAATAGGTGAGAGAACAAGGGTACTTGACAAAATCTAATAATAGATTAAAGTATGCTTCCTTATGCTTCTTGATCCACCATGTTTTCGGGGGCTTGTCGGATGCGAACCTGGATACACTCCGGATGGTTCCGTCTACATTCCGCCGTACACCGGCTCGAGTTCATCCAGGAGTTTCGGCGGATTCGGAGGGAATGCAGGCACAAACTCATCTGCTGGATTACCCGGGCTTACCGATAAAGATCAGTACGCGCTCTACACCGTTTCTGCAAAAAACAACGGAACTTCCCCTCTCCAAGGAGCGACACTCGACCATGGACCCGTGCCGGCAGGACTCACATTCGACCCCGCGAGATCCTCTCCCGCCTGCTCTCTTCTCGGAAACTCGGTGACATGCAAGCAAGATTTCCTTTCAGGACAAACGAAAAAAATCCCGATCGTCTACAGAGTGAACGATGGAAGCAAATGCGAGACGATTGAGCCACTGAAGACAGTCAAAGCACCTGCAGCCGTGGCAGCATCCGTGCAATGCGCGGACAAAAACGGTGGTGAAATCGATCAGGAAATTGCAACACTAAATGGAGACACAGCGACCAATGCAAGCTCTGATGGAAGCAGTAACGGTCTCCTTGCAGTCTACAATGTCACACTCAAGAACCGTAGCAACACTCCCGTCAATGGCATCAGAGCGATCCATGGAACGGTGCCGGATGATGCAACGTTTGACCCAACCAAATCTGACAGTCGCTGTGCAATCGGAAATTCAATTGTCGCTTGTACGCGATCAGTCGAGGGATCGGAGACGCAAAATTTTACGATCACCTACAAGGTAACGGATCCAGAGTACTGTAAAAACACGCCGATTCTGCAAACGATCGCTGTCCAGAGTGTCATCGAGAACGCACCCATTCCGCCCGTCTCCGGAACCGTCGATTGCGTGGTGAAACAAGGCGATGTGCTGGCAGGAACGGCAACCGATGGGGGAAACAACGACTATGAAACCATACCGGAACCGCAGACCGGAGTGAATGATCTGTACTATCAGAGTACCCGAACGAATGACTACATTCTTATCCCCAAGCAATCGACGCCCATGGAGAGCGCTTCCACTCCGATGTTCTTTCTCTCGCTGTTCAGTATCGTGATTCTCGGATGTGCCATGTGGATGAAATTCCCGCGAAGAACACGCCTGTCGCACTCGCACTAATGCTCGGAGGAGAGTCTTTGTGCAGCAGTGATTTTTTCATATAAGAATGTAAATTCTGAAATTTGCAATTTCTGAAAGACACCGTGAATGCGCTGCTTTTTTGCATAAGATAGGGCTAAAAGACATATTTTGAGTGAACAAAGTTTTCATAACTTTTTTATGTTTTAAAATATTTATTATATAAGGTAAAGTTCTGTTAGGTTGCAGCATTAACCTTACACAAGGGGATCCGGCAATCAGGCTCTCGTAGACCACCTGAGCAGGGGTCTTTTTCTCCATTCCCATGCCAAGATGAATCTTGTGGTAGTTGTACCAAACGAGCCACTGACGGAGGTCACTGTTCTGTCGTTCGATGCAGTCTGACGGATGCAGATACACATAGAAGCAACGGTACTTGAGACCGTCGTGGAACTTCTCGATCTTGCCGTTGTGCTCGGGATGGTAGGGTTCGTTTTTGATGTGTTTGATGCCTGCGAGTGCGCAGGCAAGAGAGAAACGAGCGCTCCACTCCCGTCCGCAGTCCGTGCGGATCGCACGGATGACAAAAGGAGCTTTCGCAATCACGTAATGAAGGAATTGAATGGCACTGTCTTGGTCGCAATGTTCGAAGAGTTTTGCGAACGCAAAGCGTGAACGATCGTCGAGGCAATCGAAACAGACACGAGGCACCCTTCCCCACGGAAAGCTCGTGTCCATCTGGATTTCCTCTCCAATGGCTTCTTTCACATACCGCTGTGGTGCAGGTCGTGGCAGACGAATGACTGCGCGCTCGCGCTGCGAGCGCTTCCAGATTCGGTACACCCTGCAGGGATGCACGCAGCTTTGTAGCGTGTCATCCAATCGTAGATGGTGAAACGACTTTTCTTTACGGATGCTGCCGCATCCGTGACAGAGATCTTGCCGATGAGGATACGTTCAACGAGAGCCGATTTCATGGCTGCGATTTGGTAAGCGAGGTGGTTTTTCATGCCTCCACCCTAAACGATGAATGTGTAAGGTTAATTGCTGCAATAAGAACACCGATTGTCACACCTCCTCAGATAACGCCTCCTACCTTCTATCCACCGGTGATCCTCCCACAGACGGGTAGCAATGATCGTAACTTCTACTCGAGCACCACGGACACGTCTCATGTGACTGCCGTTGCTCCCGGACAGAAGACGGAAGCAGACAACGGATTCGGAGCAATCTTCTACGCCACACTCATGACCATTCTCGCGGCAGGTTCCGCCGCCGCAACCAAGCTTCTCTCTCCGTTCGGTTTCTAGAGAATAGAGAAACAAGACAAAGAATGCCCGACTGTAATCGGGCTTTTTTGTGTGAGAGAAAATAGTATTTGCATATTTATTAAAATATGTTATAATGTTATCAACAATGAATACAAACAGAATCACCGAACTGGCACGTCTCCATAGCATGCAAATAGGAGTCGCCACTCTCTCTTTGGTCACGCTACTCGGAGGAACGGGAACGTTCACTGCTCCGCTCAGTGGCTCTGTCACAACTGAACATGCTGCTGCTGAGCATCAGGCGGCACCGCTCAATACAGATTCGGTCGGGAATTTGAGAGAAGCCATGCGCATGCAAAGAAAGTTGAGCACACACTCGGTCACCATTCGGTTCACAACCGGCACGGGTACCGTTCTGAATCAGACAACCATCGCACTGGCAGATCACCCCGAGTGGATCACACTCGATCGAGACATGACAAGTCGCGTCCATGCGAGCGTCAGGCAAGAAAGCATCGAAGCGTATCTCGATACGCTCTCGATGGATTCTCTGCAGAAACCATCCGCATGTTCGATCCTACGGGAGTACATCGATCCGCAGGGCGTGACTCGAATCGAAACAAGCTGCACTGCCGAAACCGGCTACCGGTACAACGCTTCAGAGGTCGCGACAATCGCAAAGCATGCGCTTGAAACGAACAATTCGGGTGTATCAATCGCAGTCAGTGCGGTCACTCCGACGATCGAGGCACTCACCTCGAGCGGACTCACGGTGAAAGGAACACTGACACTGCTTGCGAGCGGACAGTCCGACTTCAAAGGTTCCGGAGAGGGCAGAAAGTGGAACGTGAGAAAGGCGATCAACGAACAGGTCAACAATATCGTAATCCCCGAGGGAGCCGAGTTCTCGTTCAACAGCGCGCTCGGCGGCAGAGTGGATCTCTCGACCGGATGGAAATTGGCGCTCACGATCTTCAATGGAAAAGACCTGAAGATGTTCCCGGGTGGCGGCATCTGCCAAGCATCGACCACGCTCTACCGCGCCGTACTGCGTGCGGGCTTCCCGATTCTCAAACAGAAGAACCACAGTCTCTACGTCACGTACTACGAAAAGCACGGTGTGGGACTCGATGCGACGATCTTCCCAGGGCAGCAGGATCTGACCTTCGTGAATGACACCCCGGGTCCGATCGTGATCCAATCCTACAGTCGCGGGGACGAAGCATTCGTGAATATCTTCGGCATCGACGATCATCGCTCGGTGACCATGACCGGTCCGTACTTCACCGCAACCGCACCGGAGGATCTCCTCGCCAACGGTCATACGCTCCGCAGAAACGAAATCGCCTGGCAGCGAAGCGTACGTCTTGAGTCAGGAGAGCGCAGCGATGAAGTGTTTGCCGCACGGTACAATGCAATCCCGAAATCACTCGCGAAGAGATCCCCTCTCACGACAGAACGGACGAGAGGAGAAGCCGAAATTGCGATGCATGCACCTATTGCGCAGGTTTCCGATTGAGACCGATTCTCTTCCAGCAAAACGCGGCTCCAGACAGGTAGAGGATGTACGCACTGACCTGAAGCACCGTCGGATGATCGCTGTACCCGATGAGCGATTCGAGGATACCGCCGAGAAGAGTCTCCTCGGGGAGGACCTCTCTCAAATCCCAAACGGACGTCTGGAGCAGGGTGAAAATGTGAGCCTCCTGCAGTTCGCCGATGCCGTGTGACACAAGCCCTGCCGCAAACAGAATCAGCAACGCTCCCGTACCCGCGAAGAATGAACGAAGTGAAAATTTTCTACTGCCACGAAGAATGAGAACCGTGAGAAGAAGTGCCCCCGTGATACCGGCAAGTGCGCCCGCGAGATGATGGAGATTCGACTCGGCACTCAGAAACGCCGCATTGAGAAAAAGCACCATCTCGGTTCCTTCTCGCGCCGTCGTCGTGAAACTAAGGAGGAAGATGGCGAAAGACTGACCGGAGAGCGCATACAACGTGATATCGCGCTGGATGGACGCACGGAGAGACGCTCCCATTCGCATCATCCAGAGAATCATCCATGTCAGAAGAGCGGCGGCGATAAGCATGAGCACACCTTCGTATACTTCCTTGGCTTCATGCATCAGACTCGCCGCAAACAGATGAAACAGAAAGGCAACAACAATGCTGAACGCAATCCCCGAGCCGACTCCCATCCAAACGAAACGCTTCCCTCGATCCTGATCGAGCCGAGAGAGAATGGTAAGAATCATGCCGATGACCAGAGACGTTTCGAGCGTCTCACGAAGCGAGATCAGTGTGACTGCAATCATGGAGTGGAGAGGACGCGGAGCTGAATGTGTCCGCCGAGGGTGAGGGTAAGACATCATGAAAGTATGTGCAAGCTATGACGTTATTTTTTTGAATCAAGAATTAGGAATCAGGAATCAAGAAAAGCCGTCGTACCTGATTCCTGATTCTTGCTTCTTGATTCTTCCCAAAAATTTCATCAACAAAACCAATCCTCACTACACAATCGGCAACCTCACCGTCACGGTCGTCCCCTTGGCTTCATGGCTCGCTATCGAAACCTTGCCCCCTGCACGAGTAACAACGCCCTTCACGATGTAGAGCCCAAGTCCGTTTCCGTCAGCCTTGAACCTGGTCGCATTGCTTCCCCGTGCGAATTCGTCGCAGACTCTCGAGAGATCGCGTGTCGGGATGCCGCAACCGAAGTCCTGAACTTCAAGACACGCTGTCGTGCCGTCTTTTCGAAGGCGAACGATGATCTCCGCACGATCGGGAGAAAAATCCATTGCATTCGTAAGAAGTTCCTCGACAAACTGAACCCTGGCACCCATGCATGCGGTGCAGCACGCATTGAAGTCTGTTTGACCATTGCAGGAGCAACCAAGTACTGATCAATCTACAAATCCCCATACGAAGCCAGCTTTATCCCCCTCTCCTTCAATTCCTCTGCAATACTCACGTCCGTAAGCATCCGGAGTTCCGTCTGTCTCTGAGGATCCAAATCAAACGGTGTGCCAAAAGTACACGCACTCCCAGGATGCACCATGAGCTCGGTGATCCCTTCCGGAAGCCGTCCGATGATATGTCGGATATTTTTGAGCGATGCATTGCCCGAAAGCGTGAGCCCTCGGAAATGATCACTCGTCGCTATGCCGTAGGCTCCGTACATATCTTTCGCGATTGTTGCATCAACATTGATGTGCTTCGTCTTCTCGAGTTGTTCTTCCGTAATGATGTATCCGAACGGCGGCAAAGGCTCTTCGAGAGGAATGCGAACATAGCGGACGCCATAGCGTTCGAGGATGGGAATGAGCGCTGCGGCAACAACCGGATGCGTATGAATATGATGATGCGAGTCAACATGCGTCGGGGAACCAACCGTATCGAAGAACCATTCGATCTGCGCTCTGATCTCACGTTCGAGATGTTCTTTCTTCACTTCTCCGGCATCAAGGGCTTTCCGCATTCTCTCACCCTGCAGAAACATACCGTTTCCCTCGACGAGCGACTCGATACTATCTCGTTTACTGAGAGGATATTCTTCCGTCAGATTCAGATGGAGCCCTACAGGTAGACCTTTTTCACGAGCTTGCTTCCCGGCTCTTTCGGAGTCGGCGGCATTGGGAAGAAGTGTCGCACTCGTGACGATCCCAAACTCGAAACACTGGAAAATCCCATGCGTCCTCTGGGTATTCACCCCGAGATCGTCGGCGTTGATGATGAGCGTGCGCACGGGAGGAGTGTACCTCTACTTCGAAATCCATCCACGTACTCTCATCGCCTCAACAATACGCAGAATCGCTGTGTCGAATGCTGCTTCACGGTAGCTCAGCTCTCTGCGCTTCGCTTCCGAACGTACATCATCGAATGACTGCAATATGATGCGGCGCAGCTCTCTATCTACCTTCTCCGCCGTCCACTGTTCTCCTGACCTGCCCTGCACCCACTCGAAGTAACTGACGGTCACACCACCGGCATTCGCGAGCACATCGGGCACGACGATCGTTCCCCTCTTCTGTAAGATCGCATCTGCTTCCGGTGATACGGGACCGTTTGCGAGTTCCAAAATAATTTTTGCTTTGATGCTCTTTGCATTCTTCTCCGTAATGACGTTATCGAGTGCTGCAGGAATGAGGATATCGCAATCACACATCAGAAGATCCTCGTTACTGATCACTTCGGTCTGATCCATCTTCAACTTTTTCAGATCACAAACCGAGCCCTCGCAATACTGTCCTCTCACCGAGCCCGTCTTCTTCTTGTATTGCTCGATCCGAATCGGATCCAAACCCACCTTGGAGTAGATCCCTCCACGAGAGTCCGATACCGCGACAATCTGAGCACCTGCCTCATGCAGGAACATCGCAATTTCGCTTCCGGCGTTCCCGAAGCCCTGCACAGCAACACGTGCTTGCCGCAGATCCAATCCCTCGAGTTTCGCAAGCTGCTGCAAAATAAAGAATCCACCCCGTGCAGTCGCCTTATCTTTCCCAAGAGATCCTCCGTAACTCATCGGCTTTCCGGTGATGAGATCCGGTGCATACACATGCTTCATTGTTTCGTATTCATCCCTCATCCACGCCATGATCTGAGGATTCGTATTGATGTCGGGAGCAGGAACATCGATATCGGGACCGATGTCATCGGCGATACTCCTGAGATACGCTCGACTCAGCCGTTCAAGCTCAGATGCACTCAACTTCTTCGGATCAATCTGAATGCCTCCTTTAGCGCCACCGAATGGAATATTCACCACCGCTGTCTTCACCGTCATGAGTGCCGCAAGCGCTTTCACTTCTTCGATATCCGCATCGGGGTGGTAACGGATGCCGCCTTTATATGGACCTCTCGCATTATTGAACTGCACCCGGTACCCATGCACCTTCATTGTCTTGCCGTCATCGCGCTTGAAACTGATCTCGTGACGGAGAATATGCTCCGGGGTCGAGAGAAGCTTCTTTTCACGTTCTGAAAGTTTGAGACGCTGGAAAGATGCATGCATAAAACTCATGGCGCGGTCGAAGGGGGTGAGATGGGCAGCCATAGAGACGGAGAGAAGATGAATGCAGTATACTCCCCGGTCCTCATCCCCTAACCCCTTCTCCGTATACCGGAAAAGGGGGAGCCCAAGTTTCTCTCAATACAAACCTTCCTCTCTCCTGAAAAAAATTCTTCCACTTTCTTTCTCCTGCCTCTGCAGGAGAGAGTGGCTCGAAGAGCCGAGAGAGGATGATGGAGAGAGGTGCCCCGCTCGGCGGGGCGGAGTGAGGACCGTCTCGCAGAAAAATCGCATCCAAAGTACAATCTTGCCGTGCATCTCCATTTCATCCTTGGCAGTTTCGCATTCAGCGCATCCCTCCTGCTCCCCGCTTCGGCATTCGCCATGCGATCGCAGTTTTTCGATTTTGGTGCGGGTCAGATCAATGCGACGTGGGAAGGCAAAGGACCGATCGAGATGAAGCAAACACCGAATGGAGTCTTGCTGCACACGACGGGAACCGGGCTCTTCCTCACCGGTACGGATCTCTCGGTTTCGGCGCAGTTGGGCTCGGTGACGATCAGCACCGAAAAGCGCGAAAATATCTATCTGGTCTGGATCTATAAAAACGATCCGTCGCAGATCAACCACAATCTCGCAATCGACGCAGGGGGCGAGATGAACACCGTCATCCCGTTTTCGCTCTCGACAGTCAGCGTCTGGAATAATGATCCGAAACAAATCGGGCTAATTCTGCTGCCGAATACGACGGTACTCCTCCACCAGATCCGCTTCGATGAACTGAATACAGGCGAGCGACTGTGGGAAACCGTTCGATCATTCTGGACATTCGATGGCATGCGAACGTACTCCATCAACTTTCTGTGGGGACCACACATTGCGGATAATCCTGTCGCGAGACAAGATCTCTTCGCGTACGTGCCACCGCAAACGCCGTCGGGAACGGCAGTCGTGTACGTGTTTCTGATCCTGAGCCTGCTGCTGCTCGCCGCATTCGCAGCGATACGGAAAACCAATGTCGCAAAGAGACGCGCCATCCTCATCGGATCCTCTCTCGTTCTCGCTCTCTGGGTTCTCTTCGATCTGCGCATGGGAGCAGAATTTCTGGCTTCCATGATCCATGATGCAAGGTCTTACATTCTGAGCTCCGAACAGAGTCGCACGTTCCGCGACAGAGATCGTTTCTACGATTTTGCGAAATTTGCAAAACTGTACGTCTCGGACAGAGAGAGTTACGTTTTTCTTGCAGAACAGCAGTGGCCATACCTCGGAAACATGCGATACCTCACCTATCCTGCGATTCCCGGCATCGCCTACGATACCGACGACACCTGGATCATCTATCACCGATCCGATGTCGGCATCAACGACGCGGGACAACTGACGATCGATGCGCAACCTGTGACGAATGCCGGGAAAATTCTCGGTCGGTTCGATGACACGTCATTCGTCTTCCGTACCTTCGATACACCGGTCACCGATCAACAAACCCAATGAATCTCCTCGCCTTCATCATCGGGATCGCGATTCCTCTCGCCCTCGGTTATCTCACGCTGCTCCTGCTCGAGAGGAAAAGTCCTGTACTTGGACCGGTCGAGCGGTGGTTCTATGCACTGGTCCTCGGACCAACGGCATTCGCACTGCTCGCATTTGTTCTCCATATTCTCGGACTGACAAAGCTCAATCTTTTTGGCTTCCTGCTGCCATCTATCGTGGTTCTTATTGCACTCCTGGCTCTTGCAAAACGAACGCATGCATTCGCTGCCAGGCTCTATCAGCCCGCGTTTAGGGAAGGCATCCCACTCCCGAAGTTTATAAAAATTTCGATCATCCTCCTCTGCGTGTGGACCGGTATCAAAATACTTGCGGGCAGCATCGATCTGATTTCTGTACCGACTTACTGGGATGACTCTTTTAACAACTGGAACATGCGTGGAAAAATGTTCTACGTCACCGAGATGTTGACGCTCGAAATCCCGATCGGCAATGGCATGATCCAGAATGCAGGCGGCGTCGGCTCCTACCCATCGACCGTACCGCTCCTCAAAACTTGGCTCTCGACTCTTCGAGGTTCGTGGGAAGAACCACTCGTGAACAGTCTGCATCTGATCTGGTTTATCGGGCTCCTCGGCAGTTTTTTCTTCGGGCTCAGGCGTCGGATGTCACCACTCCTCAGTCTCGGGGGAACGTGCTTTCTGGTATCGCTTCCGCTGCTTCTGATCCAAGCAACGAATCCCTACGCGGACATCTTCATGGCTTCGCATCTGCTTGTTGCGATACTGTGCCTCACCTCTCTGGCTTCGCAGCGCGATCCTGAGAAATCCCGAACCTGGATCACACTATTCGGTCTCTCACTCGGTCTCCTGTTCTTCACCAAAAATGAAGCGACCGTTCTCTACGCTCCCCTACTCACGCTGATGCTTCTCCGGGTACTCTTCGAGAAGAAGCGAACAGGGATCCTCAGCGGTGAGCAAGCACGGAGACTCTTTGGACTCAGCCTGCTTCTTGCGATGATCCTCGCCGCTCCATGGCTTCTCTTTAAATGGTCGCAAGGACTGACGTTTGGCAATGCAAAATCGGTGAGCGGACTCAGCATCGTGTTCAGTCCACTCGCTCTCAAAGCAATCTGGTATCACCTGACGAGAGAACCGAACTGGCTTCTCCTGCCGCTTCTCCTGCCGCTTGCGATCGTGCTCTCCGGGAAAAAAGCATTGAGACTCCCGGACGGCATCCTCACCGTCTTTCTGATCCTCGTGATCTCTGCACAATTCTTCATCTTCACGTTCACTCCGCTCGCACCGGAAGCGATCATGCAGACAGGGTTAAGCAGGGGGCTTCTCCATGTGATGCC
>SICN01000024.1 GCA_009691405.1 Candidatus Peribacteria bacterium | reverse complement strand
GTATTACACGTTTCAGGGGATGTTGGTAGTGTGTTTCTCCGTTCGAGGTTCTCGTTCATCGTTCACGGAAGCATGGGGCGGGCGCGAAAGCTGATTTCTTTGACAGAGAAACGATAATGAAGTACAAATACCTCCTTCTTTTCATCGAGGTTCATGAAGAATTCCACGGTCAGTTACTCCGATTTACCGGCATTCACGAATAAAACCGTTTTGCAGGAAACGATGACTGTGCCCGCGGATATCGAGCGAATGACGCTGCTCGCGATGACGGCGGTGACGAGGTGGAGGGTGCTTCTCTCAACTCAACCGGAGAATGGAGAGAAAGAGACCACTCGAGCGTATCTCGCAACACTCGGATATCTGCCCGAGGATAGCAGGATCGTCGGCAGTGCGACGAGGAGTACGAAATCCGTCGAGGAAACATCGCTGCAACTCTTGCAGCAATTGCATGACGGAACCATGAGCCCGGAGGATTTGGCGGAGTCTGAGCCCGAGCACATGTTGAAGGAGTACGGACTCTCGAAATCGAGAGTGCAGGTGCTCCAGTCGATCGTGCGGCATGAGATCTGGCTCGGCACCGTCGATATCAGCGATCTGGTCAGCCAATTTCCCTTCCCCATCACGCAGCAGAATTTGTTCGGGCGTTTCATCGCGGGCGGCTGCAACAATCCCGACAAGGCGCAACGACATCTCAAGCTCACCACGCCGTTTTTCATTCGAATGGCATCGCTGCTTGAAGGTCTCGGCAATGAACGAAAGCGCTTTCTGATCGTCTCACATCACGGGACGTTCGACGGACAGGAGGAAGAGAGACCTGATGCCAGGAAGACCCATTCCGCTCCGTTCTTCGATATGCATCATGGTGACATCAATCAAATCATCACGTCCTGCATTGATCATTCCGATGATCTTTGGGGTCAGGATCCGAATGCGAAGAAAGCGAAGCATCCGTCGTATGCGTGTATCCAGGTTCCGAAGATGTCGGGCATCGACATGGATCACGTGAAGCCGGAGGATCGGACGCGTTTCACCGAGCAAATATACGAATGGATTTTTTCGGGCGGTGAGGCGGGCGATCTTCTGCAGGAGCGAGGTGTGCCGATAACGGCAGAAGTGAATTACAGGAAGAACATTCGGCTTCTCGAACGAAAGAAATCCGCTCTCAAGAGGATGAAAGAGAAGAAACCGGCTAAAGATGCTTCGAAGAGCGATCACGATCTGTGGACGCAGCACGTGAGGGCTCTGGAGGTCGAGATTCGCACCGTTGAGAAAGACATTAGGGCCTTCAAGGAATTCAGCAGATACATTCGTACGCCCCTCCAGAATCTGGAGTCGTCGGCGAGAGTCAGCGCGGACATCGCGAAATTCCGCAGAGCCGTCGCGGCTGCGAAAGAAGCCCGAAAGCACATCGTCTTTTCCAGTCTGCCCGTGGACGAACGCGAGAAGGAAGATTTTTCGAATCTGACGTTCATGAGGTTTGTCGATCGTGCCTACGTTTCCAAGAGCGACGCCGAGAGCGTGCAGACGCTGCAGCAAGCCTCATTTCTGATGACCCCGGGGCAGGCCAAATGGCTTTCCGACAATCGTGCGGGCGGATGGAACAGCGCCGTGTGGCAGCAGCTCAGGCCGTTCCAGATTCAGCTAGGGGAAATCAATCCCAGTCTTGCGCTCATCGCGTCCGACATTCAAACCGAACGGAAAATGCAGCCGGAGCTTGTACGACTCCTTGGGCACATCTTGCAGGATTTCTCGATCCCCGGGGTCATGAAGACGGAAGAGCTTTCCTATCTCGTGCAGCAGGCGAACGGAAATGTGAAACCGTCTGTCGATCATTATTTGGAGTACGTGTTCCGTCACAGTGCCGCAGTTTCGCAGGAACAACTTATGCGGCTGCTTGGTATTCTCCGTGAGATCGGTTTTCCGACGCTTCCCGATCGTTGCAAGAAGTTGGCATGCGAACGATTTGAGCTTCCCGCGCAGGTCATCGATCAATTCGCTGTGTACAACACCAGCTACAAACCCACGAAAGTCGGTCCGCTGCCTCCGATGTTCGAGGATCTCGCAACGCTCGAGGGGTATCAATCGCTCCATCTGGATGCGTTCGGGATGTCCGCCGAAGTGAGGGAGATCGAGCGGCATCTTCGGGAGTCCGGCATCGTGACGATCGTCGATTCCACCGAATATCATCCGGAACTTGCCAAAGATATCGCAGACGAGAAGGTGAAGGCGCAATCGGAAGTGACGGATGAAGTCTGGGGACAGTACGTTCGTCCATCCGAACGACTGATCCGCGCGTTCGCGCTCAAGCTCATGGAAGGCGACGTCGGGGAGGAACTGAGAAACAGCACGCTCGTCGGCGTCCAGCAACCAAGCAAGATGGATAAAATTTGGGAGAGACTGTACAAGAAATTTCTCGGCATCGATCTCAATCTCACTCCCGATCTTTCGAGTATCAATCAACTGCTCTCGTCGCTCACCGTGCACGATGACAGCACGGTGCTCGTCGTGAACGCGGAGAACGTGAAAGACATGAAGCAGTACGGTCAATTCGTGAAGCTTTTGCAGAAGTATCGCCTCAAGGTGATTCTCCGCATGCGCGAGTCGCTCCCCGGCGTCTCGTCGGTCATCATCCAGCCTTTTTTGGATCATGAAATCGAAAGTCGTCTTCGTGAGGAAGAGCCGTCGCTCCGACGCAAGTGCGAACTGACGCAGCCGATTTCTCCCGAGGTGATGCGATTCGTCACGGCGCAGGTGAAGACCATGCGTAAACCGAACGATGATCCGTTGAATTTGGGGCTGCAAGTCATTCACGCGGCGTCACAGAACGCGAAGATGCTGGGGAGCGACACACTCACCGAACAGGATGTTGTGGCCGCGCTCGCGCCGATTTTCCATCTTCCGGACGGCGCCCAGATGCGAAAGCGCCTCGGTTCCATCGACGCGTTCGTCGAGAGGGCGCCGCTCGAAGTCTTGGGGCAGGAGAAGGCGATTTCGAAGATCGGTTCGCGCATGAAATCGCACATTCTGGGTCTTCGTGATGCTTCGCGTCCGCTCACGCTCCTCATCCCCGGACCGACGGGTGTCGGAAAAACGGAACTGATGCTCAGACTCGCACTCGCCGTCAACATTCCGTTCTTCATGATCGAAGGTGCGGAGTACTCCGAATCGCACACCGTCTCGCGTCTCGTCGGTTCGCCGACCGGCTACGTCGGACCAGATCAAGGCGTTCTCTTCAAATTCCTCAAGGACAATCCCATCGGGCTTACGTTCGTCGATGAAATCGAGAAGATGCACCCGGATGTGTATCAGGCGCTCATGAACTTCTTCGACAAGGCGACGCTCACGGCGGGAGACGGCACAAGCGTGCGTCGTCCCGGCCATATCATCGTCGGTGCGTCGAACGCCGGAGCCGAAAAACTCAGTCGTGACATGACCGATCGCGAGCTCCGAAAAGTCCTCAGCGAATCGTTTCGCGACAGGCAGAACAAGCCGCGTCCGGAGCTCGTCGCCCGCTTCGATCCGGTCATGATGCTTGCGCTCGAGGCGCCCGATTTCGGCAGATTGCTTCGAAGCAGCATCGAGCAAATCGGGTCTCGCTATGGCTTCATCAATGCGAATCTCCGACTCGCTGGAGTGGATGATCAGGCCGTTCAACTTTTGTACGAAGATTCCAGAGATGTTTGTGCCTACGACGAGAGATCGCTCAGAAAGAAAGTCGGATTCGACGGAACGCAGACGGAAGCGACGAAGGGTACCGCTCGGATCGACGATGTGTCGGAGATCTTCCAAACCAATGAGCTCTTCTACGACATGCGTCACGTGAGCAGGGCGCTCGATACGCTCGCGGGATCGTCGCTCCAGCAAATAGCCGAGCAGCAGTTCAGTGACGGCAGTTACAGCCGCAGAGGGCAGCCGACGAAAGTGCGTTTGGTCGGGGATCTCGGCAGCCACATCATCCGAGTGGAGCAGATTCCTGAGGAGGCCGCAGGTTGATTGAGTCCTTCCGATTTCTTTCATCTTCCTGCATAATCTCTTCATCGTAGCGGTTTGTCACGGTAGCTTCAGCCTTCGCTCTGCGGAGCTTCGGCCGACAAGCAGTTGGTAGTATGCTCTTTGCACATCTCTGTCACGGTAGCTCAGTTGGTACCCGCCCGAACGACCGAACATCGTTCGGTCGGGCGGGGAGCATGGGACTCTTTAATACCTGTCTATGTTTGTCTACATTCTTGAAAGTCTTGTCGATAGTTCTCATTATGTTGGTATTTCTCGTAAGCCAGATGAGCGTCTCGTATGTCATAACTCTGGTCATGTAGTCTCAACTCGATTCAAACGACCTTGGAAAAGGGTGTATCTGGAATAATGCCAAAATGCAGTTGAAGCCCGACGTCGGGAGAAGTATCTTAAGTCAGCTGCTGGACGACGGTGGCGAAAGACTCTTTGTCACGGTAGCTCAGTTGGTAGAGCATGGGACTCATAAGCCCAGGGTCGCCGGTTCAATCCCGGCCCGTGACACCATTGTCTAAATTGCAGACCAGTGCAGAGCTTATCTGTTACCATAAATGAAAATGAAGCCATTTCGATCTCACCATCGTTCTCTATCAGGCATCGTTCTATGCTGTGCCATAATTTTCTCCGGATGTACGGGTAAGACAAGTACTCTCACGAAAAATCATGCGTACGATTCCGTAGCTCTCTTAGGATTTGGAGAAGCAGGCAGACAGTCGCTTCCCCCAGCTGCATCTGATGAAATCGTGGTTCGCTATGGAGGATGGAGCTATGAACAACTCCGAGATTCCAAAATTGGAAAGGACAACATGTATCAGCAATCATTTGAAAAAATCAATTCGATCACTGACGCGGCAATTTCAAAATCGTACCCAACAAATGTCTATCGTGTACATCTTCAGATCGCAGGGAGCAGGGGAAAGACCCTTGCTGCGCAGAAAATGCTCTTAGGCAAGAATGAAATGTTTGCCCCCTGTGTCATCGCCGCCACAGCAATGATTTCTCATTTGGTTCAAACCGGAGAACATATATCGCAGAATGATGCGAGCACTCGTTGCGATCTTCCAACGGAAGTAGATGGAACATACCATGCATATTTGTACTGGACCAAAGATGGAAAATTGGGATTGGGCAGTGCTTGGGATGAGGATACGACCAATGGCTTATCGATTACTTCGATAAAAATCGCAGAATGATCTCTGCCAATTGCCTTCAATGCTTTGGCTGCGGTATATCAACCACCAAAAGATATGATCTCTGGTGACCCGTGACACCATTGATGTCCACATGCTTGATAGATGATCTATACTGGAGTCATGGGATTCTTTTGGAATTGGAACAAGGACAACGTTGGGCCGCAGAAGAAGGCAACCCCAATGCAGCCTACCTCGTTGCCTGGAGATCCTAAGCCGCAATCACAACCACAGCCTGAAAAGAATCCGGAGCCCAAACAGAAGGAAGCACCGGCAGTTGACCATGGAAAATCGCAAGACGAGATCGAAATGCGAAAGTTTGTGTTTCGATTGTCATCTCACGATCCCGAGAAATGCAGCGTGTTCATTAAAGAAATCCTTCGTAAGGTCAACAGGCATGACTGGCACACTCTGTCAGGTCGAATCGGAAAGCATAGTGACGGAATAAAAATGCGCATGGATATCAAAGGAAAGCATGATGATATCCAGAATTTCATTCAATGGTGCAAGCTCACTCATTTCGGTGTGCACGCGTATGAGGTGATGGAACAGAAGGCCTACAGTATGCCGTATTCCGGCTTTCCTCTGTTTCAGGAGCAAAAGAGCCATTGGTCGACTGCCTGACGTGACACCATTGCCCATTACGTAAAATACCGCTTCACCTTCGATCGTATTTCTTGGGCTAGTTCTGCGTTTCTCCAGAATTTCATTGAGTATCTTGCTTTGATGCCCGAGAGATCTTTGAGGAGTTCGAGACTGTCTTCGCGCTTCACTTTCTTTCCGGAGAAGAGAAGGTGAAATTGCATGGCGATCGCTTTTGGGAAGATGCACTCGAGAATGTATTCCCCGAATACGTTCACGCAGTACCCTTCGGACGGGAAAGGAGTGCGAGATTCCGCGCGAATCGGAAACACATGTTTGTACTGTCTTACCGCTTCCGTATCCATTGCCGTCTTGTTGCCGATGAGCCAGTAGCAGGAAATATCGAGCAAAGAGACTGCCTGCAGAAATTTTTCGGTCGAGTCGTCGTTGCCGAGGAGCCACCATGCGTGCGAGTAGTACTTCACGATCTCGGTCGGTTGCTTCTTGAGGTGCGTATAGAGCTGCGCAAGGGTGTGGTACCACATCGCCTGGAGTCCCAGAAGCGAATCAGTGCGGATGACGACATGCTGTCCGCTTTGAAGCGGCAGCGACAGCGAGGACACCTGATCTTTCTCGAGCTGTCCTGCCGCACTTGCGGCAAAGTGACCGAGCTGACTGAGCCAGATCCTGTTGAGCGTGAGATTGCCTTTTTCCTTCAGCAGCATCTGCGCTTCAATAAGACGATTCACGATCCGGTACAGATGCTGGATCGTGACAGGATAGCGCTTGTCTTTCTCGATGCGTGCATGCAGATCGCGGACGGGTAGCGAAGGCGCTTCTGCGACAATCTCGAGTACGGCGTTGAGGAGGGGGTTACTGGGGTCGAAGCAGAACATAGTAGTAACATATTATGTTAATTAAAGCGGCGTGTAAATAGTAAGAGAATAGTATGTAGAAGCCATTGCAAACATATTTTCACTGAGTACTATTAGTTTGGTTTTATTTTGTAATATATCTTTTATGGTTCCTTTGACTCTCTCCATCGAAGCTGACGAAGACACTGTTGTCCTTGGTGTACTCGATGATCCGTTTCAAGCTTTGCGTCTGCAGCTTGTCGCTGCTGAGCCTGATGAACTCGAGAGATTGCTTCAGAGGGAACAAGCGATATCGGTAGCAACAGAATGGACGGTCAACTTGATCACGGATGAGATACAGCGTCGCACCGCAGAAGCTCAAAATCATCACAGAGATCAATTACTTTCCGATCCTATGACGATCGAAGATCTGTTGAGCGATCCTGATTACAGAAATGATTCTTTGTTTCAGGCAAGTGATGAGGACGCAGAACGTTTACAGTCTCGCGATCGTGAGGCGGAGCCGTACGATGCCTCTTCCCTGCATGCGGACGAGGGTGTCGAGAGAATCGTGACGCTTTCACGTTCGGAAGAAACGGCACTAGTCCAGTATGACGGCTACTCCAACATCATCATTCGCATTCCGGTTGCACCCAACAAGAGAGATAGCCTTCAGGAACTTGTGTTCGAATGCAGCATTACCGAAGACATCGAGCAGCTTGCGACTCTTCTCGGGAAAGATATTCCTGTACAGGCAATGAGGGAAAGCTCCCTTTGGGGAAGTATGCAGAGCGGAGAAGGATTCGATGACTTCGAGGCAGTGATTCCGATGGCACTCGAAATTGTCCAGAAGATTGACGGAAGCCAGCATTATCGACTTCCGGAGGTTGTTTGGGACAGGTTTGGGCGCTATGCTCAGGTTCAGAAGACTATTGACGAAATAGTATAAATTATGAGTAGCGTTCCGAATAATGAGAAACAGCAGACCCCAGATGAGCGCGCTGCAGAGCTTCAGGATGCTGCTGATACTCTAGAGGGTATTGGTCATGATTCTTCTCTTAGCCTTGCCCCTAGACTGAAGATTGCTAGCACTCTGAACGGTGCAGCAGGTTCTGACAAAGTTGTTGAGAGTACTGATGGTCGTTCGACTGAGCAGGTATTGGACGACACTCAGGGTCGTTTGCCGAAGCAAGCACGTTAATTGATTGGCTCTTTCTGCGAAACGATCTCCGTATGGGGGTCGTTTTACGTATGTGTGTGACTAGATCAGGAACCACAGCGACACCGACATGAACATCAGTCCGATATCGCGTACGCCGACATCATTCCAACCGACTTCCATGACAATCCCGAAGAGGTGAAGCGATGCAGCGATGATTGCGACTTGCCGCACTATCCGTACGGGCACGAGGAGAAGCACTGCGATCACTATTTCCGTCACTCCGACAATGCTTAGCCACGAACCAAGCGTGAGACCGAGTAGTCCATCCATCCAGTCTGGCATCCAGACGATCCAGAGATTCGGATGCACGAATTTTTCGATGCCGAAGTAGAGGAACACGAAGGCGATGCCGATGATGAGAATGGAGCGAGCGATCGCGGTGCGTGACATGCTGCTATACTACCATCAACTTCCCTCGCATCATGAAACTCTCTTCTACTCTCGTTGCGATTTCCTTGCCATTCGTCCTCGTTGCCTGTGCACGCACGCCGGCGAAGAATCCCGATCCGAATCATACGCATGTGGATTTTGCGGTCTGGATCGATGGCACACAGCTGGATTTCAGAGATCCGAAATTCATGTCGGCTCCGCCACCTCAGGAGGAAGCACTGTCGATCATTCCTTCGGCGATCGCACACGGCGACGAAGAAGACGGACACACAGTGCCGGGGAGAGAATATCTCCATTTGCACGGTGGCAACGGGCATGTGATTCATCGGCACAAGCCGGGGCTCACGCTTGCCGATTTTTTCATGTCACTGAGTCTCGGATTCACGGACAAGTGTTTCAGTTCGGGAATTCCCGGGGAGGATGGAGAGGAATGTTTCGAGGATCCGTTCCGTCTGTTCGTGAACGGCGTCGAGCGTCCGTTCGATGGTCTGAAATATGTATTTGAGGACGGTGATCATCTTCTAATCACGAATGCTGTCGATCAGGCGGAAGTGACGAAAGAATTGAAGATGCTCACTGATGATGCATGCAAGTACTCGAAGACGTGTCCGTGGAGAGGCGAGCCGCCGACAGAGAATTGCATTGCTGATCCGGAGGTGCCGTGCACTCAATAATGATCTGTGGAATGCTTGAACTACGCAGGCAGAATGCCTGCTCCCGTTGCATGATGTGACTTCAGGTCTGATGCTTACGACCGTACATGCACATCTGCTCGGAACATCCCCATCGAGCACATGAAGGCGAAGTCTTTCTTGGGTTTGATCGGTCCGACCCAGTTTCCGCCCGTATGCAGCGGCGTTGAGACGTTGAAATCGGGGATCGCCATACTCGAAATGCAGCCGCTGAGCGGCTCTTTCGCCGTCGCGTAGATCCATGTCGGCTTGTCCGGATCAATCGTGAAGATGTTCTTGCTGTAGCCGCTGGTCTGGACTCCGACACTGATCACCTGCTGACCGTTCCGATCAATCGTGACGTTTGGATCCGTTGTCAGTTGGCTCTGGTTTGAAGGCAATGTAAGGCTGATGCCCGTAAGTGCAAGTCCGCTCTGGACGTTGAGGAGTCCGAGAAAGACGGAAAGCGTTCCTGCAAACGTAAAGAAGAGCTTGCCGATTTTGCCATCGGCAAGCGAGCTTGCTGCACTGATGCCGATAAGGGATGGGAGTGTTCCGAGAGCGAACATCGTCATGATCATCGCACCCGCCCAGAAACTTCCGGAGCCAAGTGCAAGGAGCTGCATCGATTGCGTGAAGCCGCATGGCACGAAGAACGTAATGGCTCCAAGGAGGATCGGTGCGAGGAAACTTTCCGATTCTTGCAATCGATGAATGCGGTTCCAGAGTGCTTTCGGCAACGGAATTTTGCATGCGTTCTTCGGAATGAGCTTGAGGATGCTGAGCCCCAGGTAGACCATCACGAGTGCGAGAAGCACTTTCACAACACCCGTGGTTTTGACCGAGAGCACGAGCGAGCCGCCGAGAAGCCCCGTGAGTCCTCCGAAGAAGAAGTAGCCCACGATACGACCGATGTTGAATTGCAGGAGCGGAAGAAATCTCGAAAAGTGGCTTACCTTCCTGTGTGTTTCACTCCACTTCGCCGAGATCGAAAGAAGAAGACCTCCGACCATCGCAAGGCAACTCGAAAACGACGCGGTGATGCCAATCAGGAAGACCGCTCCGAGACCGATCGCGGCATCGGTTGTGCCTGCCGCTCTGAAGAGCTCGAATTTCGTCAGAAGCATGTAGCCCGCAATGATCACGATCAGCATGCCGCCGATCTGCGTCACGTTGCTCCGCGGACTATCCGCACACTCATCCGAAGAACACCCGCAGCTTATAATGTTCGTGGGCTTTTTCATGAACTCTATTGTACTCTTTTTTAGCGTTTAGAACCAGCGTACTCTGCTGTCGTGCGACCCTCGATTCCCGTCACCATGGCGACACAGCATCCAGACAATGCGTGCGCTCCGTGGTGGAAGGAGGATGCATTCGTCAGGACGCAGGATGAAATCGAAGAGGTGATGATTCTTTTTAAAGAATTACCGATTGATGAGTACATGTGGGACTGGGAAGGGAAGTATGTGGATGAAGCCGTGGGTGAGAAGCTTTTTTCCCGCGGTCAGAAGCTGTTTTCGAGGCGTCCGTTCGGCGAAGATCTGCATCTTACCTATCGCATTCCCGCGTTCGATGGAGAGAAAATGCACAGGATGGCGCGTGCGTTCATGAACATTTTGGCACTTTCGGATCTCGCGCGTGACATTGGCGTGAAGCGTCCGCCCGTGACCGAGATGTTCCTGCCACTCACGACGAGCGCTGCTCAGCCGATGAAGGTGCGTGAGGCGTTTCGAGAAATTGCAGCCTATCACCGGTCTGTTTTTCATAAAGGTAAGAAGGCCGACACCGATCTTCTGAAGATGTTCGATGTCACACCTTTGGTCGAAGATGTTCCGTCGCTTCTGTCGATTGATCGTATTCTCTCACCGTACTGGAAGAAATTACTGAAAGAATGTCCAGAAGCAGGAAGCAGGGGACAGCGTCTGTTTCTCGCCAGGTCCGATCCTGCAATGAACGCAGGCTTGGTCCCCGCGGTACTTGCGGTGAAAGTGGCTCTCAGTCTTGCAAAAGACTGTGCAGATGAGTGTGACATGGATGTTTTTCCGGTGCTTGGAACCGGTTCTCTTCCATTTCGCGGCAGCGTGAATCCGACCTATCTCGATACTTTTATGCCTCAGTACGCCGGCGTGCGAACGTACTCGATCCAGTCTGCGTTTCGGTATGACTATCCGAAGGAAGAAGTACGGAAAGCGCTGAGACGAATGCAGAAAGAAGTACCGAAGTACAGGGTCATTCGCGTGTCAGATGGGGACAGGAAGAGTATCGGAAAGCTCTGCAAGGTTTTTACAGAGATCTGGCAGCCGACGATCGAATCGATTGCGCCGCTCATCAATGACATTGCGTCCTACATGCCGCAGCGCCGCGAGAGACTCCAGCACATCGGGCTCTTCGGATACAGCCGTGGCATCGGCAAGGTGCGTTTGCCACGCGCTATCGGCTTTACCGGCGCTCTGTATTCAATCGGTCTTCCACCTGAACTTATCGCCACGGGTAGAGGACTTGTGAAAGCAGGTGAGATGGGATTACTCGAAATGATAGAACAGCATTATCCGGCTTTGCGTGAGGATCTGAAGCATGCAGGCAAGTATTTGAATCGTGAGAATCTTTTGATGCTAGGCAAGAAAAAATCAGTGTTTCGTGAAATCGAACACGATATCGATGCGATCGAAAAAATACTCGAGATAGAGTTGGGTCCGGAGAAGCCGAGGCACATGATCCATCGTAATCTGACATCGTCGATCTATCAGCGATTGATGAATGGAGATTCATCAAAAGAGGTTATACAACGTGATCTTGTTGAGGCGGCGGTGATACGGAGGAGCTTGGGATGATTTCTCGTTACGTGCGCTCGAAGCGCACTACTCGAAATGACATACGGAGAGAGTACCATAGTATTGTGTCAGTTCGAGTAGCCTGAGCCGCAGCGAAGGCGTATCGAGAACTGTAGTGTCAATCTGCTATACTTTGCACATGTCCAAACCCGATCCAGCACAGGATGACGATCTTACCGCAAAAGTAGCTGCAGCCGCTGCGAGCGCTGCCGCGAAGGATGTTGATGTTGTCGGTTTCGAGAAGAAAATCGCAGAGCTGACCGAGCAACTGAAGAAGGCGCAGGAAGTTGCATCGCGTGCGCAGGCGGAGCTGCAGAATGCAAAGGCAAGGCTCGAGCGCGAAGCAGGGGATCTTCGGAAGTTTGCATCCGAAGCGGTGCTTCTGAGGCTACTCCCCACGATCGACAATTTACAGCGTGCACTCAAACATTTGCCGAAGGATCTCGAGAAGAACGAATGGGTGAAGGGAATTGTGGCGCTTGAGCAGGAATTCTTGAAGCAAGTCGGAGATATGGGACTCAAGCGTTTCGAGTCCATGGGTCAGCCGATTGATGCTGAGCGGCATGAGGTCTTGATGCAGGTTGCGGGTGAAGAAAGCGCGGTCGTCGAAGTGCTCGAGGATGGTTATGAATTACACGGAAAAGTAGTGCGACCGGCAAAGGTGAAGGCAGGTGGAGGGTAATGATCCTCAAACACGGGTAGAAAACCCGCTCCCATGTCTCTTTATTTTGTTTCATTGGCAGCACCCTTTCTGGGTGCGGTCTTGATGGACTTTTCAAACTGCTCACCCCGATCCTCAAAATTCTTGAAATGTCCGTAACTCGGCGCGGCAGGGGAGAGGAGGACAATCGGTGACTCTGTTCCTTTGCCGCTCTTTTTGGCAGCTGTAACGGCTTCCTGCATAGTCAACACGTCTACCAACTCAACATCAGTCTTCGCTTCCTCTAGCTTCTTCCTGATTGTTGCTCCACTATCAGGCATCAGAATCACCGTTTTCACAGAAGACTCCTTCAGCCGTTTCACGAGTGGCGAAAAATCGTACCCTCGATCCTGTCCGCCGAGAATGATCGTGCTCACTCGCTCACCGAGAGCATCGAGCGCTGCGATTGCCG
>SICN01000007.1 GCA_009691405.1 Candidatus Peribacteria bacterium | reverse complement strand
TCTTCAGCCTTCGCAAGTTTGATATACGGATCATTGTCCGAATGAAGAATATGTATCTCTCCAGCGTACTGATTGATCCTCTGCCAATCGTACGATGTTTCGGTAAAAGTCCTCATCAGCGGATCAAACTCGTTGTCCATGACACCCCAGACGGAAGCGACGAGAAACGTCGCAAGAACACGGACGTTCCATGACTGAAGCAAGCGAAGCGCAAAAGCACCGCCGAGACTGTGGCCGACAAGAACCGAATCTTCACTGAGCAGATGTTTGTACTGCTCAAAACTCTTCAGCCATTCATCAAGCTGCGGCCTGTTCGGATGAGGAAAATCTGGAACGATCACCGTGTGTCCTGCTGCTTGCAGCTCCGCTTTCATCCACGGAAACCAGTTCTCGCTGCTACTCCCTCCGACGCCGTGGAAGATGAAAACGTTGACCATGGACGGATTCTATCATGGTGGGTCGGGAGGGACTTGAACCCTCGACCAATGCCTTAAAAGGGCACTGCTCTACCAACTGAGCTACCGACCCACAATTCGATTATGCAGGAGGAAAGTAAAACAGTGAAGATCATCCGCTCTTTTCTGCCCCATAAACAAAACCGCCTCGAGTATTGCTACCGGGACGGTGTTTGTTTTTGGCCACCGAAGGAGTAAAGGATGAACTCTATTCACTCGATGACATAACCAGTATAGCAAACTTTACATCAAAAGAAAAGGGCATTTACGAATGATTCACCGTACCTGCCTTCGGAAGCAAACGATCGAGAGCACCGAGATTCGGCTTCAAGCGCTTATAGCGATGCTCCCCGAGAGAAGCCTTCATCGCCGCTCTCGGATCGAAACTGCCAAAGTCCATCAGTTCATCGACCCACGCAGGCTCTGGTAAGACCGTACGCTCGGAGCTTTTTTTTGCTGCAAGCACACTCTTCACTTCCTCCTGCACACTGAAAACGGTATCAGTGAACACAATCCGATGCCTGTCCGACTCCTCCCGAAGCAAACTCGGATTTAAAGACACTTCATGCATCGGCAGTTCATCAATCGTCGTATGAGTGACCGAAGCAGGAGAGTGAATCATAGGAAGTACGTTGACGCAGTATTGAAAAAAACCATGAAAAGGGACAGACGACTGGCAGACGAAGTGACACGAGAAGCTTTTTTGCTCATGACAATGAATCGAAATCGGGGGTATCGAAGTGGTGTCTCAACAAAATCGCCTCTCTTCCGCTATGCTCCACCCGATGGATACTGCACTCATCACCGGCGCAAGCGGAGGACTGGGCGAAGAATTTGCGAGACTCTGTGCAATGGATGGCAACAATCTCGTTCTCGTCGCGCGCAGCAGAGGAAAGCTTGAGGAGCTCGCAAAAGAATTGGAAGAAAAGCATCGAGTACGTGTCACCGTCCTCCCCTGTGACCTAAGCCTTCCCGATGCAGTGAAGACACTGACCGACGAACTGAGGAACAGGAACATCGAACCGACGGTACTCATTAACAATGCAGGATTCGGTGCCTATGGACTGTTTCATGAAACAGCGTATGAGCAAGAGAAAAGCCTGATCGCCGTGAATATCGCGGCTCTCACGGAACTTACGAAGAACCTTCTGCCTGCAATGGTGAAACGCAAGAGTGGAAAGATTCTCAACGTCGCCTCGACCGCTGCGTTCCAACCAGGTCCTCTCATGGCGGTGTACTTTGCGAGTAAGTCATACGTGATGAACCTCTCACTCGCACTCACCGAAGAACTGCGGGGGACAGGCATCACCGTCACGTGTCTCTGCCCTGGACCCACAAAGACCGGCTTTGAAATAAATGCTCACATGGGAAATTCCCGTCTGTTCACACTCGGCTCGATGGACGCGGCAACAGTCGCAAGAATCGGTTACGAAGCAATGAAGTGCGGCAAACCGCTCGTCGTCGCAGGACTCAAGAACAAAATAGGAGCGTTCATGACACGGTTCATCCCGAGAATGCTCGCAGCGAAAATAGCGCGGAGCGTGCAGGCACAGAAATAAACGTACTTACATCCCGTAACGCTGAATATTTAAATCATCCCTATTACGAATAGATCCTTCGGCGGCTCTTTTTGCGTCGCCACATTCCTAATACATCCTCTGCTCGAGCAACTTTCTCTGTTGTAGACGCAATTCTCTCACCGATTCAGGAAGCAACCTGACGTCACTTTCTCCACGGGCAGGGTCACGCTCCTGCCGATCCCTTACCGATACAGAGAAGCTGTCATCTTCTTGCAGTGGATCTGCTTCGCCGGTGAATGGAATGGTGGAAAGACTCAGAGAGCGGCATTTTCGCTATTTTTCATCCAAAGTCAAGAAAAAAACACTGTATGCTTCTTCCGATGAAAATAGCCCTTGTTCATGAACTTTTGACAATGCGCGGCGGTGCGGAACGGGTACTGCGGATCCTTGCGGAGATGTTTCCTGAGGCACCGATCTACACTCTTCTGTATGACGAGAAGAAGCTTTCGGACTGGTTTCCGAAAGAACGCGTACGTACGAGCACCATCCGACCTCTGCTTGGCTCCTACAATCATCATCTCTACCTTCGACAATTCCCACGTGCGGTCGAAGCATGGGACTTCTCGGAGTTCGACCTCGTGATCTCCACTTCTTCGGCCTTCG
This sequence comes from Candidatus Peribacteria bacterium, assembly GCA_009691405.1. GTDB lineage: Bacteria > Patescibacteriota > Gracilibacteria > Peribacterales > Peribacteraceae > SICN01. Next base: position 51,748 of record SICN01000007.1, on the reverse strand, counting down.
CACATGGCATCATCACGAACGGAAAGCCCAAGCACCTGTGTTTCGTCCACTCCCCCGCTCGCTATCTGTGGGATCGCACGCATGATGTGCTGCGCGAAGCATCGAAAGGTATGTTTGGATTTTTGAAGAAACACTATCTCTCACACATTTTTCACAAGCTCCGTATCTGGGACAGCGAAACGGCGGACAGACCGGACAAGCTCCTTGCGGCATCCAAGATCGTGAAGCGAAGGATCGAATTGTACTGGCGGAGAGAAAGCGATGTCGTGTACCCACCGATCGACAATTTCTGGCTGCAGGAACGAAAACCGATCAACGATCAAATGCAAAACCCACACTACTTCCTCATCGTGTCTTCCCTCGTCCGTTACAAACGAATTGATCTGGCTATCGAAGCCTGCAATGCGCTGAAACTGCACCTGAAAATTATCGGTGAAGGGCCCGATGCAGAGCGTCTTAAAAAACTTGCGGGTCCGACCATTGAATTCTACGGATGGCGACAGAACGACGAGCTTGCAGATCTATATACAAGTGCGCAGGCGACGATCTTCCCCGGAGACGAAGATTTCGGCTTGGTACCGCTTGAATCCATGGCTTGCGGTACACCCGTGATCGCATACCGATCGGGAGGAGCGCTGGAAACGATGGTCGAGCACGTGACCGGAGAATTTTTCGATGATTCGACGGCGGAATCTCTGCAAAAAGTTCTCACAACGTTTGATGGCAAAAAATATTCGCGTAATGCGTGTAGAGAACAGTCGAAGAAGTTTTCGAGAGAGGAGTTTGAGAAAAAAATAAAAGATGCAGTCAATACATTGATGAAGAACCGCGGGTAGACCACCTTCGAAATGTTTTTGCCGATTAGATCTGAATTCGCATAAAGAAAAATTTGACTGAATAAAAAAATTATTAGAATTCTCCCTTATTTACTTCTTTTCAAGAATGTTCGGAGAAACCCCAATAGGCCCCGAAAAAAGAACATACCAAGGTCTTATTCCGCAAACCGGTTATAGGAAGGTCATTGTGAAAGAAGATAGCTTGGATGATTATGAACTGAAATCATTGGATCGATCCCAGGATTTTAATTGGGGATATGGTGGAGGAGGCCCCAAAAGACTTGCGGATGCGCTTGGAGCTGATGCATTTGATGACAAAATGTATGGTGAGGCTTTCGGCTGGGAAATTGATCGACGAATAACGCAAGTGCTACCAATGGATAAACCTTTTCTTTTGAGTAGGGATCGAATCGTTATGGAAAGCATACTTGCATTCAATGAGTGGGTACGAAAAAGGGAGTTAGTGGGCAAAGGACACTTTATGTGCGTTATTGAAGCATTGCTCGACAGAAGAAGTGAGACAAGAGATCGATTAATGGGATTGCTATCAAAAAATGCCGACAATCACCTTCAAAAGAGTCGATACGGATTGAGATAAGTATCACACACAAAAAACATCAAAACATCCCTCCCTGACTCTCCGGCATTTTCATGCCCAAAAGTTCATACGCCATCTTCGTCGCAATGCGTCCTTTCGGCGTCCGCTGCAGATAGCCGCACTGGAGGAGATACGGTTCGTAGACGTCTTCAAGCGTTTCCTGTTCATCACTGAGCATGGCTGCGAGTGCAGAAAGCCCGACAGGTCCACCCGAGAACTTCTCGATGATCGACAGTAAAATCAGACGGTCAGTCGTATCCAAGCCATGCGCATCGATCCCGAGTGACGTAAGTGTCGCCTTCACGCGTGCGTGCGTGACGGTCTCTTCGTTATTGACCTGCGCGAAATCACGCACGGACCGGACGAGCCTGTTTGCGATGCGCGGCGTACTGCGACTCGCACGTGCGAGAAGATCGGCAGCATCGTGATCCATCGCAACAGAAAGAATCCCTGCCGTTCGCGAGACAATCTTTTTCAGTTCGTCGACCTGGTAAAACGCAAGTTTAAAATTGTGAATGAACCGATCGCGAAGCGGCATGCTCACGGCTCCGATCTTCGTGGTGGCGCCGATCAGCGTGAACGGCTGAAGGTCGATGCGCATCGAGCGCGCGGACGGCCCTTTGCCGATCACAAGATCGAGCGCGTAATCCTCCATCGCCGAATAAAGCACTTCTTCGATCGCAGGACGCAGGCGATGAATTTCGTCGATAAACAGCATGTCCCCCGCCTGCAGATTCGTGAGAAGTGACGCGAGATCCCCCGGCTTCTCGATCGCAGGTCCCGATGTCACCCGGATCTGCGCATTCATTTCTTTCGCAAGAATATAGGCGAGCGTTGTTTTCCCGAGCCCCGGAGGTCCATGCAAAATAGTATGTCCAAGCGGCTCGGTACGCTTCTTCGCCGCCTGCAAATAGACGATCAGATGCTGCTTCAAATCACTCTGACCGATGTACTCGTCCAGACTCAGTGGACGCAGGGACGCTTCGGCTTCGGCGGCTTCCTCGGGGACGAGAACTTTCTCGAGAGCCTCATCCTTGCGCTGCTGACGTTTTATGACCATAGGCAAAGTGTAGCACGGGCTTCCAGCCAGTGTTCAAGGACACGGTCAAGATGACCGTGCTACTATCTTCTCCATGTACATTCTCGAACCAAAGTCCGTCGCCCTCATCGGTGCAAGTGATGATGAAACCAAGCTCGGATGCTCGATCCTGAAAAATCTTCTCGGAGGCAGCTATAAAGGAGAGGTCTATCCTGTGAATCCGAAACACACGGAGATGATGGGCAGAAAGTGCTCTGCATCGGTCGGTGCCATCCCTGATGCAGTCGATCTTGCGATCATCGTGACGCCGGCAGCAACGGTCTCTGGGATTGCGGAAGAGTGTGGAAAGAAAAAAGTGAAGACCCTTGTCGTCATCTCTGCGGGATTTAAGGAACTTGGGACAAAGGAAGGAAGGGAGCGAGAGCAGCAACTGACAGGCATCTCTCAAAAGTACAACATGAGTCTTGTCGGACCAAACTGTCTGGGGATCCTGAGACCCTCTCTCGGATTGAACGCATCGTTTGCCGCAAGTCCGAGTAGTGCAGGATCGATCGCACTCATCAGCCAATCCGGTGCGATGGCTGTCGCACTTCTCGATCGCAGTGAAGAAGCGGGACTCGCGTTCTCACTTGTCGCAAGCATCGGCAACAAAGCAACGATGAACGAATCTGACTTCTTAGAAATTTGCGAACACGACAAGAAGACAACGGTCATCGGTCTCTACCTCGAGAGTATCGAGAACGGTAGGACATTCATAGAAACTGCGAAGCGCGTCAGTCTGAAAAAGCCGATCGTCCTCCTGAAAGCGGGAATCTCCACGCGTGGCGCGAAAGCCGTGTCATCGCATACCGGAGCACTCGCAGGCTCGAATGCAGCACTCGATGCCGCCGCAGACGCAGCAGGCATTCACCGCGCACATTCAACCGAAGAGTTTCTAAGTCTCCTCTCCGTCCTGAGTAGTGAGCCGGTTCTCGTCTCATCATCGATTGCCGTGATCACGAACGCGGGCGGGCCCGGAGTGCTTGCTACCGACGCGGCGGAAAAAGAGAAACTCATCCTTGTGGATCTCGAAACGAAGACGCAAGCGAAGCTCAAGAAATCTCTGCCCGAAGCGGCGAGCATCGGGAACCCGGTTGACGTGCTGGGCGATGCAAAAGCCGAGAGGTACGTTGCGGCTCTGGAAGCCTGTGCATCCGACAGAAACGTCGATGGCATTGTGGTGATTCTCACGCCTCAGGTCATGACGCCATGCGAAGACATCGCACGAGCGATCATCGCAACCAAAAAAAATCATCGACTCATGCCGATCATTCCCTGTTTCATGGGCGGACCGCATGTTGTGAAGGCGCGCGCACTCTTTTCGAAAGCAGGGCTCCCCTGCTTCGATGCGCCGGAAGAAGCACTCCATGCGATGGCTGCACTCCTGCAAAAAACTCCACACAGCGCTGCAAAAGAAGAAGGTGACCGTGACGACCGCTCCTCCGCTGCAGTCGGAATATTGAAAGGACGAGCAGGACTGTTGCCGGAAGAATTAACCGAAGATCTTTTTGGTCTGTATCAGCTGCCTACTCCCGAAGCAGCTGTCGCACGCTCGGTGAGTGAAGCAACCGAATTTGCAGAGCGCATCGGCTATCCCATCATCGCAAAAGTCAGCTCCCCCAATATTCTCCATAAAACTGACATCGGTGGTGTTCGAACGAATCTGCAAAACGAAAAAGAAGTGAAGTCAGCGTACGACGAGATACTGAAGAACTGCGGCAGAGCTTCACCGAGTGCGGGCATCCGCGGTGTGCTCATCCAGCAGTTTCTTCCCATCGGAAACGAGTTCATCGTTGGCGGCATCCGCGATGAAAATTTCGGACCGATCGTGATGGTTGGGCTTGGCGGTATTTATACTGAGCTTTTTCGCGATACCTGTTTCGCACTTGCGCCTGTCACGATGCATCAAGCATACGACATGCTGAGTTCGCTCAAGAGCTGGAAACTCCTCATCGGTATGCGCGGGAAAGAAGCACTCGACATCGAGAGTCTCGCGGGAGCAATCGTCAACGTTTCCGCGATGATGCACGACTGCCCGAACATCTCCGAAATCGACCTGAACCCTGTACTGGTCTCCGGGGACAGGATTGTCGTTGTAGATGCAAAAGTGGTACTGACGTCACTTGAGAGTATTTGACATATTAATAAAAAGTGATATAATATTAACATTCACCCTCCACCTCAATCGTATGAACCGGTCGCTCAAAGCCATAGTCACAGTCTCTACTGTCATTGCATGTCTCTCCGGCAGTCTCGCAATTGCGGGAGGCTTGAGTAGCAAGGATAAGGCACGCACTCCGTTTGCCGCCGGTGCACTCACAACCATGGGAGCTCACTCACAACCTGTACCTCGTTTTCTGACAAAGAAGCAGCGTACTCAGCTGGCAATCAGTGCCAAGATACAACGAAATATCCGTGCGCAGACTCGCACCCTCGGTACTCCCAAGAGTGCAGGTAAACCTGTGCTCTTCAGTACGAGTACCGAGTACGTGAATCCTCAGCTGATCGTTGACAGAGAGAGACTCGTCAAACGCGGGATGAGCGCACACCCCATACGCTGCGCAAAACTTCATACGCATGCGCGCGCAACCTGCCAGAGAGATGCGCAGCTCCAGCGGAGGCAGGTTATAGGCTATACGAAATAGGTGATACAATCTGCGTCGTGTCTTCCGCCGCTCCTCTTCTCACAGCTCTCCTCGTTGTCGTCACACTGGCACTCGGTGGCGCCGATTATTATTTCAAGGAACGACCGGAGTTCACCGACACACCGGCTGTCGAAGACACTGCGAACCCAAGTGCATCGGCTTCTTCCGATGTTGCCGTCATCCCCGCACAAGGGACTCCTGCGACAACCGGATCGTCGTCATCGTCACGCGTCGTGAAGAAAGGAGTATCGACAAAGAAGAAAACCAGTGTCGACGTCGGTGCACTGCTGACTTCTTTCCAATTCATGCCGACACAGACGAGTGAAGCGAGTCTCCTCCAACTGATCACGCAAGGATCGAACGCGCAGACGATGGTGCTCCTCCTCAATAACGATCGTGCGGCACTCTTTTCATGGATCGAAGGCGACAACACCAAGATGATCTTCCAGAGCGTGAAGCAGGCTCTCCAGGAACAGTTCTCGCCGAAAGTCACTGGACTCATCGACCAAACTCTTACCTCAGAGAACGGTCCTCCCATCGACATGCTCGCTTTCTCCGATCCCGCGATCAGTTCGGAGAAAGTGATCTTCATCCGCGTGCGCGACCGGCTCTACGAGTTCCATATCGCAGAGAAAGGAGCGGAAGCGGTCAGTGCGCTGATTGCGGAATTGTCGAAGTGAGATTGACGAGTGAGCTTGCTGTCCCTAAAGTGTCGCGGCTATGGCGAAGAAAGTCATGAAAGTCATCAAAGTGCAGGCACGAGGCGGACAGGCGAATCCCGCCCCGCCACTCGGACCCGTGCTCGGACAAGCCGGTATCAACATTCAGGAATTTTGTCTCAAATTCAACGAGAAGACGAAAGGTCAGATGGGGCAGGTCATCCCGGCCGAGATCACGATCTACGACGACAGAAGTTTCACCTTCATCCTCAAGCAACCGCCGGCATCCTTCCTGATTCTCCAGAAAATCGGTAAAGAAAAGGGCAGTGGTCAGCCGAATAAAGAGAAGATCGGTTCAATCACGATGCAGCAGATCGAAGAGATCGCCAAAGTGAAAATGCCCGACCTCAATACCACCGATATCGAGTCTGCAAAGCGTTCCATCGCGGGTACCGCCAAGAACATGGGGGTGACCGTGAGCGAGTAAGGGAAGTTCGTCTCCCGACTGCTACATCACTGAATGAGCGCTCTATCAACAGATTTTTCGAAGTGGTTACGCTACGATTCGATCCACGCTTCCCCAATTTTTCATGAACACACTTCCGAGTCTCTTTCAATCTTCACTCATGGTGTACGTCCCATTGGGTGTTTTTCTCACGTTTGCACTCTTGATGACCGCGGGGCTCCATGTGAGTGGAGCGAAGCCGGAAGGTGTTGCAAAAGCGATCGGATGCATGGTGGTGAAAGCGCTCGGACTGATTCTCGTCAGCTTGAGTCTCGTGCAACTAACCTACGGGCTTATCAGCATGACACTCGAGATGTCACCGTCTTTCTTTGCACTCATTCTTCTCTTCGTGATCGGTGCCGGTCTCATGCTCCACGAGAGTCGCATGGCTGCGCATATCGAAAAAGCTTCTGCAAGCGTCCCAAACCTCGTTTTCTCACATTCCTGCAGAGTGATCGGATGTCTGATCGCCACCCTCGCAGGTCTCTCCCTGCTTTTGAGTTTCGTTCTCACGGGCGATTTCTCCGGATCTGCGATGCCAGTCACACTCCTGATGCTCGGTTTGCTTCTCTCTCTCTCATCTTCGGTGCATGCGAACGGCGGCGTACGGTACGGCAAGGCTGCGAAGAAGAGACGGTAATCGTTCGTATCTGTAATAAGAAATGATAGATAGCGATTTTCGATGAGAGGATCTTGTCCCCACGTTGCAGTGTCTTGACAAAGAAGTTTCGCCAGCGTAATTTCGATCCGTCTTTACCAATTTTAGGTTAGAGGAAGCGGTCAAAGAGTCTCAAAGTGAAAAAGTACCGAAGTACAAAAGTTCCTTTGTACTTTTCGACTTTTATACTTGCGCACCTCGTCACAAATAGGCAGAATGCCTCGGCTCGTGGGAGCCCTTCGACGTTGCTCAGGGCGACCTCTTTCTACCACGTTCCCCCCAACCAAGATGAAAACTCTGCATGCAATGGCCGCACGAGGCGGCAAGAAGTACAAGGAGAAAAAAGCGCTACTCACGAAGGCGTCGTATCCTCTCCCTGAAGCCGTACAACTCTTGACGAAAGTGTCATCTGTCACATTTGACGCGACCGCCGAGGTGCATATCCGCATCGGCGCCGACATGACACAGGCCGATCAATTGGTTCGCGGCACGGTGAGCCTCCCCCATGGGACGGGAAAGAAAGTCCGCATCGCGGCGTTCGTGACGGATGACTTCGTCGATGAAGCGAAGAAGGCGGGTGCATCGTTTGCGGGAGGAGCGGACCTCATCAAGCAAATCGAAGGAGGCATGCTCGATTTCGACATCACGGTTGCCATGCCACAACTCATGAAGGATCTCGGAAAACTTGCCAAAGTCCTCGGACCCAAAGGCTTGATGCCAAGCCCGAAATCCGGAACGGTGTCGGATAAGCCTGCCAAAGTGATCGCTGAACTCACGAAAGGCCGCATTGAGTTCAAGATGGACAAGCAATCGATCATTCACTCATCGTTCGGAAAAGTCAGCTTTGGAGAAGCGAAGCTACAACAGAATCTCGAAGCTCTGCTCCAAGCGGTGAAAGATGCGCAGCCAACCGGCATCAAAGCCGCGTACATCCTGAGCGTTTCGATCAATCCGACGATGGGACCGGGCATCAAGCTCGATATCTAGTTAGACCGCCTGCAACGCCGTCTTCACGTCATCGAGGCTTTCGAGCGTGAGGACGCGCATCCGGAGCTCTTTTGCTCCGTCAAATCCTTTGATGTAACTGCTCAGATGCCGACGCATTTCGAGAACTCCCCTCTTCTCGCCTTTCGTCTTCACCGATAAATCGCAATGCTCGAGAATGAACGGAAGACGCTCGCGGAAAATATTCAGGCGATCTGCCGCAGAATTCTCATCCACGCGGCAAGCATGCCGCTCCCCTTGTTCATTGTTTTCAGGAGCGCGATGATTCGCGCGCGAGAGAAAAGCCCACTCGCCTGTCACTTCATCCCTCACATCAAACAATGCAAACGCCTCACTAATCTCCTTCATGATCCACGGGTTGCCGAATGTTCCGCGACCCACCATCACGCCGTCCAAATTGCCGATCTTCTGCAACGCGTCCGAAGCAGAGGCGATATCGCCGTTGCCGATCACGGGAACGGAAACCTCTCGTTTGAGAGCATAGATCGGATCCCAGTTCGCGGCACCGGCAAATTTATCGTGATATCTTCGGCCGTGAATCGAGAGTGCTTTTGCTCCGGCCTCTACCAATCCTTGGCAAAAGGGAATCAATTCCTCCGTCTTGTCCCAGCCGAGTCTCGTCTTCACACTAACCGGAATCCTGACTGCATTCGTTGCCGCGTGCACGAGCTCGGCGGCGAGCTTAGGGTTTCGAATGAGCGCCGAACCGTAACACGATGAAACGATCTTCGCGGCCGGACACCCCATGTTGATATCGATGCCGTCGGCACCGATCTGCTCGATCACTTTGCATGCCTCGAGAAACTTCGCGGGACTCGCACCGAAAATCTGCACGATGAATGGACGTTCGATCGCGGGATCGAACTCGAGCATCTTGAGGGTCTTCTCGGCACCGTAGGCTAGCGCATCGCTGCTCAGAAACTCCGTGAAGACGATGGTCTCAGGAGCCACGCGCTTGATGAGCTGACGATACGACGCGTCCGTGACTCCCGCCATAGGCGCGAGAGCAAGGATCGGTCGACGAATGGTGGACCAAGAGAAAGGCATACGGCAGGGCAGTATAGCGCAAAAAGGATTTTCTTTTCGGCTTGAGAGCGCGCATACTCTTCCCCGTGCTTACACTGCTTCGCGATCTTCTGATATCCGTTGTATACGCGCAACCCGCGAGTCTGAATCCGGCTACTCCTTCCTGTAACACCATTTTCGGCAACGGAGGATTGAATGCTCCCGGAGCCGGTTTCAACTGCATCAGCGAATACATCGCGAATTTGACCTTCGTCGTCATCGCCTTCGCGGCAACCCTCAGTCTCATCATGCTCATCATCAACGGGTTTCGGTACATGATCGGCCCTGCGATCCCCGGCGGAAGCTCGGATGCGGCGAAGAAAGGAATCGGCGCGGCTCTCCTCGGTGTCGTTCTCTCCCTGCTTTCCTATATCATTCTTGATACAATCATCAGAAACGTTACCCTCTAATCCCATGCCAAAGAAAATCCCATCCGATCCGTTCGTCTCGATACAAATCCTGAGTGCGAAGGCGCAGTCGCTCTGGGCGAAAGCCAAATCTCGCATGCAAACCGGTCAGGAGAAGAACACGTTCTCGAAATCGACTCTCCCTCCGGAAGAGAAGAATCGCATGGTGGTCTTCGTCGATGTCACGGCGAGCGCCGTCACCAAAACCACGATGACCGTTCTCATCGTATGCATCTTTGCCGCAATCCTCTACATCATCAGAGACAAGATATTCATTCTGTTTCTGTCTCTCTTCCTCGCGCTCGTGATGGACTCGCATGTGCGCAGACTCGAGCGTTACGGCGTCCCGAGAGGCATTGCCGTCGTCGTCCTCTATTTGATCTTCCTCTCGATTGCGGTCTTCCTCGTCGCCTCACTCATTCCGATTGTCGCAACGCAAATCCAAGACATTGCTCGATTCATCAACCACAGTGCGGATTCGTTTCTCGCAAGTCCCCATGTGCAATTTGCGTTCCTGTCGGATGGCATGAACGAAAGACTCACGGAGATGATGCAACAAGCGCTGCAATCGATGGGCATCAAAGACAGAGCATCCGCGCTGTTCCAGTTTGGACAGAATTTGTCGGCAGTCGCACAGAGTTCACTCGGTTTGACCGTGCAAATCGCCGGATCCGTGTTCAACTTCATCGTCAATCTCATCCTCATTCTATTCCTCGCATTCTTCGTCCAAATGGAGCGCGAAAAAGTCGCAGACTTCATCCGCGTCCTGCTCCCCAGAAACTGGCGCAGTTACTACGACACGAAAGCCGAAGCCATTCACCAGAAAGTGTCGCAGTGGTTCCAAGGACAACTCCTTCTCTGTCTCACGATCGGCATTCTCGTGTTCATCGCTCTCAAGATCCTCGGCATGCCGTACGCCGTAACACTCGCTCTCCTCGCCGCATTCACCGAGTTCATCCCCTACGCAGGTCCGATCCTCGGAGCGCTGCCGGCGGTCTTTGTGGCACTGACGCAGGCGGGCTTCGTCTGGGGACTGATCGTCATGGCCGTCTACTACGTGATCCAGCTCTGCGAAAATAATCTCCTCGTTCCGCTGATCATGAAACATGCGGTCGGTCTTTCCCCGATCGTCATCCTTTTCGGCATGATGGTGGGCATCAGCTTCCCGAGCACCGTTCACCCGATCCTCGGTATCATCCTCGCGGTCCCAACCACAGCCGTCATCACTATCTTCGTACAGGACTACTACGCATTGCGAAGGAGAAAGTAATCAGGGTTGTTAATCAAAGATTACATTTATCTATTCAAGTTCACACATAGTAAAAAACAACGGAATCTCCTGTCGGAACCGTGTCTTCTTGTGGTAGTATTCTCGATCAGTCGATGATCTTATCACTCTTCAGCACTGAGTGATAATCCCACTTCGCTCCCCACCACACGTATGCACCCGTTCGACCGATTCACTCCGAATGCAAAGCTTGCCCTGCAACTTGCGGAGCAAGAGGCAAAGAACATGAAAGCACAGTACATCGGAACGGAGCACCTCCTCCTCGGACTTCTCGGCATCCCGAAATCTCTCGGCTTCTCGATTTTGACCGGCGCCGGTGTTACGCATGAGAACATTCGGATTCTTCTGAAGGCAAGCAAAGGAGAAGACACCGAAGGTCAGAATGTGAAACACGGTCTCTCACTCTCGCTGAATACGGCGATCGAGCAGAGCGTCCTCATTGCACACAAATTTCGTCATGCGAATATCGGAACAGAGCATCTTCTCTATGCCCTCCTCAGCAGCGGTAAGAATGCCGCAACGGCGCTCCTGGAGAGCATGCAGATCAATCCTGATGACCTCAAAGTGCACATCGAAGAGATGTTCGGACAGATCAATCAGTTCAGGAGCCAGAATAAGAATCTCGAATCGTCACTCGAATCCTTCTTCCATGGACTGCAAGGTGCGCTTGCCGGCATGCAGGGAACGGGTGCCGCACAGGATCCCGAAAATCTGAAACGCCGAAAATCGGAAGGAAAGAGCAAGACTCCCGTGCTCGATTATTTCAGTGAAGACATGACGAAGAAAGCGAGCGAGAAAAAACTCGATCCGATCATCGGACGCGACAAGGAAATCGAACGACTGATCCATATCTTGAACCGCAAAACGAAAAATAACCCCGTGCTCATCGGAGAATCGGGTGTCGGAAAGACGGCTATCGTCGAAGGACTCGCACAACGTCTCGCTGCCGGCACCGTGCCGGTTGCACTGCGCGGAAAGCGAGTGCTGCAACTCAATATGGGATCCATCGTCGCCGGCACGAAGTACCGCGGAGAATTCGAACAGCGCTTCGACGACATCATCAAGGAAGCAACTGAAAGCAAAGGTGAAATCATCCTTTTCATCGACGAACTCCACACCGTCGTCGGTTCCGGATCCGCGGAAGGCTCTCTGGATGCGGCGAATATCTTGAAGCCTGCACTCAGCAGGAGTGCACTGCAAGTCGTAGGTGCCACGACCACGAACGAGTACAGGAAGAGCATCGAGAAAGACCGCGCACTCGAGCGACGGTTCCAGTCCATCATGGTCGAGGAACCGAGCATCGAAGATGCGATTGCGATCTTGAAGGGTCTCAAAGGAACCTTTGAAACATTCCACCGCCTGCACATCACGGATCTCGCTATCGAAACGGCCGTAAAACTGAGCAAGCGCTACCTCACGGAACGGTTCCTCCCCGACAAAGCGATTGATATTCTCGATGAAGCCTCCGCCGGAAAGAGCGTTCTCCATAAAGAAGACCACTCCCCTCGCATCACCGAAATCGAGAAAGCGCTCAAAGACATCGAAGCCAAGAAGCAACTCGCGGTTCATGAGCAGAAGTATCAACACGCGCTCAAGCTTCGCAAAGAAGAGGAAGACCTCGAACAGGAGAAGAAGACGCTCCTCAGTCGGGTCGACGGCGATATCAGAACGCCGGTAGAGATCGGCGAAGACGACATCAATGCTGTGATCGCCCGCATGACCGGCATCCCCGTGTCGAGACTGATGAAATCCGAGAGCAAGCGCCTCACATCGCTCGAAAACGTCCTCCGAAAGCACATTATCGGACAGGACGAAGCCCTCGTGAAAGTGGCACGCGCCATCCGCAGGAGCAGAGTCGGCATCGCCGATACGAAGCGCCCTATCGGCTCGTTTCTGTTCATGGGTCCCACGGGCGTCGGAAAGACAGAGCTTGTGAAGGCACTCGCAACGGAAATCTTCCAACGCGATGATGCACTGATTAAAATCGACATGTCCGAGTTCATGGAACGCCACAATGTCTCCAGACTCACCGGAACGACGGCAGGCTACGTCGGATACGAAGAAGGTGGACAGCTCACCGAAGCCGTTCGCAGGAAGCCGTACTCCGTCGTCCTCTTCGACGAAATCGAGAAAGCGCACCCCGAATTCTTCAATATCCTGCTTCAGATCATGGAGGACGGACAGCTGACCGACGGTCAGGGAAAGACCGTGGACTTCCGCAATACGATCATCGTGATGACCAGCAACATCGGAGCCGACAAACTCACGAAGGAAGCAGGGAAAATAGGCTTTAAACTCGGAGAAGAAGCCAAGCGAGAGGAACAAATCTACGAAGAGAAAAAGCAGGAAGTGATGAGCGAACTCAAAGAGAATTTCAAACCGGAGTTCTTAAACCGCATCGACCAAGTCATCATCTTCAACGCACTCTCGCAGGAATCCATTCGCAAAATCGTGCAGATCCATCTGGATCAACTCGGTGAGCGCCTAAAGGAACAGGGATTCGGGCTGAATCCGGATACGAAAGCTGTCTCCATCCTCGCGAAGCTCGGCTTCGACCCGGAGTACGGTGCACGCCCCGTCCGTCGCACGATCCAGGAACATCTGGAAGACGAGATCGCCGAAAGCATTCTGAAAGGGATGTTCAAGAAAGGCGACGTCATCCGCGTCGTCGGCAAAACCGACGATAAGCTGATGCTGATGCACGGAACCGAACCTGCTCTCAAGCCGCAGGAAAAAGAGAGGAAAGCGGCTGTTGCATAAGGCGAAAGCACATACAGCCCTCATCCTCAATCCTTCTCCAGCGATCTGGAGAAGGAAGCTCTGCTATACAGAAAACCAAGATCTCCCCCTCTCCAGCGCTCTGGAGAGGAGGTCGGGAGGTGAGGGCTCTGGCATTTTTGCCTGATTTCTGCTATACTTATGAGATTTCAAAGAACCCTAACCCCAGACCCAAACCCTCGATTCTATGCCTATCGAAGCCGTCAAAATCCCGCAGAACGTCTACGTGGAGGACAAGATCATCGGTCCGTTCTCACTTCGACAGCTCGCGATCACCGGTATCGGCGCCGGTATCGGATACATGTTCTACGGAATCGCAGTGAAAAACGGTGTCCGAAATATCATCGGACTCGGTGCATGCTGGATCCCAACGGTGATGGCAATCGCCTTCGCATTCCTCAAGATCAACGATCTGTCACTCCTCCGTCTGATTCTTCTATTCATTGAAAGCCTCAATAAGCCGAAGGAGAGGTACTGGAGTCCGCACACGGGGCTCTCGATCAATTTGATCACCACGCAGGCAACGAAAGAAATCGCGATTACAAACAAAAAAATCACGACGAACGCGAGCCGACTCGCCGAAATCACGCGTCAGATGGAGAAGAGACAAGAAGCAATAAACCACCTCTCGGCACACGACCTTCCAAGTCCCGATGCACTCGAACCCGTGAAGACCCAAATCGAGAAAGTTGACAGAAAAAATCAGGAACGCGTCGATACCATCGAAGCAGCGAAGACCGAGAGCTCTCAAGCAACGACGCTGCCAGTCAATCCGACGAAAATTCAGACCGACGGTCTGGATCTCGAGCGATCGATCGACGGTATCGCACACGAGAACTCCATCTATGAGCGACTCATCGCCAAACAAGCATAATTCCCATGGACCCGACTCTCACACCTGCAGGCTCGAAGGTCAGTCACCAAGGCAGTGCTGTCAAAGACAGCGTGCGCGGGAAGAAGAAGCCATACAGCGTCTCCACGCAACGATACCTGCCCATTGCCGAAATCAAAGAAGACACGGTCATCTTGAAGAACGGCGGTCTTCGGGCGGTACTCAAGGTAAACTCTCTCAACTTCAACCTGAAAAGCGAGATCGAACAGCAGGGAATCATCGCGGGCTACCAAGGATTCATCAACACCCTGATCTTTCCGATCCAGATTCTCATTCGTTCCACACGCCTCAATATCGACCCGTACCTCAAGAGCCTCCGCGACAAAATCGATGGACAGACGAATCCCCTCATCAAAGAGCAGACGATCGACTACATCGGCTTCATGGAAAAACTCGTGGACATCGCAGACATCATGCAGAAAAATTTCTACATCATCGTTCCGGTGGATTCGCCGACCAAGATAAAGCGAGGCATGTTTTCGAGGTTCTTCGACTGGATGAATGTCGACGATTCCCGCAGCAAAGCTCTCGTGCGCAGTCACGAATTCCACTCATACAGCAAAATCCTCCGCGACCGCATCACGCTCATCCAATCCGGACTCGAGAACGTCGGCATCACGATGCGAAGGCTTCGCACCGATGAACTCGTGCAGCTGTACTACACGATCTACAACCCGATCAGTTCGCAAAAGCAAAAATTCAACAGCAACGAGGATTTGAATGTAGGGAAGTCGGCGCTGTTTTAGCCATTATCATACTTCGTACCATATGAGTGCCGAGGATCTTATGAAAGAATGGGCTGAATCAGTACCAAAAAACCATCTTAAATATCACATACGTTCGAATGAGGAAGCAAAGAAAAAAGCTGCATGGATTATTTTTGAAGCTTTCAAAGATTCGCCTGATGCCCTAAAAAAATATCGTGGTCGTTTATCGAAAGGAAATGACAAAGACTTAGAAGAAACGCTGTACGCAGAAATCCTGAGGCAAGTACAAGAAAATGACGTTCTGATATGGGGCCCTCCGATGGACGCAAGAAAAAATACGACAGAAAATGAAGTAAGATTAAGCGTTGTACTGACAAGGGAATTATGCTGGTCACACACTCACGTGTGGTTGCCAAGGGAATTACTTATACAAGGTTCTGATCCGCGAAATCTCCCAAAAACAATGACAGCAGAAGTTATGAAGCAACTTAGAAAACTTTTGGGAATGGCCGGAATTCGATGGTAAAAATTGACAGAACGGCGCTGGCTGCTAAAATAGCACCACTTCCTTCGTGCTGCTCGTGCAAGAGCCCGAACAAGTTCTTACTCCTCCCCTTGCACCCCAAGTTTTTTATGACCAAATCCAAAAAGTCTGTTGAGAAACAGTCCGAACTCATGCTAGAGCTTCTCAAAGATGCTCCGCAAGTTCTCCGTGCACGCCCAGGCGAGCTGATCGAAGGAAAAGTCATCTTCAAGGGCAAGAACAAAATGCTCATCGACCTCAATGGCGTTGCCACGGGCATCGTCTCCGGCAGAGAGCTCCGAGACAGCATGAATACGTTTCGAGAACTGAACCAAGGTGACATCGTCGCTGCACTGGTGCTCGAAGAAGAGAACGACGAAGGCATGATCGTCCTGAGTCTTCGCATGGCAAGTCAGCAGAAGGCATGGGATCGTTTCCACAAAATGATTGAAGACGACAAAACAATGAAATTCACGGCGCAGGAAGCAAACAAAGGAGGACTGCTTGCCAACATCGACGGCATCCGCACCTTCCTGCCGGTGAGCCAACTTTCGCCGAGCAACTACCCGCGCGTGAACAATGCAGACACATCCGAGATCATTAGCAGACTTGCGAAGTTCATCGGTCACACCTTCACGGTGAAAATTATCACTCTCGATGAAGGAGCCGGAAAGATCGTGGTTTCCGAGCGCGAGGCCATGGCAGAGGAACGATCCAAGGCTTTGGAACACCTCGCCATTGGCAGCGCCAAAGACGGCATCGTAAGCGGCATCGTGAAGTTCGGTTTGTTCGTCGCCTTCGACGGTCTCGAAGGACTCGTACACATCTCTGAAATTGCATGGGGTCACGTGAAAAACCCATCCGAGTTTGCGCAAGTCGGGGACCGCGTGAAGGTAAAGATCATCGGCATCGACGGCGAGAAGCTCTCGCTCTCCATCAAGCAGCTGACCAAAGATCCTTGGGAGGAAATCGCCGAGCGCTACCCGGTCGGCAAAAAAGTGGAAGGAACGATCGCACGCTTCGCAGATTACGGCGCATTCCTCAATCTCGAAAAGGACATCACGGGGCTCGTGCACGTCACGGAGATCAGCCACGAGAAAATCCAGGATCCTGCTCAGGTGCTCAAAATCGGTCAGAAAGTAGAGGCGCAAGTCATCAACATCGACATCGATGAACGCAGAATCGGTCTCTCGATCAAGGCTCTCAAGCCGATCGATGCCGCCACTCTCGCCCGCATCAAGAAGGAGCAAGAGAATGCCAAAAAAGAAGAAGTGAAAGAAGATGAAGAGGAAAAAGAACCGAAGAAGAAGGCGAAGACGGTAGAGTAGGACGACATGACAAAAAGTAGGCTAGAGACGTGCGAAAGTGCGTCTCTTTTTGTTGCGCCTCATCGCCTTCCACGGTCCTCACTCCGCCCCGCCGAGCGGGGCACCTCTCTCCATCGGCTGGAGAGAGGAATGTCCGTAATCAGAAAAAAATCCTACAACTTCTGCTCACTCAGAAAGTGCAGATGCAAATATGGCACCTCCTGTCCTCCTCCCTTGCCGACATGAAATGTGAGCTTGTACCCGTCGATCCCCTTCTCCTTCGCGAATTTCTGCGCTTTGAGAATCAATAGTCCCGGCAAATGCGCGGTCTCGGGGGTGATGTCTGCAATCGATGCAACGAAGTGCTTCGGAATGAACAGGAGATGTATCGCAGCCTTCGGGTGAATATCATGAAAAACGAGCACCTCGTCATCTTCGTAGACAACCGTTGCCGGAATCTCCTTGCGGAGGATTTTATGGAAAATGGTGTCGGGAGAGTGCATAAGGATAAAAGATAATTGATCTGATAATAGAATATAAAGCGGAAAGGCAAAAATGTGAGAAAGGGCAGAAAAGGCAGGAAGTTTACCTTTCTGCCCTTCCTGCCTTCAGAGAATGACTTTTCCGCCAAACTAAGCTATAATAGAAGCATTATGGACGGAGTAAGCCCAATCGCCGAAACACCAAAGAGCACGCTTAAAAACAGCCCCAACGTCATCTCTGACAAAGTTTTTCAACCTCCGAAACTTCGAGAGATCGTCGAAGTGATCGATCTGATGGGAACGGTGGCGAGCCGCGTACGCGAAGACAAACGCGGCGATCTTCCGGTCACCGGAACAGCTGCCGCTGGGACAGGCACGGGACAGACTGGAACGACTGCACGGGACGAGGCAATCGCAAAGATTCCGACACCGGAAATCATGCAGCAAAAGCTGGTCGAACACATTCGAAAAGAAGTGCGTACCGTCGAGAAACAGGCGAAGAAACTCGGAAGATCCCAGAGCCCCGGTTCCGCGTACCTCTTAAGCGAGCTCTACCGCAAAATCCGCCGCCTCAGTTCTCTTATCAGCGAGCTTCTTGCCGCATCGACAGAGATGATCAAACGATTCTATGTGTCGATCTTTATCGACCGTCATCCGATTATCGTCAGCGACGGCGTGAGTAAAGAGAAGAGCACCTAGATCATTCCGATATCTTTCTGCTCCTCCCTCTCCGTTCCCGTGAGCGGATTCAACGTTTTTGTCGTATCCACAACAGCACCAAGCGACGAGAGCAACTCTTCATTCGTCGGCAATTTTTTCCTGTCGTACTCGCGTGCTTTCCAAAATTCCCGAAGAGACTTGATATAGGTTGGATCAGCGAGGAATCTCTTCATCAAAGGCTGAGCGCTTACCGCAAAACGCGTTGTGAGCACTCTTCCCGCAAGTGCGTACACACATGCGACGAATGCCTCTTCTCCTCCTGCAAGTCGATACGCGAACTGATCTTCCACCGCGTTCGCGATCTCTTCGGCATCGAGACCGGCGAGAACCATCAGTTGGTCGGCAGGACCCGAGGGGAAATAGTGCCGAACCCCCATCCGATGCAGGGTGCACGGAACGACGAGATCGGCGATGATGTCTGCCACCTGCGACGCAAGTCCGCCTTCGGTGTTGTGATCTTCGACGACAATCAAGTGCTGTGTCTCCAGTGCCGCCTGGATCACCGCCGACGCATCGAGAGGACGAATACAACCGACGTTGAGAACACGGACAACTCGGTCGTTGCTACTAAGAATATCCGCCGCTTTTACTGCCTCATGCAGTGCCGCGCCGTAACTGAGGATCGTCGCCTGATCCCGCGTATCGCCGCTGCCACGCACAACGGTGGCACGACCGTCGAACTGATAATCGGCTCCGTAGACAGCCTCTCCTGCTGCGGTCAGTAACTGCGGATGATTCGACCGTCCGGAGAACACATAAATACTCTCGGTTCCCGCTGCGATAATCTGCATCGCGCGCTCTGCCATTGCAGCTGCTTGATTAGAATCCCCTGTCACCCACACCTGTGTGTGATCGAAAGGAATATTCACGTAGTTGCGTTCCTGGTGCGTCTCGCCGTCTTCGCCGACACTCAAGCCTGCATGCGTGCAATCATGCAGAACTCCGAGAGGAACGTGTCCTGTATTGATGTCAATCAAGCGTGCATTCGCTCTTGCTTCGTTCATCCCGAATGCCGCGAACGTGTACGTCACTGGCAGGAGACCCGCTTGTCGCATACCCGCTGCCATCATGTACATATTCGCCTCAGCGACACCGACATTGATCACGCGATCCGGAAATGCTTTCTCCACTGCGCCGAATCCGCCCGAATCGGCAAGATCGGCATGCAGCACAACAATGCGAGAATCTCCCGCCATGAGTGACTTGAGATGCACGGCACCAAAATCTTTGCGCGCCGCACCAGCCTCTTTCGTGATCGCACGCTTGTACGACGCAGGAAGCGAAAACGGTAACCGAAGACTCGTACGCTTCTTCACTGCCTTCTCAAATCCTTCCCGATGCTTCCTGCGGAGTGGTTCGAATGCCTTCGTAAGCTCTGCCATGCTCGGCAAATTCAGAGCATCCAACGCAGTCTTCGCTTCGGCTTCGGAGAGCGGCGCACCGTGATAATTTTTCTTCCCCGTATTCGAGCCTTCCTCCATGAGCGCCACACCGCTTCCCATCGTCGTGTAGTAACAGACGAAAATCGGACGACCCTTCCCAACTAAGCTGTCGGCTTTCTCGATTGCTGCAGCGACCTGAGCCTGATCGTTACCGTTTTGAACTTCGATCACGGCAAAACCGATGTCAGCTGCGATACTCGCGAGGTCCGTCGCCATCGTCTTACTCGGAATTCCCGAAAGCTGGATATCGTTCCAGTCACCGTGCACGATCAGATTGTCGAGCTTCAAGTGCGATGCGAGCCTAAATGCCTCAAGCACCTGCCCTTCCTGACTGTCTCCGTCGGCAAGAAGCACATCGACAATCCCTTTCTTCTTCAGAATCTTACGACCGAATGCATTGCCGAGCGCATTCGACGGTCCTTTCCCAAGCGGTCCTGAACCAAACGGAATGTCTCCGATACCAGCCTCGGCGTGTCCCGGGAGTCCTGACACTATGCGAAACGTATCCATGATCGCTTGTGGTGTAGCAAGCCTCGCATCACCTCGGTCGCGACCAAACAGCCACTGCAGATTGTATGCAAGCAGCGACAGATGCCCTGCACTGAACCGAAGTGATTCGTCGTAGGCAGGATCTCGATGTCGATACAGTTCATAACAAAACGTGAATGCAGACAGAGGTCCCCCCGGGTGACCTGACTTGTGTTTGAGCGGAGCTTCGATCGAAAGACGCATCATGATGCTGTGTGCTGTCTTATAGGCATCCGCTTCCTCCTTGGAAATCGCGGTAGCCTCTTTAGGACCGATCCAATAGCGCTCGATCGGTAATTTCGCCGCAGCAATGCGTTGCAGAGACATCGGTACAGCCTTCGTGTCCTTGCCGATGAACTGCTTGAAGTCGGGGATGCTCATCAACCATAGTTTAGGCGAAAGCAAAGATGACTCATAGATGAATTAGGAATCAAGAATTATGAATTATGGAATATCGCAAAACAGATAACGACGTTCATAATTCGTAATTCGTAATTCTTAATTCTTGTGTTTATGCGCCTTCTTCTCATCTACCTCCTTTCCCGCTCTCATCCCCTCAACAGCACCGGCAAACCAGTCGATCAGATATTCGATCGCTCCGATCGGTTTCAAGACCAAGCCTTCGATCTCCTTACTGAGATCATCCATACGGTCGGCAATGCGACGAAGTGAGACCGACACGAAGATCATGTGGTAGATCAGCACGATTAACATCAAGACCGCAATGACGGAGAGAAGTGAGAGAATGTCATTGAGTGAAAGCTGCATAACTCGTGAAGGTGTATGATGCACTATCTTACTCCATGCCTTCTCTTCCGCGCAAAGCACTGGCTACCGTTTCATCACTCCCTGCAATAGTTTCCGTGATATTGATCAAAATCTATCAGCACACACTCTCGCCAGATCACGGACCGATACGGCACTTCTTTCTCTACGGCTGCTGCCGACATAACCCAACGTGCTCGATGTACGCAATCGACACTCTCAAGACACGATCGTTCCCATTCGCACTGCTTCTGATCGCAAAGAGAATCCTCAGTTGTCATCCTTGGAAAGAGGTATCGGACAACAAGATGCAGTCGACGATTGGAAAACTCTGAACGAAAGAAATATGAGATCTTCAGAATAACGGAAACGTCCCATTCGGTTCCATTTTGAGATACCTCACACCGATCGCCCTCGCAAGTCCGCCGTCTGCACTCTCTCGATCACCGACAATAAACGATCTGGCTTTGTTGATCTCATGCTCCCGTAAAAACTCATCGACCATTCCCGTCTTCGGTTTTCGACAATTGCAGTCCTCTGCTTCGCTATGCGGACAGAAGAAGACAAAATCAAACGCAAGCCCTGCGTGCTTCAGGGCCGAGAAAAGCATCTCCTGCGTCTTTTCGAAACACATCTGCCGCTCACTGCTTCCAAGAAAACTCTGGTTTGTGATCATTACAAGTGTGAAGCCCTGTGCCTTGAGAGCTCTCAGTCCTTCAGTGACACCCGAAAGTACTCGAAACTCCTCCGGTCTCACAAGCCCGTCAGGCGGCTCATGAATCAGCGTACCGTCACGATCGAGAAAGGCGACGTGCATGTATTGAGTGTATCAAAAGCTTCATTGATTCAAATACTTGAATTCGAAATAAGAGGACATCTGAGCTACTCGAATTAATTATGTGTTGAAGATTGACCGTTATTTGTAACATCAAACTGCATAGGTACACCATCCTCGATGTTGCTTATGGTATTAGTATGAGTGGATGTAATCCCGACATAACGATCCTTCAAGGCATGAATGACATTATCTACTACCGCAGTTGCGATAGAATGATTAGCGGCACGAACCGCTTGCATCGCATTCACAGGTATGTTTACTTTGATATCAAAAATTAAATTCATTTTACTGCGTAATTTGACAGATTCACCTGCTACCGTTGGATCAGTGATCGTCCAGTTATATTTGTGATCGCCTTCAATTTCTGCCTTCCATGACGTTTCAATATGCCATGGAATCCTTGCTTGCTGCACTGCGCTGCGAAGAACTCTATTGAGAATTATATTAAATAATTGTTTGCGTAATTCAAGCTCTTTTGTTGCCAGTTCAAAAGGAATGTTTCTGCCATAAAGAAAATTATCAATCGTCAAATCTAGATCCAGTTCTACGTGATGATCTGGTTTCACACCTGGCTGCCAACGAATTTTCATTCCATCCGTGACATAATCCATGATGATATTGTATATATTTGTGAAATTTTGTCAATGGAGCGGGTGAACGGAATCGAACCGTCGTCACCAGGTTGGAAACCTGGGGTAATAACCATTATACGACACCCGCAAAGAGCAGCCGAACCAGAATACTGTGAAATGACGATTGTGAGAAGAGATCAGCACAGGAAGCGGGATCGGAGGACGCATCATTTCGGCTTTCCCCCGCTGTTCATTTGCTATGCCCCGACTTCGGTACTTGCATAGATTTCCTGA
The DNA here is from genome assembly GCA_009691405.1 of Candidatus Peribacteria bacterium. Classification (GTDB taxonomy): domain Bacteria; phylum Patescibacteriota; class Gracilibacteria; order Peribacterales; family Peribacteraceae; genus SICN01. Next base: position 29,156 of record SICN01000007.1, on the reverse strand, counting down.
TTCTGTTGATACAGCAATACTGGCGGCATGCAAGAAACAGCCGCACATCATCTTATTCTGCTGCGACACGGCAAGACCGAGATTAACGAATGGAATGAAAAGAATCCGACCGCGAAGAGGATCGGCGGGCAACGCGAAAGCCCCCTTACGCATGAAGGCATCGAAGATGCCGTACAGGCGGGAAAACGGATTGCAACGATGCCATACAATATTGTGCTTGCCGTGAGTTCCGATATTGAGAGAGCAGTGATGACGAGGGATCTCGTGCTCAAAGAATTAGAGGCACAGAATATTCCGGTCGTCTCAATACCCGTGCTAAGAGAGATCAGTTACGGATCATTCGAAGAAAAAACGGAGGAAGAGATGAGAAGAGAACATCCTGAATTTTTCGAGAATCCGGATTTCATGAACTGGAGAGGAGACTTCGAACAAAAAGCACCGGATGGCGAAAACTATGCGGATATCGGAGAACGATTGAAGGATCTGGAACCGCACCTGAACGGCGAAAACGGTGAAATACTCGTTGTCTCCCACCTGCATGTTTCGCGTGTGCTCCTGCATCGGCTCCTCGGCCTCACCAAAGAAGAAGCCTGCAGACTGAAAATCCCAAATACGACACCGATTGTGATTGAACGCGGGAAAACGAACAGGCTGATTGGAGAGGTGACGCTTCAGTGCTTACTTGCGAAGTAGGATTCAAAATCTCTGCATGTATGCTTCATAAATCATAGACCTGTGTCCAATCGCAAAGATTTTTACAGTCTTCTGCTCGATTCGAAAAATAATACGATAATCCCCTACTCGAAGCGCTCGGTAGCTCCTCAAAGAACGACGGAGAGGTTTGCCAAAAGTATCGGGAGAACTCGTTAACTTCTCTGCAATAGCATTACTGATTCTCTGTTTCTCTCTTTTTGGGAGTGCAGGAATATCGATATCGACAACTTCCTGCTCATAGAGAATGGAAAAACTCATCGCCATGCTTTCTCATGAGAGACAAATGTAGAATCCTTCCTGTCACGTCTCTCCGCAATAGCATTCCAGACATCATCCTCTTCGATCTCCAATGCAATTCGAAGAAGATACAGAGCCTTTGTTGCCTGTGGCATGTGGTCACGCTTCGAAAGTTTCGACAATGCTTCTTCGATATCGTCCGGCAAACTCATGTTCAGACGCTTTTTGAGAGTAGGCATGCATACAGTGTAACATAGGTGTTACACCGATGCAAGTGCTTTCCCAAAAAATCCCTCCTCGGGTGGACACTGCAGCAACGGAATAAATTCTTCAATGCGTTCGAACGGCCATTCCCACCAGCGGATGCGGAGAAGCTCGGCAATCGTCTCGTCCGAAAATCTCTTGCGAATGAGACGGGCGGGATTCCCGCCGATGATTGCGTACGGTTCGACATCCTTCGTGACAACAGCGCATGCCCCGATCACCGCACCGTCGCCGACGGTCACACCTGGAAGAATCGTCGCGCCGAAACCGATCCAAACATCGTTGCCGATCGTTACGCTATTCTTGAAATAAGGAACATCCGGATACTCGAAGGGTATCTGTGCGACTTCCTTGAGTGCGAACTCCAGTGGATACGTTGTCACGCTCTCGGTCGGATGGTGTCCGCCGATCATGATCGTCACGTTCTCGGCGATCGAACAAAATTTCCCAATACGAAGCTTCTCGTGCGCATGCCATGTGAGAACACGCGGGTGACCATAAGTGTACTCTCCGATATCATACTTCGGATCCAGCAATTTCTTTGTATACGGCAATCCCATGGTCATAGTGAGAAGTATCGAAAGAAACGCTACGCCTTCTTTTCTTCGTGATAGTCATCATCAAGATTCACTTCCCACAAGTTCGACTTGTCCGTTCGACCTGAGACGATGTTGTCCACCGCAAACATCGCTGTGAGCATGCTGTGATCCTGATTGTTATAGCGATGCATGCCGTTCCTGCCGATCAGAAACAAATTTGGGATCTTCTCAACGTACTCTCGAACCACCGGAAGCTGCGTGTAGCTGCCGATGTACGCGGGATAGGCTTTCGGCATCCTGAGTACGCAGCCGTCGAGCACATCCTCGCGACGAATCATTGCGATCTTCTCCATTTCGGCAATGCCAAGCTCAATGAGCTTCTTGTCTTCCATGACCCACAGATCCCCTCCTTCATTCACGAAGTACTCCAGTCCGATCCAGATCGTGTTCTTCCTATCGCTCACCATGTACGGACTCCAGTTATTGAAGATCTGTACGCGACCGACCCGCACCCCACCCTCTTGGATGTAGATCCAGTTATCCGGAACATCGGTCTGAGGAAGCTTGCCTTTCTCCTGCACGTGCAACTTCTTCAGGAGTAATCCGACTGTCAAAAAATCACGATATTGCAGTCCTTCAGCGACTTCGAGCACACGGCTATCTGGACGAGGATGCATCATTCCGAACAGATGCTTGATCGGCATCGTCGAGAAGAAATAGTCGCAGACGACTTCCTGCGTTTCTCCCGTCGCAGTATTCTCAAGCGTAACACTCGTCACCTTGCCATCCTTCATGTGCACACCCGACACGCGCGTATGCATGCGCACATCAGCTCCGCACGCTTTAATCTGCTCCGTCACTTTCTCCCACATCTGTCCCGGACCGAACTTCGGATAGAAGAAGCGAGTGATGAGACTGGTCTCGCGCTTCTCCTGCTGCTTCTTGAAATCACTGCTCAAGAGATCTTTGACGGCATGAATGACCGCGCGCTTGAGGGATAATCCCTTCACGCGCTGCGCACCCCAGTCGGCTCTAATCTGGCTGCAGGGCACACCCCAGACTTTCTCGGTGTACGCCTCGAAGAACGTACGATACAAGCGATCACCGAAGCGGTTCTTGTAGAACGCATCGAGGTATGTTTCGTCTTTCAGCGAGAACGCATGACGCCAGATGTACGAGAGACCGATCATCGCCGTATTGAAGAAGCCGAGACGTTTTGCAACGGTCAGGGTGATGCCGATCGGATACGGAAAGAAATTTTTGCGGTAAAAAATGCGAGATACTCTCGGTCTCTGCAACATGACATCGTCCTCAAGCTCCGGGTTTGGAGCAGGACGACGCGTAGGAGCGGTACTGCATTCGGGCTTGCCCACCGGAGCCTTGGCGCAGGCGGGGCAGAGATACTCGACGATCGCTTCAGCCGCATACTCGATTTCGTGCCCCTTCTCGACAGTATCCGCAGCAGGACTCCCCTGACGGGGCAGAATATTGAACCACCATTTCATGATGCGATCGCTCTTAGAGAAGAACCGATGTCCGCCGATGTCGATGCGATTGCCTTTGTAATTGTACGTCTGCGCAATGCCGCCGATGCTGTCTGTCGACTCGCACACAATCGGATGAATATCCGTCCGCTTCAGGAGTTCGTATGCAGCAGTGAGACCTGCGGGCCCTGCACCGGCAATGATGGCGATTTTCTGAGACATGCGTGAGGAGAATAGCATGGAACGACCCCCATCCTCAGGCGTTCCCCTCCCCCCTCGGGGGAGGGGTTAGGGGTGGGAGTCTAAAACACAGCAAGCTGCGCCTCCATTGGTACAGGTTCTTTCTTAAAGATGAACAAATGCGAGAATGTATAATTCACAATTGCGGTGATTCCAATCGCACAAACCTTGGCTATGTACGTGATATCGAGCAACGTGAGACCGTACAACGCCGCAATCGGAAGCGGAAGAATGATGTGCAAACCGAGAAGATAGAAAGAGGAAGAAAGGCAGTAGTTCAGGATAAAGGTGAGTGTGTACACAAGAATAAAACGCCTGCTCTGAGCCTTCGAACTGCCTGACGTAACGCGAAACGTGACATTTCGGTTAAAGAGAAAGACGAAGAACGCAGGAATACCGCCCGAGAAAATATACGAAACGACCGGGGTCACGTGCCAAAGACCGACGAGCACGTAGAGAATCAAAAATTCCATCAGAGCACCCATGATGCCGCAGACGATGAACTTCATCCCCTGCTTGAAATGCCGACGGAAACGGGAGCGCAGTGTTTGCACGCGCAAGATTGTAGCACTTCACTTCCCCTTTGCCTTCCACCCCTCGTATGTCCTCCGAAGACCTTCTGAAAGTGGTGTCCATGGGAAATCTTTCAGACAGTCATGAGGCGGAAGGACAGGCATGGAACGAGATCCTTCGGCTTTGGAAGTATCAAAGGCAAGTTCAAGACCAGGATGCACGAGATCACGAATCATTTCCGCAAGATGTTTGACATTCGTGGCATCAGGCGGACAGACGTACTGAACGGAAGCCACCTGATGGTCGAGCAATCGAAACACAACGTCGATCAGATCCGTGCTGTAGAGAAAGACACGCTCCTGTTTCCCCGAACCCCAGACCAAAAGCTCCTTCGTTGCAGCCTCGGCTTTGACCATGAGAGAAGGGATAACATTCCCCTCCTCCGAGAACGTATCCCGTTCTCCATACACTCCCACAGGTCGAACGATGAGCAAAGGAAATCCGTACTGCCTCGAGGCCGTGAGCCAGAGCGTTTCCGAGAGCGCTTTGCCTAGCACGTATCCATCCGTCGAGGACTGCTGAGCGAGACGAATCACATCGATTTCGGGTGGAACATTCGCCGAGCTGAAGAACGTCACATGCGCATGCGGGTACTCCTTCATTGCATGGACGAGTGCCAGTGTCATCTCGACGTTGCCTGTAAGCACATCGGCACAGTGATCATGATGGAAACCGACATTCCTGCGATGCGCCGCCAAATGAAATACGTGATCCATCCCGGTGACGAGCCTCGTGCAATACGTCGGATCTCGCAAGTCACCATCGATCCATTCGATCTTCGAACGGAGCTTCGAAAGCGACCGATAGTTCTCGCTACGGGTGGGAACACGAACAACGGCACCCCGCTCTAGGAGAGCTTCGACGAGGATGCTTCCTACAAAGCCCGTGCCACCAGTGACGACCACGCGCTTGTCCTTCCAATTGATCATGGATGGAGAGTACAGCAAACAATCTATGCTAGGCTATATTTCATGAAACTCAGCCTCCGCTTGCGTACGCTTCTCTGTCTCATCCGAGCAGTGAAGAATTGGCCTCTGTATTTCCTCGATCGATTTGGATGGGTGCACGGAGAAACGACCTACAAACTGAGAAATGGTCTCAAGCTCACCAGTCGATCGTTCGCTCTCGATCGAGGACCCTTAAACGACGTATGGTTTGACCAAAGTTACGAACCGAACGCATACGGAATACCTTTCGATTGGAACCAGTGCAAAACAATCGTGGATATCGGCGCCAACATCGGCGTCTTCACGCTCTTTGCGGCATGGAAAGCACCGCAGAGCAGAATTATCGCAGTCGAAGCCGAACCGTCGAATGCCGCATGCGCGAAGAAGAACGTAGAGCAGAACAATCTCGAAAACCGCGTGACGGTCACCCCGAAAGCTTGCGGCAAAAAAAACGGAACACTCGAATTGTTTCTCTCGACGAGAAACAGCGGAGGCAACTCGATGTTTGAGTACGCGAAAGGATCTCCAAAAATCACCGTACCGATGATTTCACTTCAAGAACTCTTCCAGGAACAGAAGATCGAGACGTGCGATTACTTGAAACTCGACTGCGAGGGGGCGGAATATGACATCCTCTATGCATTGCCTGAATCGACGATGAGCCGCATCCGCTTCATGGCAATCGAATACCATCATTTTTCATCGGAGAGGACGCATCAGCCCGAGGCACTGCGTGCGTTTTTGGAGCAACGTGGATTTGATGTCATACAACCGAAGAAATCGTTCTTCTACGCACTCCGTAGATAGAGTACGTTAGATCCAGTACACTGTCGGCATGCAATTGAAAGAACCGATTCTCTGTATTGTAGGGCTGGGGTACGTCGGCCTGCCGCTCGCGGCCGCCTTCGGCAAAACCGGATGGAAAACGTACGGCTACGACATCAATGAGGAACGCATCAAGAACTTACGATCGGGGAACGATTGGACACATGAACTCAATGCAAAGCAACTTTTAGAAACCGCCATCGAGTACAGCACGGATCCGACGGTGATTTCGAAATCGAATACGATCATCGTCGCGGTACCAACACCGGTCGATGCGAACAACAAGCCGGACCTCTCTCCACTCGTGTCATCGAGCACGATGATCGGAAAACATCTGACAAAAGGATCTGTCGTGGTCTACGAAGCGACGGTCTACCCGGGCGTCACCGAAGATGTCTGCGCTCCGATCCTCGAAAAAGAATCAGGCTTGATTTGCGGAAAAGATTTCACCGTCGGGTACTCCCCCGAGCGTATCAATCCGGGTGACAAAGAACACACCGTCGACAAGATCATCAAGATTGTTGCAGGGCAGGACAAAGAAACGACCGATTGGCTGGCAATGGTGTATGGAAGAATCGTAACAGCCGGCATCCACCGCGCACCGAACATCAAAGTGGCAGAACTCGCGAAGGCGCTCGAGAACACGCAGCGAGACATCAACATCGCACTCATGAACGAGGTCGCAATGTTCTGCGACCTCCTCGGAATTAAAACGGGTGACGTGCTGAAAGCCGCCGGCACGAAGTGGAATTTTCTTAAATTCATGCCCGGTTTAGTCGGCGGCCACTGCATCGGTGTCGATCCGTACTATCTGGTCGAGAAAGCGAAAGAACTCGGGATGAAGACGGAAGTGATTTCGGCAGGAAGGAAGATCAACGACGGTATGGCCGCATTCGTTGCGAACCGTATTCTCAAAACTCTGAAGAAGACCGGTTCTCCGAAGAACGCACGCGTTCTTGTCCTCGGACTGACATTTAAGGAAAATATTCCCGATACCAGAAATGCGAAAGTGCACGATCTGATTCGTGCTCTCTCCAAAGCCGGCTGCACTGTCCTTGCAGATGATCCAGAGCTCTCGAAAGAGCAAACTGAGAAACTTGGGTTTCAGCATGGCTCGATTGAAAACGGACCGTACGACGTGATCGTCGCAGCCGTCCCGCACGCAGAGTATTTGAAACTCCACGAATCGGATTTCATCGGTGCTCTCAAGCCGAAAGGAATATTCTACGATCTGAAGTCCGTGTGGAATGAGAAGAAATTTGAAGAAAGTGCAATGACATATCTTTCGTTATGAACGCAACGCTCAGACGGTACTGGCCCACTGCGCTCCTCGCTCTGGCACTTGCGACAATTGTTGCAATGAATATTCGCCCGTACGGCTGGAATATCACCGCCGTGTTTCACATGGATCACGTCATTCACGATGCGCATGCGATGCCGAAAGATTTTGTGGTCCTCGGTGTGCCGGCATACGACGGCGCACAGTACTACCAAATCGCGAGAAATATTCCGATCGTCTTTCAGCCAAGCAAGTGGAACGAACTCCGAAACACCAGTCCTGTTTCCTATGCGTATCAACGGTTTTTACTGCCGCTTGCAGCCTACATGCTGTCACTGGGACAGGAAGAAACACTCCCGTGGGCATTTGTGCTGATCAATATCGCAGCCCTGCTCCTGACGGCGACAGTCGTCCTCCGATGGAACAAAGGACATCCGCTCACGGCACTGGCTCTCGCACTCTCGCCGACAGCAATGGTCGCCATACACTTCACTCTCGCGGAACCACTGACACTGCTGCTCATCACCGTGTCACTGCTGCGCATCGATAAGACAAAGAAGATCGATGCCGTCACGATTGCACTGCTTTCACTCCTTGTCTGGGCCAGAGAAGTAAACATTCTCTTCATCCTGTTCCTGATCGGATACTTTCTTTTCAAAAAACACTGGAGACACGCAATCGTGCTTCTCATTCCTGTCGGAAGCTTCTTGCTGCTCCATAGCCTGATCTACGCAATCTTCGGTGATATCCCGTTCCTCATCAGTACAGGGGCACATCAGTTCCCCGGTCAGGCGGCATACGATGTTCTTGTCGGACACCGCGGCTACGATCGATACACACTCTCTTCAGTCGCGCTCCTGCTCGGCTTCGTACTGCCCGCACTGCTGTGGACAGGCCGCGAAATCCTGAAAACCCGCAGTCTGGATCTGCTTCCTTTCGGTGCTTTCGCCTTCCTCTGTCTCATGCTCATCATGCCGGACTACATCTGGGGATCGATCACGAGTATCGGTCGCGTGATCACACCCGTGTACCCGCTCACGCTGCTCGCACTGTGCAAGCACAGAACTTTCTCCGCAAAACTTCTGACGTTGTCGATCCTGCTCCTCGGCATCGGGACAGGTATCGGCCTCATGTTACAGATTCATCCTTTCACGCTCGCATGAAGAATTGGTAAATTCCATACATGGGTGTACGATCGTACTACCGAGCACGGGGGCCGTGACCAGGTTGGTGCGAAGGACTCGACATTCCTTCGCTGGGGTTCGATTCCCCCACGGTCCACCAGCTCGGTAATTTTTTGTAACAAAAAAACCACCCCGTAAAGGGGTGGGATTCTTTTCCCCAGAGGGGTACGAAGGACTCGACACACTCAGTATAGCAAACCTGTATTTTTAGTCAATGTTTTTCGCTATTCTCCACCTGTGCCTCTACTCACCATCCTCGTTCCGATCTACAACGAAGAACGCACGCTTGCAAAGCTGATGCAGGAGCTCAGTGCGGCACTTCCTGATTCTGAAATCGTCTATATCGATGACGGATCGAAGGACCGTTCGCATCAGATCCTGATGCGGGAAAAGAGACCACAGGACATTGTGCTCAGCAAAGAAAACGGCGGAAAGGGATCGGCGATACGCGAAGGGATTCAACATGCAAACGGGCAGTACTGTGTTATTCAGGATGCTGATTTGGAGTATGACCCGAAAGAAATACTGCTGCTCCTGTCCGAGGCACAGGCACATCCGCAGAGCATCGTCTTCGGATCGAGATTTCTCAGACGCAATCCGAACATCTATCCGCTGTATCTTCTCGGAAACAAAACACTGACAGGCATTCTGAATATGCTTTTTGCAGGCAACCTGACGGATGCCTACACCTGCTACAAACTCTTCCCGACCGCACTTCTCCGAACGTTACCTCTCAGTGCAAACGGCTTCGAGCTGGAAGCCGAATTGACGGCCTATCCTCTGAAGCTCGGACATCAAATCCGTGAGTGTCCGATCAGCTACCGGCCACGTTCGTTCGAGGAAGGCAAAAAAATCAACTGGAGAGATGCCGTGAAGGGCATCCTGACGATGATCAGGATACGGTACTCATGACCCCATTAGGAAACTTTCTTTCGTGCGACAACAAGGTGATTGTTTGCAGATTCGGTCAAATCAGCAATGCTGAATAGAAAACCGAGAGGAATCGTGATCAGAGCAAGCAATGCCATGAAAGGCCAGAGAAGGTAAAAGAGTGTACGCCTACGGCATTCGGGGACGGAATATCCTTTGAGTCGTAGAGACTGGATGAAGAAGAAAATCGAGTGCATGGCCATGGAAGACCATAATCCCCCGATACATTGTAATTCAACGATCTCCATCCCCGCACGCGCAATGGCTTCCTCGATCCAGAAACGGGTGAAATTGTAGTAATGATAAGGAGCAAAATGCATATACGCGGTTTGCGGAATGAGGAAAACAGCGTGGCCTCCGGGTTTCAGTACTCTCCCGATTTCCTCCACCATTTTGATCGGTTCAAAAACATGTTCAACAACCTGAATATTGATGACCGTATCAAACGTATTCGATGGAAACGTCATATTGCAACCATCACCGAGCACACAGCTGCACTTTTCGTCATCAATCTGCAGAAGCTTGTCTTTCGAATTGTCGAGAATCGTCCAGTGCGTGTACTGCAAACCTCTCTTTTTCATCTGCAGATAGAAGTCCCAGCCACCGACATCGAGGATCTCTCCCCTGGCATACTGTGCAATCGCCCGAAACATGTCACGTGCGAGAATATCTCTCGGGAGCTGCAGAAACCGGTAAAAAAATGTTCGTCTGCCGCCTGGCTGCTCCCCCGACTCCGAATGTGAAAAACTGATAGCGGACGTATCCATAGAACTCGAGAATATCAAAGAATACAGTGATCGTACACCCACCGTGTTCATGCCTTTCGAAGAACCACGTAAAAATTTGCACTGCATAACTCTGCACCGGGCAGACGGGCAAAAATCATATCGAAGAATTTAAGCGGAAACAGAAGCACGAGAAAAAGATACTGCAATACAATCTGCAATGAATGCGAACCGAAGCAGAGAATCGTCGCAAAAAATGCAGGGAGCAATCCATTCAACGCGGAAAACGGACCTGCAAGCACTCCCTGCTCGACCAACAAACATCCGGGAAAAAGCGATACAAGGCCCTCCTGCGTCCAACGCGTAAAATCGGACGGTGAAGGATGCCACGGAAACATAAATGGAGATGCGATGTGCAGAAGGCCGCCCGATTTCACGACACGGGAAAGCTCGCGACAGACGGCTGTCGGATGCTGCACATGTTCGAGCACCTGATCGCATGTGAGGGCATCGAATACTGAATCACGGAACGGAAGTGACTGAAGATCCGATACGACATCAACGCCTTCAAACGGAAAAAGATCGACATTCAGACAACGGGGCGATAAACGCCGCACTCCCGAACCGGCATTGAGAATGATGCCGACAGGCACGAACCGTGCAATGAATTTCTTCGGTGTGAGACCGGTGAAAAAACACGGAGCAATCAGAAAGACCAAAATATCGTACACAACGGGCCATCGTTTGAAAAAATTCTTCCAGGCATTCTCGCCCGTCTCGTCACACAATGACGCTGAAGTCTGCACTTCGCGGGGCGAAAGGTAGAAAGGGATGTTTCCCCGAACAGCCTGAGCTGAACAGGAGGGGTCGAGCAGGGCAGCAAGCGAACCGGAGAAAGCCATCTTATTTTTGAGGAGAAGGAACTCGAATTAAATAAGGTTTTCTCTGCGACGACTGGAAATAGGTCCGCATGAGCATCTCGGCAAGAAGGCCCATGAGAGCACACTGGATGCCAACGATGACGAAGAGAGCCGAGAGAACGGGGAGAGGTGTTTCGATGAGCGTCGGACCGCCGATCTCACGCCAGATCACCGCTCCGACAATCGTCAGCATCCCAAGTACGATTGACGAGAGACCGATGGCACCGAAGAATTGCATAGGCCTCGTGAACGAGCGAAGAAAGAATGTCAGGAGGAACAGATCGAGGAGCACACGCCATACACGCCCGAATCCGTACTTCGAGAGCCCCCGCGTCCTCGGACGGTGGTGAACGACGATCTCGCTGACGTTTGCACCGTTGACGGCTGCATACGCTGCAAGAAACCGGTGCATATCCCCGTACAAGCCGAGATGTTCGACGACACTCTTTCTGTACGCCTTCATCGTGCAGCCGTAATCGTGAATCGATTGACCCGAAGCCACGCGGATCATCTTGTTTGCGAGACGTGAAAGAAACGACCGAAGCCATGCATCGTGTCGATCACGACGCCAACCCGAGACGATGTCATACCCTTCCCCGATCTTCTGCATGAATGTCGGAATATCGGCAGGATCATTCTGTAAATCTGCATCCATCGGCAGAAGAACCTCACCGGAAGCTGCATCCATACCTGCGGCAATGGCAGCGGTTTGACCGTAATTCGTTGCGAGCGAGATCACGCGAATGAACCGGAAATTTGCCGAAAGCTGCTCAAGAACCTCATGGCTTCCGTCCGTCGAACCGTCATCGACAGCAATCACTTCACTGTCCGGATATGCCGAGAGCACGCCAGAAAGTTCCTCGAGGAGAGGCCTCAGATTTTCACGTTCATTATGAACCGGAAGAATGATGGAGAGACGCATAGGTACACTATAACAGACACTTGTCTATTTCCTGAGTGCGATGATGCGGTAGCCACTGTCCGAGAAGAGATTCTTGCCTCCGGAAAGCAGCATTCGAAGCTCTTTCGTTTGGACGTCCGTCGTTGAAGTGATGAAATAGTCGAGTGGATAGCGACTGGTCTTCTCCCGGAAGGACAGAGCGTAATAGCTCTCATACTCCTTTACAAGTTGCAGGACAATCTCCTCCGGCACGGCCGCATAGTCACCCCGCAGCCGACGAAAATGACTGCCATAGATACCGCTTCCAAGAGTCTTGCGGAGTGTCGTCGGAAATTGCACACGTGCACTCTGCGGCGTGATGCCCTGAAGCCAGAACGTGAAGAACCACACATCTCTCATCCTCGCCGTCGGGACAAGATAATTTCCAGCCTGCGTGGAAGTATAGACATTCATCGCCGTATACACGGGTAAAAGTTCAGTCAGAAACGGATCGAAAGAATACGCCACCGAATCCGGAGGCAGATGCTCACGGGCATATCTGAAGAGAGATGCAAGATGCTGGGCGTTTCCCCAATCCTGTCGATAGACTTCGTACGTATCCCGCTGCTCCACAAATCCAAAGGCAAGAGAAACAATCATCGTCATCAAGAGAACACAACGATACAGTCGGACCCTCATGTATTGTTCGCATACAAGAATCAACGTGAATGACAGAAAGAGAGTGCCGAGAGGCTGAATGAAGTACCAATGGTAATGTTCGGGGAAGAGAGAAGAACCGGTGATCATGTTTTGGTTCATTGCGATGCAACCTCCGCATGCGAGAGAGAGCACGAGCGGAAATTGCTCTTTCCAGGCGATTCGTCTGGCAAACAAAGACAGAAAGATCAGAACAATAACCCATACACCGAGCACGGGTGCACGCGAAGGAATCAAACCATAACGCATGGATGCATCGGGATACCACTCATGATGCATCAGTGCTGAAAGATGCAGGAAATACGGGATTCCGAGCACTACAAAGATCAGGAGAAACGCGAGAAGATGAGCAAGCCTCTTTGTATCTTTTCTCGATGCGTACCAGAGAAAAAGAACGCCACAGGTCGCAAGAAGATACGTCCATCCATAGAAATAAGAGTAGAGAAGAATGCTTGTCGTACATGCTGCAACAATCATCCATAGCATCTCTGCCTTTCGCACCCACTTGGAAAGAAAAAACACAGTCAGGAAAAACCATGTCGAAGTCCAGAGCGGATTGACGGGGCGTGCGAAGCGCAGCCAGCCGAAATCAGCGAGAGATCCGCTCGATAATGCATGCATCAGATTCCACGGAGTACCGAATGCGGCGGCGGCAAAGAGCATGACGGTGACGGCCGCAAGAGACTCATATCGTTTTCCGGTGATTGCAAATGTAGCAAGAACCGCAGCACAGAATACGAGCAGAGCACAGAGTCCGGTCAGCAGTACGAAACTGACAATCGGATCAAACGGAAGGATGCGGGAGGCCATCGCAAGCGACCACTCGGGAAGCGGCGGCTGGATAGACGGTTGATCCTTGGGTGCCGAGAAGTACGTATTCCCGAGTTCCGGATGACCGTCGAGAATTTCATGGTAGCGAGCGGCGTAGTGCGACTCTGCATCCGTCGCCATGATCGCAATACCCTGAAACGGATACGCATCATCCATCCGCTGCAGGATGTGAGGCAAAAGCACTGTGAGTGCAAACAAAAATCCGAGCAGAACGACCGAAAGCGAGTAGGAAATATTCTTCATATCATCGAGCAGAAGGAAAACCGAGACGGGTCAGCAGCCGATCGTATCCGATGGCTGCAAACATGGCGTAGCAGAAACTTACGGGGATCAAATACCGAGGCGTTGCCGCGATGAGAGCGAAGAAAGCCGTATTGTATGCAATCAAAACAACGAAGAAGAACATACGCCGATCAAAGAGGGATCTGAAGGCAACAAGACAACCGAGGTAGACGATTGCAGATCCGATGGCTGCAAAAAGGTTGAAGAGGAACGGCCATCCCCCACCGACAAACGGCAAATGCAACTCCAGAATCTGAAAAAGAGAATCCCAGAGATACCAACCAAAGTGAGAATGAATCTTCTTCAAGGCAAGGGGCGCGAGCGCGGTATCCACCGAGGGTGCGTCGCTTGGCCATATGCGATGCATCAGAGAATTTACGCTGCACGCGTCCGACCTCCCCGTCCAATCCCTCGAGACATACTCCGACCAGAGACAAAGGAACGGTTCGACTCCGTGCAACCTCTCAGCTTGCTCGCCTCTTGCATAGAGCATCACGGTTGTGCGATCCGAACCGATGATGCGAAAATGTCCGTCAATGCGCTGATTGCGAAAACCCCAGAAGGAGAGGATGAGTGCCGTCACAACGAACATCGACATCAACGCCTTCTTCGGTACATTCCGGTACCACAAATACAAGACAACAATGAGTGGGAGGAAAATGAAGGAGTAGTACGCGAGTGGCAATAATCCAAGAAGAACGCCAAGAAGAATCGCGGTACGCAAACAATACCGTTCAAGGATTGAAAGGATGGCAATCGACAACCCGAGAAGGAGTATGAGTGCAAATGCTTCGCGGTACACAATGAAGATGCCATGGAACACCGAAGGTGAAGTCAGGAGCAGAAAAAGGAAAATGCTGGCAGTACGCTTCCCGAGGATCGGGACAAGTTTTTGAGACAGGAAAAGCGAAAGAAACCAATACAACACCGCCTGTACTACAAAAACAGCAAGACCGTTCCAGAGCCCGAAGACACTGTAGATCGCGGCGACAAATGCACTGTAGAGAGGCTCGCGTTCGATGAAGGGATGAATGCCGTCCTGCGAGTACGTCCCCATCTCCAAAAGGTTCACCGCACCCAAACTGTAGGTCTTGCTGTCACCGACGAACGTCAAATCTTTCGGCAACCAAAAAAGGATAATGGCGATGCAACACAAGAGGTACACGACACTGCCGACGAGGATGGTGGTGCGGGACATCAATCGTTCCCATACTGTACCAGCCATTCATCCAGGTACAGAAGCGACCAGATGTGATCGCTGAAATCGACGCGGGATGCGAAGTATCCCGTGAGGAATATTTTCATCGCCGCGCGATCGAAAATCCTCCAGAGAGGAGAATGCTCCGAGAGAAGTCGATCTGTGACAAACGACTTCAAATCGCTTCGGAACCAACGATCGAGCGGAAGACGAAACCCCGATTTCTTCTTCGCGAGCGTCTCCGCCGGCAAATAATCTTTCAAGATTTCTTTGAGGATCCATTTTTTCGTATTCCACCCTCGTAATTGATACTCCGAAGGCAGTGTTGCAGTCAGCTCGAGAAGTTTGTGATCGAGAAACGGCGACCTTGCCTCAAGCCCGCTTGCCATGGAACCGAGATCGACCTTAGGGAGAAGATCATCGGCAAGGTACGTCGAGAGATCCATGTTCATCGCCTGATGCAGCATCGTATCCGCAGACGACCTCGCATCGGATGTTGTCTGTGCATACCACGAACCCGTCGCCGGAAATTTGTGCGCAAAACCTGATCGATACAGAGCTCGCTTCTCGTCTTCGGTAAAAAAACTGATGTACTGCAAAAATCTCTCGGCCCACGGAAGACCGATCGTCGATTCGAATCGCTGCATGCGGTAACTGAGTGTCGTCCCTGAGCACACATGAAGACCTCTGAGCAGAGGACGCATGAGAAAATGAATCGGCAGACGACGCCAAACCTCCGAAAACTGCAGAATAGGATAGCGGTGGTAGCCGGCGAAATTTTCGTCTCCACCGTCGCCATTCAAGGCAACTGTGACGAATTTTCTTGTTTCTCTCGCAAGCAGATAGGTCGGAATCGCGGACGGATCGGCATATGGTTCTTCGTATGTCCTCACAATCTCGGGAAGCAAATGGACGATGTCGGCTCGCAGTTCGATCGGGTGATGGTTCGTCCGGAAAAGCTTCGCGATACGCTCCGCGTCGGGAAGTTCGTTATGCGTTTCCTCGGGGCTGCCGATCGAAAAGGTTTCTACGGGTCGACTGCTGAGCTGCGACATCACACACACGACCGCGGCAGAATCGATACCGCCACTGAGAAACGCGCCGACCGGAACATCGGCGATCATGCGAAGCCGCACACTCTCCTGAAATGTTTCTAAGATTTCTTTCTTCCACTGATCCAAGGATTTCGATCGGTCGGTCTTGTACGTAAGTGACCAGTATTTTTTGAGTGTATGCTTTCCGGTTTTCAGATCGATCATGAGCGAGTGTCCGGCAGGAAGCTTCCTGATACCTGCAATGCCTGTCTCCGGCGAAGGCACGTACATCATCGTCAGGTAGTGATGGATCGCTTCTTCGCTCATTCCTTTGGGGCATTCCGGAAGTGTTCGTAGTGCTTTCAGCTCCGACGCGAACGCAAACATTGATCCGTTCATGAAATATTTCAGCGGTTTCTTGCCGACTCTGTCGCGTGCAAGAAACAACGTCTGCTTTGTGCGATCGTGAATCGCAAACGCGAACATGCCGCGACAATGATCCAGACACTGCTCACCGTACTCACGATAGAGAGCGAGCAGCACTTCCGTATCTCCGGTCGATCGGAACGTATAGCCTTTCTTCTGCAATGCCGATCGCAGTTCCTGAAAGTTATAGATCTCACCGTTGAAGACAATCGCAAGCGACTGATCTTCCGTGATCATCGGCTGGCTCGCTGCGACACTCAGATCGAGAATCGAGAGTCGCCGGTGTCCGAGTCCGACGTTTGCCGCAATCACCGTCCCTCTGCCGTCGGGTCCGCGATGGGCAAGACCGTCGGTGAGACGGTCCAAATCGTCTGAATCAACCGGAGAGCCGTCGAAACGAATGATGCCCGCGATACCGCACATGAACCGAGTATAGCGGCATTAAAGTCATGATTCTCTAGAAGATATCTCCCGCCAGCTGCGCTTGATCCGGAGGTTGAACCGCACCTGCTATTGCCGGAGTTTTCTCGAACATCTCACCTGACGTATTGGCATCGAAATCCTCCGGATTTTTCGCCCAGATAAGATCGATCTCTTTCTGGACATGAGGCCCGAATGCCGAAAAAGGTCTTTGTGTATCGAAGATCACCTCCCGCCCGAATGCTTTCAAGGCCCGCACCATCGCCTTTTCAAATTCTGTTTCCGTCCTGTTGGTCCTCACGTTTCGAGTGCGCGAGAAACCGATGGCGTCGATCTTGTTATCTTCTGCAAACGCGATGAGCTGGTCGCGAAGCCCGTCGAACATTTCCTGCTGATTGACGCTCAGCAGATACGTACTCGAAGGATTCATGGAAGCTGTGAGAATTCTCTTGTCACCGTGATCCTCAACATGCAGAAGAACCAATCCCTGACAAACTTTCGTTTTCCCGTCCCGCAACACAAGTTGAAGATATTTTGGATTGTTCCACATGCTCTTCTCCTGAAACCTTGCAGGATTGTCAGAGGAAACGCACACGCCTGCCACACCGCGGGCATGCGCCGACGTATGATTTTTCGTGATGTACGCCTCCACTTTTTTGATCTTACCGATCTTCTCGCTATCGACCGGCTCGTACTTATCAAGTTCATGCTTGATATCTTCGAGAGGTTCGAAGAGAATCTTCTTTGCGCTTGCCGCGATGGAAGCAAGAAAGAGCGTTTCGTCGTAGACCGCTGCCGTTTCATTTTCCGGAGTGACCGCCTCCGGAATCCGGACTTCTTCGAGATGAAGAGGAATATCAAACGCAGCATTGCCGGTGAGTGTTCGTAGTGCCTGCCTTGTCTTGGATCTCTGCGCACGAATCTGGCCGTACACAGCAGGGCTGAGTTCTGTGTCTGACGGCAGCTTTGCGGATTCCAATCCTCCGGTTGTTTGTTCATAGCTTCTCACCGTGTCCCTGACTTCATCTGCCGAATGCTCTCTGCCCGAGTCCCGCTTCATCGTTCTGCCGATCTGCCTGATGAAACCCAGAGAAAGACCGATTGCATCAAGCGAGAGCGCAGGAGACTGCACTTTCTCTTTCGATACTTCTGTTGCATTCAGTTTCTGAAACAGAGCGGGAAGCTGCGATCGTACTTCAGCATTTTTGAGAGCTGTATCGCAGACGTCTCTCGTCGTATCTTTCATCCGATCCGCGTAGAACTCACTCAACTCCAACAGATGCTGATAATCCGTATTCTTTGCCCGCTCGACGTTGTCGCGTGTTCCTTCGATATACTGCTGAGCTTCGGGAGTATGGGCAAGGTGATAACCCACAAGTAGGATCCGCATTTCTTCAGCCGATACTTCCCCCGTTCTGTTCCTGAGGAGTAATCCGAAGATCTGCTCTTCGACGGTTGTATAGAATGGCTCGAGTTGCACTCTCTCCCCGATCTCACGCAAGTTCCGTTCAAGAAGAAGCGTTGCACGCTCCGTATTTCTTCCATCAGGCTCGTTATAGCCCGCATACTGCAGAGGATATTCCACACGTACGATTGCGTCACGGTCCTGCTCCTCTCCGGCTTTGATCCTCATCTCGGATCCGGGTTTGACGATGAAGCTGTACTCGAGTCGCACTTTGTACGCAGACAGATCATCTGTGCGATCCGGACAGGATTCATTCCCATCGTAATGCGAATAGCCCGTATGGCTAGGGAATGTCGCTTCCACAAGATCACGATAGACAGGCGAGTCGCATATCGCCGGATCCTGCGCATCCCCTGAAATCATCGAGGCTTGCTGCCGATGGATGCTCTCGGCAAAACTTTTCGCAGCGGCTGCACCGTTGTCGTTCCGACAGCGCAAGTAGAGTTCGTAGATGGTAGATGATGCGATGCCGACGTCCTGCTTATAATCCGGCAAGCAGTATTTCGTCTCGAGTTTCTCGAGAATGCGATCCGGTACAATAAACATCTCTTCAACGAGATCCTTCAAGCGCAATTTGCCATCGACAATGGATTCATTCATCTTCTGGACCAAGTCGACATCCCTGATTCTCGCGAATTTTGCAAAATCCATCATGGCATCGAATCGTTTGTTGATCATGTGAAACACACAGCCTTCCATCGCCGCATCGTGAGCCAGCTGCGAAGAAAATTCGGTATCGAGATGAAGAAGTTTACGAAGCAGCATTGCATTGTCTCCATCCGCAGATTTCAATTGTCGATACAAGAGCGCTGCCGCAGAATCTCTGAGAACAGAGTCCTGCATCGCAACATCAATATCGGGCTTGATCGCATACACGAAAGCAACGAGTTTCCCAATGAGGCGATAGTCGTCATTTGAATGACGAAGCAAGGCGATCAAACCATTTTTGCCGGCTTCCCCAAAAGAAGGAATATCGGTTTTTGCACCCATTGCTCCACCGAAATCCAGTGTTTCTTGATACGAACCGTTGCCGACTTGTGCGTCCATCCAACACTGCGCTGCATGCGCAAGCTCCGGAGTGATCTCCATCTCTGGAGGAAGTTTCTTGATGGCAGAAAATGTTTTCCGAACACCGCTTTCCGAAGGTAAGTATGCAGCTCCAGATGTAGCGAGAGCTGCAGTGTCCTCATTCATGTAGCGAATCAAATGTTTCCGAAGTTCTTCCTGGTACACGGGACATTGGCCAAGACAATTCGTCCAGTAGGCAAAGTACTGATCCAAATCCCTGTTCCCTCCCGCTGCCATCGACAAATGGTTACCGAGAGAATGTGCCACCCTTTCCCTGAAAGGATCCTGTGAGAGGAAATCAGGATTGATACCGAGATCTTCCACAAGAAAAGGGACATGAAGTCCCGACGTACGATCGAGTATCGAATCAACAGATTCGCGTGCCAGTGATTCGATAGAAGTTGCGGATACATCTGCCTTCTCCATGATGCGTTTAATACTTAGAGTAAGCTGATAAATATTTTCTTTATCGGTTGCACCTACCTTTATTCGCTCTAAAAATTCTCCGATCATCAATATGGCTTCCCCCTGTACGGTCGCTTCAGCAATACCGAATGTTTGCATGAATTTCTTCAGAGTTTTTTTGTCGCATGTGGAAACGATGAAGCGTAATTTCTTCGTTGCGAGCGTCCGCAAGTCATCCGTCATGATCATATCTTCCGGGAAAGCCTGATCCTTAGGCGCAACAAAAAAATTGGGCTCGGGTCCGGCCAGTTCCATGGCTTTCTGCATGTCAGTACTATTTGTCCGATCGTTCCGTGTCAATAAATTTTTCACCACTGTGTATTTTGCAGCTCTGATCTCTTCTCCAGTCACTTCGGAACCGAGTGAATGCTGAACCCGCTTATAGAAATGCAGACGATTGCCACTCGGCATCCCCCTCCCCTCCAGCGTCTCGGGCAAACAATGTCGGACTTCATCGGATACTTTTTGTGCGGTTTCCCGATGGCAAGCAATGCCACCGACCATTGCATAGATGACATCGTCACTGTGACCAAACATATGCATCCCATCAGTGACAATTTTTGCCAATGCCTGTGCATTGTCTGCGTCTGAAATGCCGCATTTTTTGACGCATTGATTTGCTCTTTCGATGGCCACACAACGTTCATGCAAAGTATTACCGCACGTAAATCTATTGAGGTGATGATAGATTGTTCGCAGAAGCTCAATGCGTTGTGGCGATGCGATGTCCCGGATTGTTTCCATCACTTCTGCAATGTCTTGTTCACGTGCTGGTGATCTTCGAAGTATATGAATGATACCGGCTTCACACTGATTCATATCCACCGACGTCAGCACTCTTTCGTTCGGCAGAATGGTATCCTCCACTGGTTCTTCCGCTAGATGCGTCTGAGCAGGCTCCGTTTCTCCGGTCGCCTCCTCCGAAGAAACATCGGCAGGTTTGGATTTCTTGCCCATCACCATGTTCGCAATCGCATCCCAAACCTTGCGAACTCCAACGGGAACAGAGGAGAACGACAATGTCTTCTTGCCGGCAGGATCTGCTTTTGCAAGTGCAGGTTTTTCCTCATCCCAGAAACCATCGAGAGATGACCTTTCCGGTGTTGATTCGTCTGGAGGCATTCTCATGATTATAGCAGAAAAACGGCTTATTTACCATGAAACGTGGTACCATGGTCTCATGTGCGGCATCGCAGGTTTTATCGGCGAAGACCGTGGACGGATCGATCGCATGACGGATGCGCTGGTTCACCGCGGACCGGACGGCAATGCGCGGTATGTCGGAAACGGGGTCTCTCTCGGACATGCGAGGCTCGCGATCCTCGACCCGGGGCCTGAAGCCGATCAGCCGATGTGGAATGACAAGAAAACCGTTGTGATTGTCTACAATGGTGAAATCTACAATTACAGAGCATTGGCGCGTGCGGAACAATTCGCATGCAGAACGACAAGTGACACCGAAGTCATTCTGAAATTATACGAAAAGTACGGTATCGAATGTGTGAAGTTGCTCCGCGGTATGTTCGCATTCGCACTCTTCGATACTGCGAAGAACACACTCTTCCTCACGCGCGACAGCAGCGGGATCAAACCGCTCTTCGTATCAAGACTCGGCGGAACGTTGTCTTTTGCTTCCGAAATGCGCGCACTTATGAAAGCGTTGCCCGAGAAACCGAAGCTGAATTTCGCGGCTCTGAGTCACTACGTCCGTCTGCACTATGTTCCCGGACCCGAAACGCTCTGCGAGGGCATCGAGTCTCTGCCTGCAGGCACGATTCTCTCGTACACGAACGGACGCGAGCAGAGGCAAGCATTTAAAACGGCAATCGAACCGATTGCATACGCTTCGAAAACAGACTTCAGTCAGCATTTCCCGGATCTGATGGATATGGTGGTAAAAGATCATCTCGTATCGGACAAACCGGTCGGAATTTTCTTAAGCGGCGGCATGGATTCATCGATCGTGCTCCATCACATGTGCAGACACGCACAGAAACCCGTCAAAACATTCACGGTCCGGTTCGAAGCGAAGGAAGAAGAAGATGCGGCAAGGTTCAACCGCGATGCGGACACCGCGAAGAAGACTGCGCTTCACTACGGGACGGATCACCGCGAGATCACACTCACGGCAGCACTGTGCCGTGATGTCTACAGAGACACGGCGAAAGCTTTGGATCAGCCCAATGCCGACTCGGTCGCCATGGCACAGTTCGTGCTGGCGAGAGAAGCGAAGAAGCATGTCGATGTCGTGCTCACGGGCTCCGGCGGCGACGAACTCTTCGGCGGCTATCCGCGGTATCGCATTGCACGGATCCTCTCGCTTCTGCAGTTCATTCCTGCGCCGCTGCGCGGTGCCGCCGGCAAACTTCTGGGATACCCGGAAGATGTGCTGCGTATGAGTACGGGACCCGCACTCGCGGAGCGACTGCTTGCACGATCAGAAACAGAAACGAACGGCATCGTGTCGGGTCACTGGTACCGACCGGACGTGACGACTGAACTCTTCAGGAAAAGATTTGAAGCAGGCCGTTTCAAGAATGATCCTGTTCGGGCCTTCATGGAATTCGATCGCGAACTGTGGCTCGTAGATGAGTCTCTGCGTCTCGCCGATGCCGTCACGATGGCAAGCGGACTCGAGTGCAGAGTCCCTTTCCTCGACCCGCTCGTGATCAGCGCGTCCCACGGAACAAACACTTCATGGCATACGGGACCGAAGCGAACGAAAGCACTGCTCAAAGACACGTACTATCCGATCCTCCCCGACTGCATTCGTTCCATCGATAAAGCCTCGTTCTATCCTCCACTTGCCAAGTGGTTCAGGAGAGAATGCGCTCCTCTTGTCGAGCATGCTCTGGCTCATCCCCGCATCCGCGAACTGTTCGACACGGAGACACTCAAGCGTATCTTCACGGAACACAGAGAACATAAGAAGTACGGACTGCACACGCTCCAGATGATCGTGCAGCTCTCGTACTGGTTCGACACTGTCTACGATCACGCATGAAGTTCCTCCGTTCCATCATCGGCCTGCGGCGCATCCCGTTCGTGCGTGATGTCGCAACAATCCAAGTCGGATCGATGGTTCTGATGGCGGCGGGTTTTGTCAGCTCTATTGCGTTTGCCCGTTTCCTCGGCAAAGAAACGTACGGTCTCTACGCCGTCATCCTCGCATTCTCGGGAACATTTACGGCATTTTTCAATATCGGTCAGGGACAATCGCTCTACGTCTTCTTCTCGGAAGCCTATGGACAAAAAAATCGACACGCGATGGCGGCAGTGATCGCAAACTTCACTGCAGTCGCAAGCGTGAACATCGTTCTCCTGCTGATATTGGCCTTGATCATGCCGATGCTCTCCATGAAATTCTATGACTCACCCGAGATCGGTCGACTCGCACGCATTCTCTGCTTCTTCCAGATGAGCGAGATCCTGAACAGCATGACACTGATCCTCCTCCAATCTATGAGGCAAATCCGCCTCAAGGTCATCCTCGAACAATCGGCAAATCTCTCCTACCTTGGGCTTGCAGTTGCCGTACTCTGCTTCGGAGGAAAAATTCATGCCGTGCTTCTGACACAACTCGGTGTGAGTCTGTTCTTCGTCCCCGTATCGATCATCGCACTCTCGATAACGGCACGTCGCTTCGGGCTCCCCGGAGTACGAGAAGTTCTCCGGATTCCTTGGAGAGAGAGCAAAGAGTATTTGGGGCAAGGGATTCTCATCACCGCAGACAAAACGATCGGTAACTTCTTTCCGCAGGGGATCTTCTTCTTCTTGAGCCTCTTCGTCCCGGCCTCGTTCGTCGGCATCGCACGCATCGCCGTACAGCTTGCGAATGTCCCAAGGAATATTCTTCTGCCGCAAGCGGGTGATCTTTCCACAGCGGCTTTTGCAAGAATGAAAACGGAAGGAGTGACCGTTCTTCGAAAGAACGCGGCAAAACTCATCAAGCACGCACTCGCATTCCACGCGCTGCTCTCGCTTGGTGCTGCCATCGTCTTCCCTCCGGTCGTTCTGTTCTTCTACGGCGTGCAGTATCTCGAAGCGATTCCGGTCATGCTCTGGCTCCTGCTGATCCACCTCCTCAGCTCACTCTCCATCGCGAATTCTCCCCTTCTTCGACTGTACCGTAAAACGCAGTACTCGATCCTCGCAGGCATCGTGAATTGGACACTCATGATCGGAAACCTCCTCATCTTGGTACATTTCCTCCCTCCGCTCCCTGTGTTCCTCATTACCTACTTGATCGGCACAACGGTACCACTCGCACTGACATGGTACATCTTCAAGAGATTGCTGATCCACCGTGAAGAGAAGTAACATCGCTCTCTCATGCACATCCTCTTCATCACGTCGACTCTCGATCCCAAAAGCGGGTGGGGAACGTACAGCAGAAACACGGTAAAAGGATTTCTAGAACGCGGGCATCGCGTGAGCATACTCACGCATCAACAATCGGAGAATCCCATGACAGTCGAAGCTGCCGTACTTCCAGCACCTCTCCATGTGCTCACATCCTACCTGTCACTGCTCCGATCATCATGGGTGATCGCAAAAGCTGTACGCAGACACCATCCGGATGTCATTCATGTTCTCATCGAACCGTACGTCATCGCCATGCCGCTCGCTCGTTTTCTCGTGGCACTACCTCCGTGGGTCATGAACCTGCACGGAACCTACAGCGTTTTCCCGTTCGTGCGAAGGCACAGTCGCCTGCTTATGGATCTGGCATGCAGACAAGCAGCTGCGTTTCTTGCTTGCAGTCGGTACACGTGGAATAAAACGCTCGACGCTGCAACTCAGTATGCATCGAAAGAAGCAGTCAGAAGTCTCAAGGAACGCACACATCTGTTTCGTTTCGGCATCAACGCACCTATCCAGGCAGAGAGCGAAACATCTGAGAAAAACAGCCGTACTATCCTCTTCGTCGGCGAAGTGAAACCGAGGAAGGGTGTCAAAGAACTCGTGCTTGCATGCGTGGAGTATGCGAAGGAATCATCGGTGCCTCTGCACCTCGCGATCGTCGGCAATACGACGGAACAAAGTCCCTACATGAAAGAACTTCGGACATTGGTAGAGACACAGGGCCTTCAGAACATCGTCACATTCTACGGACAAACATCCGAAGAGAAGCTCTCTGAACTCTTTCGAAAAAGTGATCTCTTCATGATGCTCAGTAAGACCGATGGCATCTACTTCGAAGGATTCGGACTCGTGTTCCTCGAAGCAAACGCACACGGCATTCCGGTCATCGGCTCCAGAGACTCCGGCTGCGCGGAAGCGATCGACGAAGGGAAATCCGGATACGTGGTCGATGCTTTTGACCAAAAGATGATCGTCGAGCGCATGCATTGGGTACTCGATGAAAAGCGCATCGACAGAGCGGAATGCCGCCGGTGGGCGGAATTCCATAGCATTTCAAAACAAGTTGATCAGATCGAGATGTGCTACCGAAGTGTGCTGCCTACGTCTTCGGCGAAAGTATCGCAGAAATTTTCTCCGAGGTGATATGGACATCGGCGCCGTTTGGAATGACAGGATGATCCTGCAAACACCCGACAATGAGCGCTGCGACGACAGACGGTCGTTGCTGCTTCTTACTGTCTTCCTCACCGAAAAGTGACGCACGCATGGCTGTGTCGATCCCGCCGGGAGAAACCGAGAAACACCGAATCGGAAGCGACGCTTGCTCCATATCTTTTGCTATCGCCTCGGTAAAACCACGGACGGCGAACTTGCTTGCCGAGTACACCGCAAACCCAGGATGCACAAACGTCCCCGCCCTGGAACCGATCGTCACGATGGTGCCGAAACGCTTCTTTCTCATGAACGGAAGCACCGCCTGTATCGCATACAAGGGTCCCTTCACATTCGTGTCGATGCACCGATCGATATCATCTGGTGACATCGAATCAATCGATTGCATCTGCTCGACCCAACCCGCGTTGTTGATCAGGATATCGATCTTCCCAAACCTCTTGTGTACTCCCTCAACGAATGACTGCACCTCCGACTGCTTCCTCATATCGACTGCAAAAATCCCCGATTCTTTCGAAGGATTCGAGGCACACGCAATGGTCGTTGCACCGGCAGCATCGAGTGCAAGACAAAGTTCCAGCCCCAGCCCACGACTTCCACCGGTGATGATAGCGACTGCCCCAGAGAGATTCATGCGGTCATGGTAACAGCTTCTCTTGCACTTGTAGAGAACACGGCTGCTAGACATCCAGGAGGGCAAACGATACTCTCTCTGCGTACTATTTTACCCTCAAGACCACTCGAACAATGCAGCCGCTCACGCAAGGATATCCCAAGGGCTATTTTCGCCAGGATTGTCGTTTGTGCCACAGCACCGCACTCGATATTTTTTTGGATTTCGGCATGCATCCTCATTCCGACGGATTTGTGCCCGCAGATCGGCTTCTCGAACCGGAACCATACTTCCCTCTCGCCATGCAATTCTGCACGGAGTGCGGTCAAGTGCAGATTCACTTTGTCGTCGATCCTCTCTATCTGTATGGACACGATTATCTCTACGACTCAACTATTACCGACACCGGTCGAAAGCATTTTCTGGGGATGGCGCAGACAATCGTGACCGAGCACGGTATCCCAAAAAACAGTCTGACGGTCGACATTGGCTCCAATGTCGGACTCTTGCTGTCGGGTTTCCGTGAACAAGGAATGAAGGTGCAAGGCATCGATCCGACTCCTCGCATGACAGAAATTGCCATTGCAAACGGACTGCCGACGATCCAGGAATGCTTCTCTACGACGGTTGCGCGCAAAATCGCCTCCGAGCAAGGCAAAGCAATGGTGATCACGGGGACCAATGTCGTCGCACACATCGACGATCTGGATGATTTCATGACAGGAGTCGACTGTCTGCTTGCTGAGGAGGGAATTCTCGTCATCGAAGCGCCATATCTTGGGGAACTGATCGATAAACTGGAATACGACACGGTCTACCACCAGCACCTTTCGTACTTCGCCGTCTCGCCACTTGCACGATTTTTCAAGCGCTTTGGCATGGAGCTATTCGACACCAAGAAGACGACGATCCATGGCGGGAGCATCCGACTCTTTGTTGCCCGTAAAGGCGTGAAGACAGTGCAACCGATCGTTAGCGAGATCATGAAGCAGGAATCCGCAAGCGGACTCCTGACGACTGCTCGCATGCATCGCTTCTCAGACGATGTGCGCGCGCACCGTCTCGCACTCATCACTCTTCTCGTTGAGCTCAAGAACAAAGGACAGAGCCTCGCAGGCATTGGAGCACCCGCAAAAGGATCAACACTCCTCAATTTCTGCGGCATCAACGGTTCACTGCTCGACTTCGTGACCGAGAAAAATACTCTCAAGGTGGGTCGCTTCACCCCGGGAACGCACATTCCCATTCTTAGTGACAAAGAACTCCTTCGAGTGAAACCCGAGTACGCGTTGATTCTCGCCTGGAATTTTGCACCGGAGATCATGGCGAATCTTCGCGCCTACAAAGAACAAGGAGGAAAGTTCATCATCCCCATTCCCTCTCCCCACATCGTATGAGCGTCACCGTCACGAAAATAAAACCGGCTTTCAGCGACGACCGAGGAGCCATCATCGATGTTCTTGAAGAAGAAGTGCACCACACGGGCATCATCACGTTCTCCGGAGACGCCGTGCGAGCGAACCACTATCACAAGAAGCAAACCCAATATACGTACATCACGATGGGAAAAGTGGAACTGAAGACGAAAGATGCAAAGAATCCGGATGCCCCCGTCCAAAAGTTTCTCCTCGAACCGGGGGATCTCGCAACGATTCCACCATTCACGATCCATTCATACCGGGCACTGGAACCGTCTTCGATGCTCTGCCTCACAACACTCAAAAGAAGCAGCGAACTCTACGAAGAAGATACGTTTCGAGTGGAACCGCTGTAAGATGATCCTCCACACATGAGAATCCTGCACATCGTTGACGGCATTCCGCCTGCCACTCTCGGGGGAACGGGAAGAATCGTAATGGAAATCGCCGTGCGACAACTGCGAAACGGAGAATCTGTCGGCATTCTTTCTGCGGCAGATCCGGAAATGCTTCCAAAAGAACATCAAGGAATACGACTCCTAACCGTCCCTCGCATAGCAAAACGCTTCATCCATTTTTCTACGGTCTTCTCTCGTTCCCGCGAGCAAGAAATGCTCCAAAAAATAAAAGAGTTTTCTCCGAATATCATCCATGCCCATACCATCTCACGTCAATGCGGCTATCGATGGATGAAAGAAGTGAAGAAACAGGACATACGTCTGATCGTCACGTGTCACGATGTCTCGCACGTCTCATACGGGAAGGTACTCGGAAACGAAAAAAATCTATGGCTCACAGAGATGCTTCGCTATCGCTGGGCATGGAACCCGCTTCGCACCTTTATGATCAAAAAGTATCTCAAGAACGCCGATGTTATCCTCACGGTGAGCGATGCCTTGAAAGAGTACCTCTTGAGACGAGGAATACCCGAAGCGAGGACAGTTCATAACGGCATCGATCTCACGTACTGGAAACCGGCCATGTCCCAGTTGGAAGCGAGGGAACAATTGCAATTGCCGAAGGATCGATTCCTCTTCCTCATCGCTGGTCGGATGGGATTTGATAAGGGATCGACACTCATCGCTGCAACTCTTCCAGAGAATGCGGACTTAATCATCGCCGGCGACAATGTCAGCGATGAATTTGCACCGGTACGAAATCGCATGCATGTCTATAAAAACCAAAACGCAGAACAGATGAAGCTGCACTACAGTGCCTGCGATGCAGTCCTGGTGCCTTCACGCTGTCTCGACTGTTTCCCCACTGTCTGTCTTGAAGCCATGGCGATGGAGCGCCCCGTGCTCGCAACAAGCATGGGAGGAGCGAAAGAAGCTGTTCTCGAGGGTGACACGGGATGGATCATCGATCCGTGGAACGAATCTGCATGGCAAAGTCGCTTGCTGTGGTGCACCGAACATCTACCGGAACTCCGAGAGATGGGAAAGAGAGGGCGAAGCAGAATGGAATCGACATTCTCGATCGAACGAATGGTCGATCTGCTCGATACTGTGTATGAAAAGACATCTCTTCACGTATGATCCGGCTGCGCATGACTACTCCCTCACTCCAATACCGGATCCGCTCACTCCTCAGGCGCATCTGTGCGTTTCTCAATTGGAAAGTGTATGTACCGATCGCCTTCATGCTGACGACGAAGAATTGGCGACTGTTTTTCACGGACATTCCCGAGACCTCCGACGTAACGTACCATTTCCGTTCGGGTTTCTCCCTCACGATTCCGGCAGGATCCACCAATATCAATCCCTACATTGCCGTGTGGTTGAATGCTGTCTACGACCACCAAGACATCGCATGGAACGATGCCAAAACGATCATCGATATCGGTGCACACATTGGAGCATTCTCGCTATATGCGGCAAAGAAATCCCCACATGCGAACATTTTCTCGTACGAACCCGATCCTGTGACCGAAGAGTACC
>SICN01000023.1 GCA_009691405.1 Candidatus Peribacteria bacterium | reverse complement strand
ATCAAGCAGGCATACCGAAAGCTCTCGAAAGAATTGCATCCCGACAAACATAAAGGAGATAAAGGCAAAGAGGCGAAGTTCAAAGAAGTGAATGAAGCATACGAAGTGTTGAGTGATCCGAAGAAGAAGCAGGCGTACGATCAGTTCGGTTCAACCGATGGCAGCAGCCCGTTCGGCCGAGGTGGTGGCGGTTTCGGGGGTTTTTCCGGACAAGGATTCGATCCGTCTCAGTTCAGTGGCGGAGATTTCTCGGACTTATTCGAAAGTTTTTTTGGAGGTGGTGGAGGCAGGCGGCAACGAGCGTCTGATACGCGCGGACGTGACGTACAAGCAGAAGTCGTCATCAGATTTCTGGATGCAGTCTCGGGGATGGAACAGATGATTTCGATGAAAGCGAACGTCGTCTGCTCCGACTGCGGCGGATCGGGAAACGAATCAGGGAGCACACTTGTGACGTGCGCGGACTGCGGAGGAACCGGTGCAGTGCAACGCACGACGAATTCTCTCTTCGGGCAAATTCGACAGAGTGTGCAGTGCTCTCGTTGCAAAGGTACCGGCAAAATCCCAGAGAAGCCGTGTAGAAAATGCGACGGTGAAGGACGCGTGATGGAAAAGAAAACCGTCAGTGTGCATATTCCTGCAGGCATCGACGATGGACAGACACTGCGCATTAAAGGAGAAGGCGAAGCTGGGCAACGAGGAAGTGCGAGCGGCGATTTGCTTGTGCGTGTGCGCGTGCATCAAGACAAGCGGTTCGAACGTGACGGTGATGATATTCGCGGGAGTCTGTCTGTGAATTTCGTTGACGCAGTTCTCGGAAAAGACGTGACGATCGAAACCGTGCATGGTCCCATCACGATGGCGATCCCCGCAGGAACGCAGCCCGGGCAAGTTCTTCGGATCAAAGGCAAAGGCATGCCAGTGGTGAACAGCAGTCGCACGGGCGATCACTACGTGACTGTTGATATTGTTGTCCCGACAAAGCTCTCGCGCGAAGAGAAGAGGCTGTTTGAGGAGCTGCGAAAGACATAGTGACATCTCTCGTCAGCTACACATCCAAATTCTCGAGCCCATCAGACATCACCGGTGATAGTTCTTCGCTGACGGTGTCGTCTCCTTGTTTCTCCTCCTTTAAGCGAATCACCACCTGACGGTAGTCCCCTTCCCCCATACTCTCGGTTGCGAGGTCGCTGAGTGCGGGATTGCTTGCAATATGCATGTGCACGATGCGTCGGAAGTACGGACTCATCGGCGAGAGGGTGACTCTCGAACCTGTGCGGCGGACGAAATCCGCTTTCGCTTCGGCGATCTTCTTCACTTTATCTTCCTGCATAAGCCTGTAACCATCGACATCGACCACGAGGAACGGTGCGCGTTCGGTCTTCTGGATCGAACGGATCAGAGACTTGAGGAGATGCTGGACGGAATTGAGCGTTTCTCCGTGCCAACCGATGAGACGGCTTGCCTCCGGCGACACGACATCCACGCGTAGAACGTCGCCTTCCTGCTTGACCGTAATCACCGTAAACGGGATCTGGAGGAACGTGAGAAGCTTGCCGAGGGTTTCGATGATGAGCTGATCCATGTGCGGGGCAGAATAGAGAAAAGAGTGGTCAGTGGCTAGTGGTTAGTGACCGTATTGATGAAGGAACCTCTCAAAAATTGCAGGATGCGAGGAAACAAACTGAAATTTTTCGAGGCGTATCTTTATACGTTGAGAAAAATTTCAGCGCAGTTGACGAAGCAGCATGCATTTTTCAGAGGTTCCTAACCGTGGACAAAATTCATGATCAACTTAATCATGAGATCTTTGTGCTTCGGATTGCTCTCGGCAACGAGCAGGACAAGAGCCACGAGTGCGTTGTCGTTGAACTTTCTCTCACCATCGTAGTCGCTCAAATATTTCGTCCGCGTGAGATAGACGACGAAAAGAAACGCTGCGATGCGCTTGTTGCCGTCCACGAACGGATGATCTTTGATCATGAAGTAGAGAAGATGCGCCGCTTTTGTCTCGATGGAATCGTAGAGCTCCTCTTGATCAAACGTCTGCTCGAGCGCACCGAGAATGCGCTGCACGCTGTCCCCTTTCTCACGTCCGAACAGATCACTCGCTTCGCGCCTTCGGACCAGATTCTTCTTGAGTGCACGCACGATCGACTGCACATCTTCGTACGCAAATTTGAAACGACTGCCGCGCTGGCTCTTCGGAGCTGTCAGTTCCTCCCTGTCGAATTGATCGAGCATCGACCACGTGTGCGCGTAATCGGTGATCACTTTCAGGAGTCCTTCGGATTCGTCACCACTGAGCTGCTTCCTTTCGATCGTCTGCTTGATCAGGTTCACCGCAGCTTTCAGCTCATCGTGACGCGCACTCTCGAGACGACTTCTGTTGATCGTGTAACCTTTCAAAAGGTGCTGCTTCAAGACTTGTGATGCCCAAATCCTGAACTGCGTCGCACGCTTCGAATTCACGCGGTAACCGATGCTAAGAATCATATCGAGGCTATAGGACTCCACCTCGCGCCGGACGCTCCTCTTGCCTTCTTTCCGAACTGTTTCCATTTTGGAAAGAGTTCCTTTTTCCTTCAGCTCACCCTCCTCGTAAATGTGCTTGATGTGCTTCGATACAGCCGGGACATTCACATCAAATAAAGATGCGATATCCTGTTGCGGCAGCCAGATCGTCTCGCCATCGACATTCACGCTCAGTTTCATTTTGCCGTCTTTCGATTCGTAGATGATGAGCTCTTTGTCGGAAGCAGTGATCGGCATGAGGGAATGTTAGCACAATGAAAGTGTTGCCATTCTCTTCTGCTCCCCCATCCTCAATCCTTCCCCAGACGGGGAAGGAAGCACTGTTTTAATAAAAACATACGTTCCCCTCTCCCCGTCGGGGGAGAGGGTTAGGGAGTAGAGGAGGTGAGGGCTCAAAAAAAGGCTCCCTTCACGGAAGCCCTTCTCTAATTCTTGTATGACGACTTAGCGAATAGCGTCCTTGAGTGTCTTGCCGGCTTTGAAGGAAGGAACCCTCATCGCAGGGATGCTGATCTTCTGCGTCGGATTCCTTGGGTTCACACCCATGCGAGCCTGGCGCTTGGAAACACGATACGTGCCGAAGCCCGTGATCGTAACATTGTGACCCTTCTTCAGTTCCTTGGTGATCGTACCGATCAGTGCCTCGAGGGCGTCGGAAGCGGCACGCTTGGTGATGCCGGCAGCGTCTGCGATCGCAGCGATCAATTCTTGCTTAGACATAGCTAAGGGGGGATAAGAAATAAGATAGTTCAAATTGTACCGATAGAAATCGCATCTGCAAGCCAAAATTCATCAGCGAATCCCTTGATTTCCGCATGCGATCGTGAAAATGGCTAAAAGAAGCCAAATTCTCTGAATACGATGTGAGAACACTACGGGGGAACAAAGATGATGTAAGAGACGAAAAGATCGTTTGGTCAATGAAAATCCGTATCATTCATTCGCGTACTCGATCGTTCAACATCAGAACTCACCCTTTGACAAAAAATCATTCATCAACGATCCTCTCTGCCAACCATGACCAAGAACTTAGTCATCGTCGAAAGCCCGACCAAGGCGAAAACCATCAAGAAATTTTTGGGGAAGGACTACGTTGTCGAATCGAGTATGGGCCATATCAGAGATCTGCCCACGAGCGAGATCGGCATCGATACGGATCATGATTTCGAGCCGACCTACGTGATCCCGAAGGAGAAGGAAACGACGGTAAAAAATCTGAGAAAAGCCCTGAAAGAAGCCGAGACGCTCTGGATCGCAACCGATGAAGATCGCGAAGGAGAAGCCATTGGATGGCATCTGCTGGAAGCATTGAAGGTGAAGAATCCGGAGACCATCAACCGCATTGTATTCCACGAAATCACGGAGAGCGCTATTAAGGAAGCGATCGCACATCCGCGTGTTCTTGATTTTAAGCTCGTCCATGCACAGCAAGCACGCAGAGTGCTCGACCGACTCGTGGGCTACACGCTCTCTCCGTTCCTCTGGAAAAAAGTGTACCGAGGACTCTCTGCCGGTCGCGTGCAAAGTGTCGCAGTCCGCGTGATCGTCGATCGCGAGCGTGAGATCAAAGCATTTAATGCAGAGGAATATTGGAGCATTGAGGTCGATCTAAGGAAGGGCGCCCCGCACCATTCGCCTGATGGCTCCTGTGCAGGGCAAGAGGAATTCACGGCAAGCTTGAAAGAAAAAAATGGAAAGGGATTCGTTCCACACTCCGAGACGGAATCTTCGGCGGTCGTGAAAGACATCACAGGACAGGCGTTTTCCGTTACGAAGATCGATACAAAAGAACTGAAGAAAACTCCACCCGCACCGTTTACCACATCGACACTGCAGCAGGAGGCGGGGCGAAAACTTGGATTCTCACTGAAGCAGACAATGGTTGTTGCACAGCAGCTCTACGAAGGAGTGAGTCTCGGCAAAGGTGCAGGGCACTCGGGTCTCATCACCTACATGCGTACGGACTCCGTAAACTTAAGCGAGAAGGCTCTCGCCGATACGAAAGAAACAGTGCAGAAACTCTATGGCAGAGAGTACGTTCTCGCTGCTCCGCGCATCTATAAGACCAAGAGCAAAGGAGCACAGGAAGCGCACGAAGCCATCAGACCCACGGAAGTTAGTCGTACGCCCGAGTCTCTCAAAGACGTCCTCGATGAGCAACAGTTGAAACTCTACAGCCTGATCTGGAACCGCACGATGGCGACCCAGATGGCGGGAGCGGAACTGAAGCGCATCGGTGCGGATATTACGGTGGTCGGCCCCGCCTTCGCTCCTGCGGGAGCTGCGGGGGGCAAGCAAAACACCTACATCTTCCGCGCAACCGGACAAACAGTGCTCTTTGATGGATTTCTCCGCGTGTATTTCGAAGATAAAGACGAAGACCAGATCGAGAAAGAAAAACAGGAAGGAGAAGCGGGAGACGGCGAGAAATTCCTGCCGGAGCTCCAAGAAGGAGAATCTCTTGCATGTGAGGAAGTGAAGCCCGAACAGCACTTCACCAAACCTCCTGCACGATACACAGAGGCAAGTCTTGTGAAGAAACTCGAAGAGGAGGGGATCGGCAGACCGAGTACCTACGCACCGACGATTTCAACGATTCAACAGCGCGGGTATATCCGCAAAGAAGGAAAGCAACTCATTCCCGAAGACGTCGCCTTCACCGTCACCGATCTCTTAGTCGCGCATTTTCCCGACATCGTCGATCTCAAGTTCACAGCGCACATGGAGAATCGTCTCGATGACATCGCGGAAGGAACGGAGAAATGGGTGCCGTTCATGAAGAGCTTCTGGAAACCGTTTGAAAAACTTGTCGCGGAAAAAACGAAAGACATCAAGAAGGAAGACGTGATGAAGGATCGTCAGCTCGGGATCGACGATGCCACGGGGCTCCCGATCGTCGTCCGTACGGGAAGATTCGGCGCGTACGTGCAGCTCGGGCTCTGGGATAAGGAGAAGAAAAGCAAGAAGGACAAAGAGGAGCAGAAGGGAAAACTGAAAGCTGCATCACTCTTCAGAGGAATGTCCGTTGACACCGTGACGTTCGAGGAAGCGAAAGGTCTCCTCTCGTTCCCGAGAACACTCGGCAAAGATACGACGGGTGGCGTCGTCGAACTGCACCTCGGCCGCTTCGGACCGTACATCAAGACACCAACCGGAAGCGTGTCGCTCCCGAAGGATCTTTCACCGCTCGGTGTCGATTTTGCAGTCGCACTCGACCTCATCGCAAACAAGGCGCAGAAAGCTGCAGCCGCACGCTCACTCGGCATCGATCCTGTCACCAAGAACGAGATGCTCCTCAAAGAAGGTCGCTTCGGTCCTTACATCACCGATGGCACGACAAACGCTTCGGTCGGCAAGAAGTACGATGCGGCGACTCTCACGAACGAAGAGGCAGTCGAGATTCTCAAGAAAAAACGCGAGGCCCCTCCAAGCAAGTGGAAGGGGAGAGGAGGGTGGAAGAAAAAGGGTTAGGGTTAGGAATGGGGGTTAGGGAGAAACTTTTGCTATTTATTTTTTGTGAACTCCAAACCCTATCCTACATCCCTAACCCTTCTCATTTACTCTGTTTACAGCAACCGATTCCGATACAATCACTCCTGCGTAGGCGCTTAGCTCAGTCGGTAGAGCGTCGGTCTCCAAAACCGAAGGTCGTAGGTTCGATCCCTACAGCGCCTGCCACTGGAACGTCTCTCTACGCTGGATGCTTCGCAAGCGCCTGGTACAGCTGCGCTGCAACGATGCCACCGACGAGAGGACCAATGATATAAGCAGCAGAGAGAGAACCGATGCCGAGAGCGACAGCCGGATTCACGACACCGTTTGCCTGTACCGATGCCGCCATGGCACCGAGCGCAAGTGAAGTGCCGATCGTGAGCCCCGACGCATCATGCGGAGCTTTCCCATGCACGACAGAGGAAACACCAAGGACGAGAATCGCAGCACCGAGAGCTTCTGCAACAAGAATCATGACTGAATTTCCTGCTATGATCGAGAGAGGAGCACCAAGAAGTGCTTTGCCGAACATGAGTGCAAGACCTCCGCCGAGAAGCTGTGCGACAATGTACCGACCCGCCTCAGGCCATGAAATTTTCCCGATGCTCGCAAGTCCGATCGTCACTGCAGGATTAACATGCGCTCCGCTGATGCCGCCGAGCATATAGACGAGAAGTCCGAGCGTAAGGCCGGCGATCACGGGTGTCGGAACCGGAAAGTCCGCACCAATCGAAAGGTGCACAAGAAGCGCCAAGAGAAATGTTCCGAGACATTCTGCAGCGTAGGGACGGATGTTCATGAAGAGAGGAGGGAGAATTCCTTTCAGTGTACACGGTTAAAAAAAACTACAACAAGGAAATCTTCTTTATCGCAGCACTTTACAAGGCGATGAAATAACCAATGACAGAATCGAAAAACCGACTGAAGAATGTGATCACTTTGACGAAGAGTTCAAAAAGATGATAATTGTTTCCTTATGACAAGCAGAGCAGATGAATCTCCCATCGATTTGTCCGGATTGGGATTGGAGGAACTCGCGAATGCAGACGATCCCACGGCGCAACCGAGCGTAAGCCATCCGCTTGTTTTGCAGTGCATCCAAATCCTCAAAAGCGGATCGACTGCGGAAGAATGCGAAACTGCTCTGAGCAAGTTTGATCCACGCGTTGTAACGGAAGCAAGAAGCCACATGCAGAAAGAAGACACGCAAGCGCAGCTGGGGGCAATGCTTAGAAGTGGTGTTCTCCTACCTAAAGCAACTGAACTACCTAAATTTTTGTAGAAGTTTCATGACCATATCATTCGACCCCCACCCATGACACAATGCCGTCATGCTTTTCGACTTTTTCTCGAAAAACGGCTCTGTTCTGCCGACTGCAGAAGCCATAATCGCTGTCTCGAATATCGAGTATGCGTACGGATTCGGAGTGTATGAAACAATTCGTGTCGTGCATGGGAAACCAGTGTTTCTTTCGGAGCATCTGAAACGACTGATGACATCGGCATCGGCAATTGAGCTTAAGCACACGCTGAGTGAAACGATAATCGGGGAATGGATCGCTTCGTTGCTCACAAAAATTTCCGCCGATACATGCAATCTGAAAATTCTCCTGATCGGAGCAAAAACTCCTGAGGACGTGCAGCTTTTCATCCTCCCGCTCGCACCAAAGTTCCCCGATAAAAAATTGTTCCGCGATGGCGTGTCTGTGATCACAGCGGAGTACGAGAGACTTCTGCCGAATGCGAAGACACTCAATATGCTTCCGAGTTACCTCTTCTACAAAAAAGCGAAAGAAGCGGGATGTTACGATGCGCTTCTCATCGATAGGAACGGGAACATAACCGAAGGGACGGGGACGAATCTGCTCGCGATCAAAGGTCGCACGATCATTTCTCCGCCGAAAGAAAACATTCTTGAGGGTGTGATGCGAAGCAATGTCCTGAAAATTGCGAGGGAAAACGGGTATGACGTTCGTGAAGAACCGATTGCACTCAAAAAAATCAACGAGTACGACGGATTCTTTTTGACGAGTACTTCAAGCAAAATTTTACCGATCAGTCGTATCGACGACACCGTCATCAAGATTCCGGACACACTGAAGGAGCTGATGGGGTATTTTGATCAGTACTTGAATGGAATATACGACATGTAGATTCTTCGTAGAAAATTCCAAATTCCAGAAATCAAATTCCAATATGATTCTCAGCATTTTGGATTTTGCCTGCCTGCCAGACAGGCAGGATTTTTTATTTTTTGGAATTTTCCACTTTTCTCGCTTCCTCCGCCATCGTCTTCGCGATCGTCTGCATGCGCCGCGCGACGCCCTCTAGGCTCCGGCTGATGGCTTCCGCTTTTTCTGCTGCTGCATACGCTTCTTTTGCGTATTTGATGACGTCCTCCGCGTTACGATCTCTACCCGCTTTATACGAGAACACGAGTGACTGAAACCCTTTTGCAATTTTGAGCACACCCTGCACGATCGCTTCGTTCGGGTGACTGGTGAGCGCTCCGCGAGCACTGAGGAGCGCTCTCGTGGACGCATACTCGGCATCTTGGATCTTGCCGTCATCGA
This sequence comes from Candidatus Peribacteria bacterium, assembly GCA_009691405.1. Taxonomy (GTDB): domain Bacteria; phylum Patescibacteriota; class Gracilibacteria; order Peribacterales; family Peribacteraceae; genus SICN01. The sequence continues at coordinate 4,874 of SICN01000023.1, read as the reverse complement.
GCAGACGAAGCACCCGAGCGATCTCCGATTCGGTTTGCGACAACAGAGCCTGTGCACGCTTGCCTACAGCGTACTCATCGAAACGATAGATGAGGAGTGCTGCATCTCCCCTCGTGATCTCGCGAGAAGGGGAGAGGAGTCCATCCTGCGTTGCCGCTGTCGTGGCGGTGGCAAGGGCGTACCGAAAGAACGGGTAATGCCATTCAGAAACATTCGATAGATCGGAAGAGAGTGGCAGACGAATATCGCTAAAGGACAGCGAAGAATCTATTTTTTTTGATAGCAATAACATCTTCAGGAATGCCGCTTTGCTCACGCTTCCGTCAGGATTGAATGCTGCAGAAGAAGCTACGATCTTACGCATCTTCGCGGCTTCTGCGTACCGCATGTACCAGGCACCTTCCGAAACATCAGTGAACGTGGAACTTGTGATTTTTTGGAGTTCAGCATCTTTCACTGTCGCCACGATCAGCATCTTCACCGCTTGCGCCCGCGTGAGTTTCTCACTCGATCGAAATGTTCCCCCTGCACTTACCGCACCGATCGTGACGAGGTGTTCCACGGCGGCACTCAGAGAGCTTCCTTTGGGAATATCACTGAACGATGCTGCAAGGAGAACGGTCGGAACAACACCGACCGCGATGGCGAGAGAAAGAAGAATGAAACGCATGGAGAAGCCGGAACGCGCTGATTACTGCGCAGGGGAAGCCTTCGTCTGCCGTGCCTGATCCGCCATATTCTTCGCGATCGCCTGCATTTGCGTGGCGATGGTCGAAAGTCCTGGTGCGAATGTGATTGCTTTATCTCCCGATGCGTACGCCGCCTTCGCAAGAACGAGCACGAGATCCAAGTCTCCTGCGACACCGGCTTTGTATCCCTCCACCAGAGACTGAAATCCTTCGGCAATCTTCACCGCCCCCTTCACAAGAGGCTCCTGTGGACGAGCGGTGAGAGCACCACGCACGGTGATGATCGAACGCGCGGATGCCCACTCCGCCTGCTCAATGCTCTTGCTGTCGAGCATCTGCAGCACGTTTGCGATCTCCGTCTCGGTCTGCGAGAGCAATGCTTGGGTTCTGCGTCCTTCTTTGTACATCGCAAGACGATAAGTCAAAAGCGCCATTTCGCCGCGCGTGATTTCTTTGTTCGGCGTCAGCATACCGTCTTGGCTGACAGCCGTCAGAGAAGCAGAGAGCGCATAGCGCATCACGGGGTAGTACCAAGCCTTCGCATCGGCAATATCGGTGCTGAGGGGCAGCGTGAATTCGCTGTACGTCGATGCAGCATTGATCTTCTTTGAAGAGAGAAGCATCTTGATGAATGCCGCCTTCGTGACGTTCGCACTCGGCTTGAAGTTCGGTGCACTGTCGACGATGCCAAGTGACCTCGCCGCTTCGGCGTACGGCATGTACCACTGATCCGAAGGCACATCGCTGAATTGCGATGACGTAATTTTCTTCAGTTCCTCGGGGGAGACGAGAGGAGCAACGATGATCTTGACTGCCTGCGCACGCGTCAGTTTCCCGTTCGGATTGAAAGAAGCTGCTGCCTGAACGATGCCCTTTTCCTGCAAGTACAGAACCGCAGGAAGGATCGGACTGTCCTTCGGAATATCCGTAAAGACCGGTGACTGTGCATGAAGCGTCACCGACACACTGATCAATGCAGAAGCAAGAAGAGACCTCCAGAAGGAATGAATCATGGTTGATATCCTACCACGCGATTTGACCGCTGAGTAGCGCAAAAAACCCTTCTTTGGGTCACATTGTAAAATAGTAAAATATATTGTATAATAGTTATATTAAAACTTAATAAATATAAAAATCAATTTTGTGACTCTCTTCCACTCCAGCACCAGGCGCATCGCTCTCTCCACAGCCTTTGCTTGCGCGATGATTTTTTTCATCGCCACCGGACATGCCGCAGAAAGTAATTCGTACATTTTGCAGAGTGATTCTCCGAATGCTGCGGTGCAGCAATCCGGAATATCCGCGTCGTACTCGATGCATGAATCCGGAATCACGTGGTACCAAGTCCCTGCGGTGAGCAATGCTTTCCAGATTGTGCCGGCGATGAACGCGGGGAGTGTCGAAAGTTCCGAGAGCAGCTCATCGAGTTCTTCTTCGCTTGCAACGAGTTCTACGGGAGGAGGCAGAGTGAGCGGCAGCCGCAGACCGCGCGTGGATATCGCCGGTGCGTTCGGTGTTCTCCCATCGTCAGCATCCTCGTCATCTTCAAGGTCACTGCATGCTGCTCCGACTGACCGTGCAGAAGCTGCCGAGACCGTTGAAGGAAAAGCATCATTCGCACCAATCATCGACCGCATCCCTGCTTTTTCATTCCAGGTAACTGCGTTCGGTGAGAAAGAATCTAAGAGCAAGCAACGAGAGACTATGTACCAAGAGCACGTTATCGAGACAGGAGAAACGTTGCACAAATTCGATGGTATCGATCCGATCACGGATGCCGCCGACTCCGGTTTGTCTGTACCCATGCAGACGATTCTCTTCATTCTGTTCTACCTCCTGATTGTCTGGCGTCTATTCGTACCATGTTCGCTCCTCAAAGTGTTTCTCAGCACGATGAAGAAAAAAATCTCCGTGACCAAACATCTGCATCTTGCACTGTTCTTGTCCGTGCTCGGCATCGGCGGAGTGCTCTTTGTGTCCTCCGTGTCTGCTGCGCAATCGGTGCCTCTCACGCACGTCTACAACGGCAGACTCCTTACGAGCGGGGGGACAGCGATCACCACTGCGCATTCCGTACGCTTCAGTTACTGGAAGAGTGCAGATGCCATTTCAGGCGACATCACTGGGACGGGCGCGATCAATACCGGCGCAAGTAATTTCGCTGGATGGGAGGAAGTCCATACCGTCACCCCAAACGCACTGGGATACTTTTCGGTAAAACTCGGCACTGTCACCGCACTCCCGACGTACCAAAATCTCGAAACCTCGACACTGATCGGACTCTTCCTGCAGGTTGAAGTAAAAGCATCGAGTGGTGCAAATACCGCGTACGAGATCTTAGATATCGACAGTACGGACGGCACGATCGATCGCTCCGGCGTGCTCTCCGTGCCGTTTGCCAGTAACGCCGATACGATCGATAAACGTGAGATCGGAACAAGCAGCGGATCGATCGCGGTGCTTGGACCGAATGGTCAATTTGAGAAGAGCGCCATCCCGGGTGGCACGAATAGCGGCAGCTTCGTTCTCGATGCGGACAATTCCGAAAGTGCCAACATCACTCTGCAATTCGGCACAACACTCGCAAAAAGACTGACGTACGACATCACAAACAGCACCTTCAAATTCAACACCAACCTCCGAGTGGAAGGAAACTTGACCGTAACGGGACTCGTGAACGGTCTCAATCTCACTCAGCTCCAAAGTTCCACCGGAGCTCTGAAAGCGGCATCGGGCGGAGGGCTGAACCTGAATGTCAGCAACGGTACGTATCGCTTGAACGGCGCATTGAACACGTATAGCGGCGGTAGCATCGCACTGCATGCAAGCAGCACGAACTATGTGTTCTTCGCGTCGGGGGGGCTTCTGAAGAACACCACAGGTTTCCCGACGGATGAAAGTTTCATTCCGGTTGCGATCGCCGTTACGTCCCCAGGATCGATCACCTCCGTTCTCGATCGACGCGCGCTCTCGACTGACAATCGGGAGCACACCGTGCTCCAAACGTTCAACCCTTCTTATGAGAAAGCGAGCTACAACGCAGACGGCACAAGTAACGTCGGACAGCTCTCGGTGCTCCATGACACGGGCAGTCTCAAGAACTTCTATCACTGGACGAGTACAAGAACGAGTCTTCAAGATTACGACATCGTTCTTCGAGTACCGATCTCGCAGGATTTCATGCGATGGAAGACGACGGGTGGCACAAATCCGCTCACACTGTCCTATCGCTCACTCACCGGCAGTGCTCTTTCGAATAAGCTGAGTATCGAGGTGTATGACACTGCAGGATCAGCCGTAACGCTCTCTGGTTCCGTCACGGGACTTGCAAATACGACGTGGGCAACGACGCAGATCGAGTTCACCGGAAACCCGGTGTGGACAGTGGGGCAGAGCATGCTGATCAAACTGAAGCCTTCCGCAAAAGACAGCTTCGCTATGCAGATAGGAGAATTGAAACTGACCGGCATCGAGCTACTGGGGCAATAATCTGGCTTTGTCCTTATTTTATTATAATACAATATTAATATTGTACGTCAATTCTAGACGGGTGCAAAAATATCAAAAAAATGTTATAGTGGTCGGAACACAAAAAAAATATGCACACTCAAAACACTCGACGGCTGTCACAGATATTCTCACTAACACTCGCGCTGATCCTTATTCTCAGCCCGGGATCCATCGAAGCCGCTTCGTCATGGAGTCCGACACTACTTGTGAACACGGAAGCATTTCAAACGATCGATGCTGGTGACGGTTCGTCGAATATGGAACTCCTATTCGGAACATCAAGCAAAACGCTTAAATTCCTTTTCACACAGCAGAGGTTCCAATTCAGCCATTCTCTCAATGTCATCGGCAATATTTCCGGTACGACACTCAATATCAACGGTGCCGCCTCCGTAAACTCCCTCACGGCGACGGGTGCGATCCGCACGAAGGGAACATTCTCGGGTGCAACGCTACGAATCGGCAGTGGAGGAGCAGACGTACAAGGATCCCTCAATGCTTCCGGAGCAGTGCGAACGGACAGTGATCTTACGATCAACGATGATGCCGGTGCAGTTGATGCCGTCTTTACGTTTGGAAATGCAACGGCGAACCAAACACTCAAATTCTTGAACACAACACAGAAATTCCAGTTCACGAAGTCCTTGAGTATTCTCGGCACACTCTCCGGCTCGT
>SICN01000006.1 GCA_009691405.1 Candidatus Peribacteria bacterium | reverse complement strand
GCCATACTTTTCCGCAACATTTCTGCAATCGTGATCATCTCCTTCTTTGCTCTCTTCTTTCATGGATCGTTCGTGCAGGAGGTTACCGCATTTCCTCTTGAGAAGGTTCTCCTCCTCCTCGCATTCACCTTTTTCTCACGCTACCTGAACCTCACGTTTTTCTACGAATCCCTGGATCGCATCAGTGCAACCACACTCGCTCTGATCCAAGTTGCGACACCGGTTATCGGCATCTTCTTTGCTGCGGTGATTCTCGGCGAGCGGATTCAGTCGTACCAGGTTCTTGGTTGCACCTTCATTCTCTTCGGTCTCATGCTCGAACAGGTCAGTGACAGAGCCGTGGATTCGATTCGATCACACTCGATGTTGCTCCATTTTTCCTTCCGGAAGGGTGCCCTGAAAACCGCAGATGCGGATATCACCCTGCTGTCGAAGCACTTTTAAATCGGGAGTGATTCGAGCCTCGCAGTCGGAATGATTTGTTCTTCCGCGCCTCTTTCGCCAACCATCAAGGCTTCCCCAGTTGCAGGATCTATTTCTTCGGCGGTGATGATGAGACGACGAAGAGTGGTCCCAAGTGGTGTGCACGTCATCAGCGTTGCGATCCGCTTGTTCGTCGGCTGATCCAATACCGACACGTCACTTGGCCTCACTTCTTTTTTTCCCGTGATGCGATAGGTATGCCTGTCGCCTCCGTAGTAGACCGAGTAGGTGTCTCCGGGGATCAGATCCTTGAGACGCGCGAAGACGTTCTTGTACTTGCCGTCATCCCACGGATAGTACGAGCTGTGACCGGTGACGAAGAAGTTGCCCGCCTGTCCGGGTCTAGCGGACCCGGGGTAGTGAACGACACCGTCTTGAAGAGCCGTCTGAATGTCCTCTTCAAACTTCCTCCAGTCCTCCTTCATCAACGCTTCCATGCTTGGGCGCACGATCGGCACGTTTTCCCCGAGCTTCGGGATGATCAATCGGTCTTCAAACGGACCTACGTACGGCAGAGAAGCAAGAAGATCCATGCCTGCGGCATCATTGTCATCCTCGTAGGAGGTTGCAGCCGAGGAGTTTATTCCGGTCACGAATTGCTGCAGTTCCTGCTGGGTTTTGAGATCATCGCTGAGGGCAAGCTCTGCCTTCGCAATCTGCAGGAAACTTTGGTAGTTGATGGCGACAAACAGCACGAGAAAGATGCCGGCAAATGTGCCGCCAAATCGAATCGTATCGACTAGAAAGAGTCTCAATTTCGTTGGGGGCTTTTTCCCCGCTTTCATCATGCGCGGAAGATGTATCGGAGTATTTGCGGATTTCCAAAACCTGTTCAGTCCTCCGCGGATGCGAGTTGGTAGAGACGCCCAGGATTGCCTCATTTGCTGCACTTCCCGCATGACTTCTTCTGCAGTGGCATGCAGTTGCGAAGTGCTTTCTCTGCTTCCTCTGACAATCACATTTTTTGCTCCCTCACTTAGTTTTTGCATCGACGAGATCCTTTCCGGCTTTGCGCTGATGACGGGTGTTTTGTCTTTGAGCGGCAGTGCCTCCTCGATGACGGTTGTCCATTCCGACCGTCCTGATATTTTCGATGTCGGGATCACTTCTCGAGGGTACTCCGGGACGATGTCGTCACCGTCGAGGATGATATCGCCGCTCTGTGTGTAGTGGGCTTTTTTCACGTGTGGTGCAATAAGTCATTTATTCTACCACAAATGGCTCACACACGCGATGGGTTGCTCTCATTTTCGATGATTCCACCACCCACGATTTCTTCTCCGCGATACAGTACAAGCGACTGCCCAGCCGGTTGCACAGGAGCTGGACTATCAAACTCAAATATTGCCTTATCAGCCATCAGTCTCAGCCTGCCCTTACTGCGGTGCGATAGAGAACGAGTGCGGCACTCAAATGCCACTGGGTCACTGCAGTCCGGTTTCCACGAAATGAAATGAAGATCTGAGAGAAGAACGCGAGTTATTGTCTCCTCGCCTTTCGTTGCGACGATCAGATGATTTTTCTCCACGTTCTTCGAGACCACTTCCAGCGGGATCTTCAGGCCTCCGATCCCAAGCCCTCGTCTCTGTCCAACCGTGTAGAGCGGAAGACCCTCATGCGTACCCACGACCGTACCGTCTCGCCGTACGATCGGCCCGGAGATTATTGCTGATTGCAGATGACGTTTTAGAAATTCTTCGGGAGTTTTCTCGGGAAAGAAACAAAGGTCTTGGCTCTCTCTGTAGCTCTCGGAGAGAGGTAAATCGAAATGTTTGGCAAGCTCATAGACCTCGGTTTTCTTCATGCTGCCGAGTGGAAACTGCACATGCATGAGCTGTTCCTGCGTCAGCCCGTACAGGTAGTAGCTCTGGTCTTTCTTCTTGTCGACGGCTTCAAGCAAAATCACACGTTTACTCCCGTCCGGAAGTTTCTCTATCGCAACTCTCGCGTAGTGCCCTGTCGCAAGTTTTTCGCAACCCAGCTCACGCATCAGGCTGATGAGTTTGCCGAATTTGATCGTACGATTGCATCCGATGCACGGGTTTGGTGTCAGACCCTTTTTGTGGTCTTCCAGAAAAGGATCGACCACACTCTTCTTGAATTCCTGTTCCAAGTTGATCACTCGCAGAGGAATGCCAAGATTTCTGGCCACCGTCGCTGCGCGAGAAATATTCTGCGTCGTGCAGCACTTGCTTGGCAGTACTTGGGCCAGTGCAGGGGCGAGGGGATCGACCCAGAGAGAGAATCGCACGCCGATCAGTTCGTGACCCTGCTCATGCAGCATGCATGCCACGACACTCGAGTCGACTCCGCCCGACATTGCGACGAGTATCTTCATGCGTAAGGTGTAGAATGAAAGAAGTTTGACACCTGTGCGTCTTCTCTCTTATACATTATTCCTTTCTTCCTGTCTTATGAGCACATCCCTCTCCGCCTTCATCGCTCACGCTCGATCGAAAAACATGGATCATCAGACGATTCGAATGCTTCTGCTCTCTGCGGGATGGAAGGAGAAGGACATTGCATCGGCATTGGCGTCGGAATCTCTCACGATGTCCATTCCGCTGCCGGGAGATGTCGGTTCCGCTCGCGATGCATTCTTTCATTTGCTCGCGTTCACGACGCTGTATGCAACCGTCATCAGCCTGGTGATTCTTGCCTTCACGTATATCGGACGTTGGTTTCCGGATCCTGCTCTCATGGATTATGCCTACGCTTCAAGCGGGGATTTCTCGAGCATTCGTTGGTCGATCGCCGTTATTGTGATTTCTTTTCCGATGTTTTTGTTTCTCTCCCGCATTCTGCATCGCGAATTTCAGGCGAAGCCCGAGAAGCTTAATTCGGGAGTTCGTCGTTGGCTCACATACCTCACGTTGTTCGTCACGTCGTGCGCTCTCATCGGTGACGGAATAACCCTTCTTTTCACGCTCCTCAGCGGAGAACTGACACTTCGATTCGTTCTCAAGGTTTTGGCTGTGCTCGTTCTCAGCGGTTTGCCATTCGGATACTATTTCACGGCGTTGCGGATCGATCATGAGCAGTATGCGAAGAGTTCGATCCATGCGAAGTACCTCTGGAGTTCCGTTGCCATCGTTCTCGTTTTCCTTCTCTGCGGCATCGTGATCGTAGGAAGCCCGATGCAGGGTCGAGCCGAGAAATTCGACGAACAGCGCATCAGTGATCTCCGTGCAATCCAGAATGAGATCTACAATGTAGTGTACGGTCAGGAGAGGGGAGTCCCCGTTCCGGCAGGCGTGAAGGTACTTCCGAAAACACTTCCAAAAGACCTCCAGACTGTCGCAGCGAATGCGTTGTATGAGAAGCTCAGGATCGCAGATCCAGAGACGACCGCTCCGTACGTCTACAAGACACGAGGAACATCCTTCGAGCTCTGTGCCACGTTCGCGCTCGAGAGAGATCTCGGGTACGACATCTTCTGGAACCACCCTGCCTCCGAAAAGTGTTTCGAGTTCGATGCGTTGGATCAAAGGACGAAATAACCCGTAGCCGCGATTCGTAATCGTGGACAGCGGTTTCGAACCGCTGCTGCGCGTTATTCATTTCCGCTACAATCTTCCTATGATCGAAAAAGTTCGCGCCTGCATCGAAGAACTCGCTGTCCTCCGAAAGAAGATGGAAGATCCCGCCGTGTACGGCGACACAAAGGAGGTGACAACAATCTCGAGGCGTATCAAGCAACTCGCTCCTCTCGAGGAGAAATACTCTCAGTATCAGAAGGCAGAACAGGCGATAGCAGACGAAAAGGTATTCGCGAATGATCCGGAATTGCTCGCATGTGCAGCAGAGGATGCGGCAAATGCACGTGAAAAGATTCCAAAACTTATGGAGGAGATGAAGCGTCTCTTGATTCCAAGAAACCCCGACGACGAGAAGAGCGTGATCCTCGAGGTGCGAGCGGGAGCCGGTGGTGAGGAGGCGGCATTGTTCGCAGCCGAGCAGCTCAAGATGTATTTGCGATATGCAGAAGAACGGGGTTGGAAATCCGAGCTTCTCTACGTGTCAGATGCCGATGCTGGGGGAGTGAAGGAAGCAGCAGCCCGTATTGAAGGCACAGGTGTCTACGGAGAGCTGAAATTCGAGTCTGGTGTGCATCGGGTGCAGCGCATTCCTTCGACTGAGGCGAAAGGTCGCATTCATACATCGACAACGACCGTTGCGATTCTTCCAGAAGCGGAAGAGGCGGAAATCGAAGTCCGTCAGGAAGACCTGAAGATCGATACGTACAGGTCCGGGGGTGCAGGCGGACAGCACGTGAACAAGACCGAAAGTGCCATACGCATCACACACTTGCCGTCGGGCGTTGTCGTGACGTGTCAGACCGAGCGCTCGCAGCTTAAGAACAGAATCCTCGCCATGAGCTTGCTTCGAAGTCGTCTGTATGCGGCGGAGCAGGAGAAGCTCCAGCGTCAGCGAACGGATATGCGTGCGGGACAAGTCGGCAGCGGCGATAGGAGCGAGAAGATCCGCACGTATAACTTCCCCCAAGATCGCATCACCGATCACCGGGCGAACGAGAATTTCAGCAATATTCCCGCCGTCATGCAGGGCAAGTTGGATCCGATTGTCGCTGCAATGAGGAAGTGGGAGGAGGAAGAGCTCCTGAGGCAACTCTAGAGTTCAACCTTACCTTCCACGAAGTCTCTGCATCAGATCGACTCTCTTCTGGATCGATTCAATCGTTGCAATGTCCTGTCGAAACCTCACAGGACCCGAGAATCGCTCGCAGACTTCCTGAGCCAGTTTTTCCGCGTCACCGATCGTATCTCCGATACCGACGACTCCGATGGATCTTGAAGTACCGAGGATCATGCAGCCTGTGTCATTCATCGTCACATCACCGTAGTACAGACGAGCATCATCGGGAATTCTCTCGGGTACGAGGACGCGTTGTCCTTTCTCTTTCTTATCCTCGGGGTAACTCTTCGGCGTGATGTATTTGCAGACGGTCGCCTTCGGAGCGAACTTTACGAGATCCTGCGACAGCGTTCCCGCGATGATGGACTGGCAAATAGCAACGAAATCTGTCTCAAGAATCGGAAGAATATTCAGCGCTTCCGGATCTCCGAATCGTGCGTTGTACTCGATGATTTTCACTCCTTCCTTCGTCGCGATGAAACCGCCGTACAGAATTCCTTTGTACGGTTCGCCACATTCCTTCATCAGCGCCTCTGCGATTTTCGCATTGAAGTTGCTTGCGGCTTTCATGTCGTCAGTACTCAGGAAAGGGAGGAAGTGGTTTGCGTCGCTGTACGTCCCCATGCCTCCGGTATTCGGTCCCTTATCGTCGATGTATGCACGCTTGTAGTCCTGCACGGCCGGCATGTCGACTGTCGTCAAGCCTGAGACAAATGAAAGCACGCTGAATTCGACGCCGGTCAGTTTCTCTTCGATCACGACCTTACCGCACTGGTCGATGCATTCCATCGCGTACTTTGCACCCATGTGAATGGTACTCAGATGTTCGCCGCTAAGCTTGACACCTTTTCCGCCCTTCAGAGCGTCGTACTTGATGACGTACTGACCCTTGAGGTCGTACTCGATGTAGTGGCGAATATCCAGATCCAGCTGCCTCTTCGCCTCCATCGAGGAAAAACTGAATACTCTGTATGCGGGGCTTCCGTCGATGCCGTACTTATTCATCAGATTTCTCGCGAAGCTCTTGCTTGACTCAATTTTCGCCAGATTCTTCTTTGGAGCAACGCAGGGAACTCCGATCGATTCCAATCTGTCTGCAAGACCGGCTCCGATCGGATCGTCCGGCGCGATGAAGGCGAAGTCCGGCTTCGTGGCCTTGGCAAGCTCGACGATCTTCGAGAGCCCATTGATATCGACTACATGCAGCTCCTTTGCGAGTTTCATCATCCCCGGGTCGCGTCCCGTGCAGGCTGCGATGATCTCCGGCTTTTGAGGGCTTCTGCTAAATGCCTCGGCGATTGCATGACCTCGGGCGGAGTTGGAGATGAGGAGAATGCGCATAATTTTACTTGTGTCACTTTGAGGTGCCCCTTCGAGGCGCGTATCGAGAAGTTAGACGAGAGACATCATCTTCGTTTGATCCGGATTGTCACCGTTCTCCTGCTTGTCGAAGTTCTCCCTCGTCTCGTTACGCCCGCAGCCCATTTGCTTGAGAAGCTTCGGAGTGATTTCAGGAGTCGGATACTTCTTCGTGAAGCAACCCTCGCTGAAGTGATGGATTCTATGGTTGCCGACTCGCACCGCATTTCGCAGGTCCTTGATCGAAGTATAGAAAAGCCCGTCAGCTCCGATGATCTTGCAAATCTCCGGGATCGTATGATCGGAGGCGACAAGTTCGGTCGTGGTCGGTAGATCGATGCCGTACGGATCGGGTCCGATGATCGGGGGGGATGCGGAAGCGAAGTACACTTTCTTCGCACCTGCTTTTCGTGCCATCTCGACGATCTTCTTGCTCGTATTGCCGCGCACGATCGAATCGTCGACCAAAAGAACGCAGTTGTTCTTGAATTCCAGATCGATCGGATGCAGTTTGAAGTTAAGGCTTCTCTTGCGCATTTCCTGACCGGGCATGATGAACGTGCGGCCGATATACCTGTTTTTCACGAAGCCTTCTCGGTAACGGACCTTCAGCTTGTCTGCGAGTCCGGCAGCCGCAGGTCGTCCTGTATCCGGAATCGGAATCACGGAGTCGATGTGGATGCCGGCGGCTTTGATCTGCTTTGCGAGAGCCTCGCCCATGCGAACGCGAGCTTTGTAGACGTTCACTCCATCGATAGTTGAATCGGGTGCAGCGAGGTACACCCATTCGAAGAGGCAGGGATTCAGCTGACCCTTCTTCACTACTCTCGAATGCAGACGATTTTGATTGTCCACGTAGATCACTTCGCCGGGAGCAATGTCCCGGACAAATTCGAAGTCGAGAGCCTTGAACACGGTATTCTCAGAAGCAACCATGTATTCGTACTTCATGCCGTAGCGTCTCCGACCGAGCTGGAGAGGTCGAATGCCATGCGGATCTCTGAAGGCGACAATGCCATGTCCGCCGATCAGCGAGACCACCGAGTACGCGCCCTTGCAGCGGCGGAACACGGTCTTCACCGAACGGAAAATATGTTCGGGTGTGAGCTTTTTCGGCCGCTGCTTTCTGAGGGCCAGGGAGAAAACATTCAGGAGCACTTCGGAATCCGAATTCGTATTCAAATGCCTAAAATCTTGCTGCTTGATCTCCTGTGCAAGCTGCGTCGCGTTTGTGAGATTGCCGTTATGGGCAAGTGCCATGCCGAACGGGGAATTGACGAAGAACGGCTGCGCCTCGAACTCGCTGCTGCATCCTGCGGTCGGATAGCGAACATGACCGATGCCCATCGGACCCTTGAGTCTTTGGAGTGAACTCGCATGGAACACTTCACTGACCATCCCAGTCGACTTCTTCAGATGGAACTGCTTTTCGTAGGTCACAATTCCTGCTGCATCCTGCCCCCGGTGCTGGAGCACGATGAGTCCGTCATACAGATCCTGGATAACGTCTCGAAAGCCGGAAACGGCGATAATTCCACACATCTAAAAATTGATAATTGATAATTGATAATTGGAAATCCAAAAATGGCACGTCTCCGCAGTAAACGAAGACGCCGATGGAAGGCAGCAAGAACCTACCATGAATGTATTGTACAGATGACCCGAATGTTCGCAAGGTCGTGCAGAGAATTGACTGCAGGATCAAGCATTGTGAGAAACTTCTTTTTCCGCTACACTAGATCGTCTTTCAATCTTTATGGAATTCCGGACCATTGCCATCATCGCGCATATCGACCACGGCAAAACAACGCTCGTTGACCAAATTCTTCGTCAGGGAGGTGCATTCAACGATCATGAGCAGGTGGCTGAGCGCGTGATGGACAGCAATGATCAGGAGAAGGAACGCGGCATCACGATCTACGCCAAAAACTGTTCGATTCTGTACAAGAATACGAAGATCAATATCGTCGATACACCCGGTCATGCGGACTTCGGCTCCGAAGTCGAACGTGTTCTCAAGATGTGTGACTGCGTGTGTCTGCTCGTCGACTCGTTCGATGGCCCCATGCCGCAGACTCGATTTGTGCTCAAAAAGTCTCTTGAAATCGGCATCAAGCCGATTGTCATTTTGAATAAAATCGACAGACCCGGAGCCGACCCCGAGCGAGCGCTCAGCCTTGTCTTCGACCTGTTCGTACAACTTGGAGCAACCGATGCGCAGCTCGACTTTCCCTACGTGTACGCAATCGGCAGAGAGGGTGTGGCGAAAAAAAAGTTCACCGATGAGTCAAAAGACCTCACCCCGCTCTTCGAGATGATTCTCGAACATGTGAAGCCTGGAGTGAATGATGCGACGAAGTCTCTCCGATTTCAGCCGGTAAACCTTGCCTACGATTCGTATGCAGGTCGTCTCGCCGTCGGTCGAATTTACGAGGGAACAGTCAGTAAAAATCAGCCTGTCTTCGTGAAGAAGCCCGATGGCGTCAGTATGCAGGGTCGTATCACGAAGATTCTCGTGTACAAGGGCATCGGTCAGGCCGAAGTGGATGAAGCGGTCGCCGGTGATGTGGTGACCCTTGCGGGACTTCCGGAAATTTATGTCGGAGACACCGTGGTCGCAGATCTTGCAACCGAACCGCTTGCCGCCATCACGATCGATCCGCCCACTGTTGCGATGGATTTTATGGTCAACGATTCTCCGTTTGCCGGTAAAGAAGGCAAACTTGTGACCACGCGTCACATTCGTGAGCGACTTGAGAAAGAGCTCGAAACAAACGTCGGACTGAAGATCGACTTTGGCGAGAGAACCGATGCATTCAGAGTCTCGGGAAGAGGCGAAATGCACCTTGGCGTTCTCATCGAATCGATGCGCAGAGAAGGCTTCGAGCTTGCAGTTTCGAGACCGGAAGTGATCATGCACAAAGAGAATGACATCGAGATGGAACCGTTTGAGATCGCGTACATCGATGTCCCCGAGTCGTATGCAGGTGGTGTCATCGAAAAACTCGGACGCAGGAAGGGACTCATGCAGAACATGGAGACAAAGAACGGCATCGCTCGCCTCACGTACGAAATCCCCACACGGGGTTTACTTGGCTTTCGAAACGAATTCATCATCGATACAAGAGGCGATGGCATTCTCACCCACGCATTCCACAAATTCGGTCCGTATGCCGGGGATATGCCCGGTCGTAGCACAGGATCCATCATTTCAGGTGTCACCGGACAGTCTGTTGCCTATGCCATTTGGCAGCTCCAGGAGCGCGGATCGTTCTTCATCGGCTCGGGTGTTCCTGTCTACGAAGGAATGATCGTCGGAGAATCTCCAAATGGTCAGGATATCGAGGTGAACGTTGGGAAAGAGAAGAAGCTCAGTAACATGCGCAGTTCTGGTGCAGATGAGGCTATTCGCCTCATTCCGCCTCGCATTATGACTTTGGATATGGCTCTCGAGTACATCCAAGATGACGAGCTTGTGGAAGTGACTCCCACAAGTATCCGACTCCGAAAGAAACTTCTGAATGCAATCGACAGAAAGAGGGGGAAGAAAATGTAATGCACCAAAATCAGAAGAGCACGCAAGCAGGGCGGCGGAGGAAGTAGTCCATTGCTTTCGTTATCTGATGAGCAGAGATTTGTACGCGTTGGATGAGTGATGACTCTCTTTCATGCTAGAGTGCAGCAAATGCATGTACACTCTCCTCCAAAAGACAGCGCACAGCACTGCATGACTTCTCGGGTGCCTATTGCAGGCGAGCACGAAACGCTCAGGCAGATTCACGACATGCTTCATAGGTCTGGAAACGACTTCAAGACGATCAATTACGTGTACGTTCTGGACTCCGGAAGAAGGCTTCTTGGCGTTCTTTCAGTTCGAGAACTTTTTCGGACTGATTTGGACGTAAGGGCGGGAGATGTCTGTACGAAGAATGACCTTGTGTTCGTTCATCCCTCGACCCATCAGGAGCGAGCAGCGTATTTGGCTCTGAAGTATACGATCAAGGCGATCCCTGTGGTAAGCCACAAAGGAGTATTTCTCGGAGAAATAACTTCTGATTCGATTCTTAGAATTCTTCATAAGGAAATGCACGAAGACTCCCTCAGGAGAGCGGGTATTCGTCATCCGGATGCGCTGCATGGTAGCGTGCTGACGCTTACGCTTTTCGCATCATTCCGGCATCGTATTCCATGGCTTCTAATCGGGCTCGGAGGAGGACTGCTTGTCGCAAAAGTCATAGGCTTTTTTGGCGCAACGCTCGAGGAAAATCTCATTCTTGCGTCATTCATTCCGCTTATTGTCTACATGAGTAGTGCTGTCGGAACACAGATGGAAACATACATTATTCGAGATCTTGCCACGGAGCAGAAGCTTCCTATCCAACCCTATCTGCTGCGAAATTCAGCAATTGTGATTGCAATTGCCGTTTCGCTGTCTTCATTGCTGCTGCTCTCCTATGGAATACTATCTGACAATTGGTTCGTCGCTGCCGTGCTTGGCGTCTCTCTCTTTGCTTCGATCTGTTCTTCGCTCGTCACAGGAATCATCATTCCCTACGCCTTTAGCAAACTTGCACTTGATCCTGCGGATGCAAGTGGGCCCATTGCAACGATTCTTCAGGATGCGATGAGCATTGTGATTTACTTCGGTATTGCGACGATGATGCTGTAGCTTGGGGGTCATTCGGCACTCATCTGTCGTTTCTTTGCTGTCACGCAATTCCGAATCAAACTCGCGACCGTCATCGGTCCTACTCCACCCGGAACAGGAGTGATCGCAGATGCCACTTCCGAGACTGCATCGAAATCGACATCACCACAAAGTTTGCCGTCGACTCTCGATACACCGATATCGATAACGACAGCGCCTGCTTTGACCATATCTTTCGTAATCATCTTCGGCGATCCTACCGCGCTGCAGAGAATATCAGCCTGCCTTGTGATCTCAGCCAAATTTTTCGTTTTACTGTTACAGACCGTTACCGTCGCGCCCCTGTTTAAGAGCATGATTGCAAGCGGCTTCCCGACGATATTGCTTCGACCGACAATCACAGCGTGTTTTCCCTCTATCGGAATCTTATAAAATTTTAGCATCTCGATCACCCCAGACGGCGTTGCCGGTGGCAGGTGCTCAAACTCCACTGATAAAAACATTTTTCCAATGTTATACGCACCGAATCCATCGATGTCTTTCTTCGGATCGATCGCACGAATCACTTCGGGAACATGTGATTGCAAAGCTTTCGGCAGAGGCAACTGTACGATGAAGCCCGTAACGTCTTCATCCGCATTCAACTCTCCGATCATGCTCATCAATTCATCAAGCGTCGTCTTCTCATTAAGATGCTTGTGCTCGTGCCGAAGCCCAACACTCTCACAGCTCTTGAGCTTCTGCTTAATGTAACTTGCGCTCGCCGGATCGTCGCCGACTTGCACGACTACAAGTTTTGGATCAAGTTTTTTGATGTCCGCTTTCAAGCTCTCAAGCAGTGCGTCTGCGACAGGTCTACCGGAGAGGAGGAGATGTGGCATGAGCACATTGTAGCGCTTTTCGTGAGGATTCGAGAACAGGCTCAAGGAGCGACTACGCAATCACGTGTCACGATGCATTTACCAGCCCATTTGCCTCTTTTCTGATTCGTGGGACAGTCGGTGGTGCTGACAGTATTTGAACTTGCGGCCGCCGAACCTGTGACCCCAAAGGTGGGAGCACCGCTGCCGTTGGCGCAGCCGGAACCGCACCCTGGAGCAAGAGAGTGCGCGGATGCGGCGCAGAGGTCCTGTGCTGAACTCGAGGCTGCGTTCATAAGAGCGGTGTTAAAAGAAGATACAGTCCAAGCAATAGGTTTTGCTGAACATGCAGTCTGAGCTGCTCCAGGCGGTGATGACGATGTGTCCGAACATTCCCCTGGACCGGGACATCCAGGAACCGTTGGAGCACTAGCAGCTTCTGCACACGTAATATCTTTTATCCAAAGTCTCCCTGCGCCACACTGCGACTGTGTTTTTGGTTCATAACAATATTTGGCCGATCCGGTATCGACACAGCAAGCCCCTGTTGGCATGGGACAATCACAGGCGGAATTGGCACGGAGAGTAGTGCACGAGTCGCCCCAACAGTTGTTCGGAGTGCCCCCATCACATTCAGCCTTTGTCACTGTTCCCACTGTAGCTCCATTATCTGCGGTACAAGTATTAATAGTAGGTTCGTAGCAGCAATTCTTCTTGGGGGGTTCAGAAGAAGGTGGAGGGGGGGGTGCAGGTGGTGGAGCTGGAGGGGGTGGGGGAGGAGGCATCGATGGCATTGACCCTATGAATCCTTTCAGATGAGCTCCTGAAAATGGATCAAAACCAAGCTGCTGTCCGATACTGAGGACAAGCACAGAAACAAGGACGATACCGGTGAGAATAGAGAGTTCTTTCTTTAGGGTCTTTTTCATAAAAGCAATTGGAGAGAACTACAAAAGAGTCTCCTCTTTCCCTATCCAAAAATCAAATTCATTTCATCGTCCCATCGCCGCTTCGTACACTTCTTTTGCCACAGCCTCGACAGATTTCTCCGTATCGATGTGACGAATGCTCTGGTCATCGTGAATGGCACGGTCATACAAATCGTGAACTTTTCGCATGAACTTCGCGTTTTCGAAGACATCCAGCTGACTGCGCTTCTTCAGTCTCTCCATACAGACCGGAAACGACGGCAGTGCGATCATCATCACGTCCGGCTCGAGAAATGGCGTATTCACTCGAAGAAGCCAGTCCGGATCAAGCCCGAGTGCTTCTCCGTACACAAGAGTCGAAATGACGTAGCGATCGGAGATCACGATCTTTCCCGCCTTGAGTGCTGGCTTCACGACAGTTTCGATATGCGCGGCACGATCCGCGCAGAAGAGAAGCTGGAGTGCTGAGGCAGATGGAATTGTTTTGAGCTTGAGTTGCTCACGAATAAATTTTCCGATCGAGCTGTCTGTCGGTTCTGCCGTGAGCACGACATCATGTCCTTCACTGACCAGTCTCTCCGCAAGGAGTTTACTTTGTGTCGTTGTACCGGAACCGTCTGGGCCTTCGAGGACGATGAACTTTCCTTTCATGGAGTAGAGTATAGAACTTTTATATCCTCCCCACCAAATCATTCAACGTATGAGTGAGACCCTTCACAACACCCTTGAGAGGCATATTCTTGAGTGAATACACCATTTGCGTTTTATCCAGTTCGGTCTGGAAGCCGAGAACGATGAAGCCGGGGAGACCGGTGCTTGCGAGAAACTCCTCGCACTTCTTTTGGATTTCTGAAGTATCCATACAATTTCGGGGAAAACAAAAACCCCCCGCAAAGCGGGGGGTGAGATGCGATTAGAAATCTCCCATTCCTCCGCCCATACCTCCCGGCATCTGCGGCATAGAGGCGGATTCTTTCTTCGGAGCATCGACAATCGCGACTTCGATCGTGAGGAACATCGCGGCAACAGATGCTGCATTCTGGAGTGCTGACCGCGTGACTTTCTTCGGATCGATGATGCCCGAGTTGATGAGGTCCTCGACTTTCTCCGTCGTCACGTTGTAACCCATCTTGCTCTCTTTCGACTGTTTGACGTGCTCGACGATCACCGAGCCCTCGAGCCCGGCATTCGATGCAATGTTCTTGAGAGGATAGGGGAGTGCCATGCGGACGATGTCGATACCGATTTGCTCATCTTCATTTGCGCCCTTCAGTTTCTCAACGGACTTGAGAGCATGGATGAGTGCTGCGCCTCCACCGGCAACGATGCCTTCTTCTGCTGCAGCGCGAGTAGCAGAAAGAGCATCTTCGACTCGGTGCTGGAGTTCCTTCTGCTCGACTTCGGTTGCTGCACCGACTTTGATGACGGCGACACCTCCTGAAAGCTTCGCCATGCGCTCCTGCAACTTCTCGCGGTCGAAGTCGCTCTTCGTGTTCTCGATGTTCGCCTTGATCTCATTCACTCTCGCCTCGATATCTTTCTTGCTTCCGGCGCCATCGACAATCAATGTATTGTCTTTCGTCACGACGATCTTTCCTGCCTGACCCAAATCCTCGAGTTTCGTGTTCTCGAGCTTCAGACCGACTTCCTCGCTGATTACGCGGCCTCCTGTAAGAATCGCAATGTCCTTCAGGATTTCCTTTCGACGATCACCGAATGCAGGAGCCTTCACAGCGATTGCTGTGAATGTTCCACGGATTTTATTGACGACGAGAGTGGCGAGTGCCTCGCCCTCGACGTTCTCGGCGATGATCACGATCTCTTTGCGACCCTTCTGTGCGAGTGCCTCGAGCACGGGAAGAATCTCCTGAATCGATGCGATTTTCTTGTCGGTGATCAGGATGTACACATTCTTAAAGATCGCTTCCATTCTGGCAGCATCCGTCACGAAGTACGGAGAAATGTAACCCGAATCGAACTGCATGCCTTCGACATACTCTTTCTCAAGACCCATCGTCTGGCCTGCTTCGACCGTGACGACACCATCCGATCCTACTTCTTCCATCACTTCGGAAATAATGCGACCAACCTGAGGGTCTTGAGCAGAGATCGTTGCAACCGCTGCGTACTCCTCTTTCGTCGAGATCGTCTTTTTCTGTTTGTCGAGATCGGCAACAACCGCTTCAACAGCCTTCATGATTCCGTTCTTCATCGAAATGGCATTGGCACCGGCGGTGAGAAACTTGAGCCCCTCTGAGATGAGTCCTTCGGCAAGAACCGTCGCAGTCGTCGTTCCATCGCCTGCTGCATCATTCGTTTTCGTTGCTGCTTCTTTCACCAACTGTGCACCCATATTTTCCCATGGATCCTCGAGCTCGATTTCTTTTGCGACGGTGACACCGTCTTTCGTAACCGTCGGTGCGCCGTAGCTTTTGCTGATGAGTGCATTGCGGCCGTTTGGACCCATGGTCACTCGGACTGCATCTGCAAGCTTCTTGATGCCGTGCACAATCTTGTGGCGAGCGTCGTCTCCGAAGGAGAGAATTTTGGAAGACATAAGCGTGAATGGGAAGAAAAAATAATAGTGCAGGTCAAAGGCCTGCGAACCTGATTACGATCGGACGATACCAAGGACAGAATCCAGATGCAGAACTTTCAGTTCGACATCTTTGCCTGACTTCGATTTTACTTTGAGATCATCACCTGCATAGCGACCGAAGAGAACGATGTCGCCAAGCTTCAGGTACTTGTTCGGATCCGGACAGAGAACGCCTTTGTCATTCATGATGCCGCCCTTTCCAAGAGCGATCACGACTCCTTCCTGTGGTTTCTCTTTATTACTGGTCTCGGGAATGACGATCCCGGAGGAGCTCACCTGCTCCTTCTCGAGCGGATGAATGATCACTCGGTCGCCGAGAGGCTCGATCGTCGTTGCGAGTTCTTCGACCTTGCGTGTGTCTTTGGGCATAAGAAGGAATGGGGAAGAGATGACAAATGATTCGAGTGCAATGACAGCACAACGAATTAGCAGTCGAGAGTGTAGAGTGATAATTTTTGATCGTCAAGAGTCTTCTACTGTTTTATTATTTTCTTATACGATAGCCAAGATTTTGCCTATCGTTTGCGAAATAATCGCAAGAGATCAGAAAGGTGAAATACTGTGCGCATGCCAGAGCATCAGACGACTTCCGCTTCGAGCATCCCCGATGCTCCGATTCACTCCGATGACTCTTCGCTCACTCCGACGGCTAGGACACAACTTCTCACTCCAGAGGAGAGGAGAAACCTGCAAGAGCTTTCGAAGGCTGCAAAAAGAGCGTGAGCGATCAAAACAACTCATCAACGATTTCGATCAGTCAGTGAAAGAGGAGACCGACGACTTGGCCGCCGACATCAAGTTCACAGATGCAGTGAAGACACGTTTCGCCAAAGGCCTGCGTGATGAGCGTCTCATGATATTGCACAGGCTCGGTCAGCGGTTCGAACTGCGTGACGGAGTGCTCACTTTCCGCTTCGAAGAGCCATATAGCATCTTTTCAGATGGGAAGGACCGGCTTGAGGCAGAGTTTGGATCACTCGAACCGCTGGAATGTTGCTTGGAGCAAGTCGAAAGCGGCATCCGCGAGAAGGCCACTCTCTTATGGTGCCGATGGCGAGACTCGAACTCGCACAAGATTGCTCTCACACGCTCCTGAAGCGTGCGCGTCTACCAATTCCGCCACATCGGCACGGTGGTGAAAGGAACGCGGACATCCTAGCCTCAATTCCGCGGGCATCAAAGATGAATCACGCCTTCGGCACAAACTTCATCGACAGTGAATTCACGCAGTGACGCGTGTTCTTTGCTGTCAGTTGCTCGCCTTCAAAAACGTGACCGAGATGACCTGAGCAATTCGTGCACTGTATCTCAATGCGCCTGCCGTCTGCGTCGGGAATACGCTTCACGGCACCTGAAATTTCCTGATCGAAGCTCGGCCAGCCGCACCCGGAGTGGAACTTGCTGTCTGAGGTATAGAGCTTTGCATCGCAACGTCTGCAAATGTACGTTCCGTCTCTGGATTCCGCGTCATACTCACCGGAAAACGGTGCCTCGGTTCCTTTGTAGAGGATAATATGCTCTTCGTCGGGAGTCAGGGGATTCAGTTGCATGCACCAAGTATACCTCGTCGGGAGTGGTATGATCTTTTCATGCGTTTCGGTCTCTGCCGCTCCACGCTCAATTGGCTTCTTTTTTTCCTCCTAACATTCTCCGTTCTTTGGAAGGGAGGCAAGGCGCTCGATGCGACATGGATGCTTGCAGTGGTCGCGTGCTTTGTCACACTTGCCGATGCCGCATGCATTCCGCGCTCGGAGAAATCTTCACCTCCGACAACACTCTGGCTGCTAGGTTTGAGTTTCGTTCTATGGACTGCGGTCAGTTTCTGGTTTTCTACGGCAAAAAATTACGGCTTCGACGAGATGATGCAGGCTGCATCTCTGTTTCTCCTTTTTGATTTCGCCCTCTGTATTCACGTTTCTGATGTACAAAAATTCTCGTCCCGATTTGCACGCATTCTTTCCGTTGCAACACTCGTTGCTTGCACCATCGGTGTTGCGGTCTACGCATTGCAACCCGTGAGCCGTTTCGTCGGAACATTTTTCGATTTCCGTTTCAACACCGACTACTGGCCCAATGCATGGGCGGAGTTTCTGCTTTTTTCCTGGCCAATGGTGCTCTGGTGTCTGTATGGAAGGAAACTGAAGACAGAGGCTCCGGTCGCAAAAGTATTCGTGATGGGTCTTGTGATTGGGTGTCTGCTCCTCAGTTACTCACGAGGCGCAATCATCGTGCTTTTTCTGCAGATCGGCTTTCTATCAGCACTTCTCCTCTGCTGCAGGAGACGATTCGTTTTCTCTTTCGGATCCGTATTTCGAAAATTTGCGGCGGTTTTTCTCGCGTCAGTTATGTTCTTTCTTCTGATCAACGAACTTCGTTCTCGCTTCAATTCCATAGAGTCCGTGATGCAGAAGGCGACATTCACCGCGAGTGAAGGAAAATCTTCCGTATCCGAGCGTCGTCAATTTTTCGAACAATCATTGCTGTTTGCTCTTGAGAAACCTCTGTTCGGGCATGGTCCGTACAGTTTTCGCTTCCTCCAACCGCACGTGCAGCGCGATGTGCTCGCAACTTCCGATCACGCACACAATGTGTTTTTGAAGCTTGCGATGGAGAGGGGAGTCACGGCATCGCTACTCTTCCTTCTCATTGTCGTATGGTGTTTCTACTCCGGCTTGAAGAGTGCGCTTGAAACCAGCAGAAGCGAAGACAGCATCCTGGCATTCCTTCTCCTTACATCCGTACTCGGAGTGCTTCTTCATAATCTCATCGATTACAATCTGCAGTTCGTTGGCATCAGCGCCCCTCTCTGGATCTCGCTGGGCTTGCTAGTTCGACGCACTGAAATTCCCAAAGGGGCATTCCCATGGAAGCAAAGTACTGCGTCTCTTCTCGCTCTCTGCCTACTCGTCGTGAGCGCAATCGAGGCTCGCTATCTCTTCATCAGTTTCTTCGCTCGCAGAGCGGAAAGATCGGGAATGTTTTCCGAATCTCTTTTGCTTTATTCTCGCACGACGAACTCTCTCTTTCCGAGGGATGGCTGGCTCAGTCGGGGAAGAATGCTCATTGCAGGCGGTGACTTTTCCGGAGCGCAGGCGGCAATCGGTCGTGGGATGGCATTAAACCGACAGGATTATCGAGTTTGGAAACTGCAGGGAGACCTCCTCATCAGGCAAAATGATCGAGAAAAGGCTCTGCGAGCGTTCGCTCAAGCGTACGAGTATGGTCGTTACAACGACCTGGGAATTACCCGCGTACTCGTCGAATTGCTGCAGGCAGACAGGAAGGCACTCGATGCACGACGAAACGAGTTCGAAAACCTTCTGAATGATTTCGGTCTCGCGATCGAAGAGAACACTCATTTCATCGATCTTTCGTCGAATGTCGAGGAACTTGTGAAGCTCTGTGCACTCTTTGCATCCATCTACCCTGCAGATGCAGCTCTCTATACGCAACTGTCGGATCGCAGCATGGAACATGCATTACTCGAGCGTTCGAGACTGAACGCAAGACCGAGGGGGCTTCTCTGGTGATCGGTTGTGCTACAATGGGATCGTTCCACCAATTCTCCATGAAAAAACTTTCACTCTTTCTCCTCACTGCAGCTCTTCTTGTCTCCGCATGCGGCAAAAGCGATACGGTCGATCCTGCTGCAGTCGATAAAGCAAAGAAATACAATCAGGTCATTCAGAAAGGAGATGATCCTGTGGATCCTGTTCATGGGGCACAGACATTTTTCTCGTACGGCGCAGTCTCGGGTGTCGCTCCCGCGAAGGCCAATGGTATCGGTTACCTTCGCAGGTTTAAGGACGGTTCCTCGGTGGTGACGGTGAATGTGAATATCCTGAAGGCACCGGAGAAGACGAATTACTCAGTAATGCTTCGAAATACTTCGACGAATGTGACGATGGAAGTGGGAATTCTCGAGAGCATTCTCGGGGACACCCGTCATTCAGTCGAGCTCACAACCCAAACCGATGTGAAGGGCTACAATGCTGTAAGCATCTACCTCGGGAAAGTCCTCGTTGCGCAGGGCACGCTGAAGGAGGTGAAGTAGGATATTGAATTGCCTGCCAGCCGAAGCAGAAGGACGTAGATGTTGTTAATTGAAGTGATGTCCACCTTCGCTGCGGGCTTCGGCGGACAACCTTCTGCGAAGGTTGGTCGGAACGAGAGGACTCGAACCTCCGGCCTCCCCGCTCCGCGGGGCGCTTTACTCTTCTGCTCGACGTAGGTAATCGGCAATGGCGAGGAGTAAACGTGGGGGTGTTATTTTCTGTTTCTGTGCCTTGAGAGTCTGTTCGATTTTTCTTGCCTGAGCAACCTGATCGAATTTCATTACAAATACTAATACCCACGGCCGTTTTGTACGAGTCGACGATGATTCTCCATTATTGTGTTGCGCAAGACGACGATTGATATCACTCGTGGAACCAAAATAAAAAGAGCTGTCACTGTGACTCTTCAGCATGTAGAGGAAGCCTCCTGTGGTCATTGAAGAAGCATGTGGTGAATGAATATGGTCGGAACGAGAGGACTCGAACCTCCGGCCTCGTGGTCCCGAACCACGCGCTCTACCAACTGAGCTACGTCCCGACGTCTTTTTTTATCGTACCGAAGGAATGACATTCGAGCAAAAGAGGCTTTATTGAACACATTATTTGTTCGATTTTCTGGACAAAAGAAAAGGTGGCTTTACAATTCCGCTCCCCCAAAATTATGAACTCCACTTTTCGCATCTCCAAAGGCATCTCTCTCAGGCTTCTTGTGGCTCATATGGCACTTATTGCTCTTGTCACTGTTGTCATGGTTGCAAGCCTTCCGATCAATAACCTCAGGGGTTAAAGGGCTATGGTGCCCTCACCTGCGAGCTCTGGCTGCTTTGGTATTTCTTGGCCCTATCGAGAATTGCTTTCAGCTTCTTCAGGAGGTCCTCGTGCTGCTTTTTCCTTTTGGCGGACTGCTGGATCTGGTCCTTCGTAAGAGCACGTTTGATTGAGGGCAGAGAAGTCGTACTTTGGGCAACGGCAGAAGATTGCGCACTCGCCTCGCGATCGGGAAAGCGAAAAACAGGTCTGGATGAAGAGGAGGGTGAAGACCGGAGCGACACTGCCGACGAAGAAACAGCAATAGCCACAAGCAGAATAAAAACAAGCGGCTGAACTGTATTTTTCATGAATGAATTCTAGCATATGCATTAGTTTCTGATAGAATTCCAAAGTTCTATTCTCCATTCTCATTTCTATGCGAAAAATTCCCGCGTTCTGGTTTCTCATCGGTGGCATTGCTGTCGTTATTCTATGGCTCATATCGAGCTACAACGGCTTTGTGTCGTCGAAGGGATTCGTGGAGAACGGATGGGCGCAGGTGGAAACGCAGTACCAAAGGAGGCTTGATCTCATCCCGAATCTCGTCTCGACGGTGAAGGGTGCCGCAAACTTTGAGCAGGAAACCTTTCGTGCCGTGACCGAGGCCAGAAGCGCATGGTCGCAGAGCAAATCGATTGCAGATAGAACTGGACAGATACAGGCGGCTTCGCAGTTCGACTCGGCTCTCTCTCGCCTGCTTGTGACCGTGGAAGCCTATCCTCAATTGCAAGCTACCCAGGCGTTCCGTGATCTTATGACACAGTTGGAGGGAACAGAAAACAGAGTTGCCGTTGCCCGCAAGGATTACAACGAAGCGGTTATCGCCTACAACGTTCGCACACGCAGATTCCCGGGCCTTCTCGCAGCGAAGCTCTTCGGCTTCCTTCCCGAAGCGACCTTCGATGCGGACCCCGAGGCCGAAAAAGCGCCATCCGTTGACTTTACGAAATAGTCTCCTCTTCAATGAGCGTTTTCTCTTCACGCGCAGGCAAGGGTGGACTCTTTCTCCTGTTGTTTGCCTGCGTTTTTTTTGCGCACGATCAAAGCGCCAGAGCGGCACTCGTCGTGCCGATCAATAATGGATATGTCACCGACACAGCGGCTATTCTGAGCGCTGCGGAGAAGTCGACACTCGAAGCAACACTTTTCGATTACAAAAATCGAACCACCAATGAAATAGCGATTGTCATTCTTCCGAATCTCGAGGGAAGATCGATTGAGGAAGTGGGTCTCGAGATCGGTCGCAAGTGGAAGATCGGCTCCGAGGGAAAAGACAACGGCATTCTCCTGCTCATCGATTACGGAGGACGAGAGGTGAGATTTGATGTCGGGTACGGTCTTGAGGGTGCCGTGCCGGACATTGTTGCAAAAGGTATCATCGATACCGACCTCGTCCCCAACTTTCGCAATGGCGACTACGCGGCAGGCATTGGCGCTGCGGTCGTGTCCCTCGAGAGACACATCGGAGGCGAGTACACCGCTGAGCGGTACGAGAAGCCTGAGGACAGCCCGGTGCCGGGGATTATCTTTCTCTTCGCACTTTTTTTCTTCCAGTGGCTGGTCTCCGTTCTTGGAAGAACTAAATCGTGGTGGCTCGGCGGGGTGTTCGGAGGAATCGGCGGAGTGATCGGGGTCTTGCTTCTCGGATGGTGGCTGCTTATTCCGATCTTGATTCCGCTCGGGCTCTTTCTTGACTTCGTCGTGTCGAAAAATTTTCACTCTCGCGGCAGGACGAGTTGGTGGGCTGGGGGAGGTTGGGGACCGGGTGGAGGGGGATTTGGAGGTGGCAGAGGAGGTTTCGGTGGATTTGGAGGAGGAGGGTTTGGGGGTGGGGGAGCATCGGGGAGATGGTGATACAATCGAACCATGAATATCCTGCCCTCGGTAATGGTCGCACTCATGTTGTTGGATTTCATGCACCCGTCTGAGCCAGCAGCGACTGCATTGCAGACTGCGACTCGGTACGAAGCGAGCGGAAGCGGACAGCTGACGATTGCAGTCGAGGACGAGCTTCAGCTCGGATCTGTTGCACGGGGAGCAACGCGTGTTCCTTTTCTGGTGCTGAATCTCTCAGCTTCTTGCGAAAGCGACATCAAAATACAATCGCTCGAACTTCGACACACAGGTCTTGGAAGTGCGGATGACATCACTTCCGTGTACGCAGTGGACGGCTACACCCGAGTGACACGCTCCGCGCAATTCGATCGCAGTGGTAAAACGGCAATACTGAGGTTTCGCTCCCACGTCATTCCGAAATGCAGTGCGACGTCCCTGACGATCTTCGCCGATATGAGCCAAGATGCAACCGTTGCATCCGAACACGGTATCGCTCTATCAGGGCTTCATGGCATTATGTCCACGGCAAAGGAAACTGTTTTGTCGTCCGGTGACGACAAAAAAACGGTGGTGGCGTTACCGGTGACCGCAGGGAAACTGACTGCGAGACTGCTGACGATCTCCGGCCCCATTCGGTACGGAAGAATTGAAACTGTTGCGAGGCTGCAGCTTACCGCCGATGTGAAGAGTGCGCAGCTTCTTAAGCGAATAACATTCACGAATGATGGTCGTGCTCGCGATATGGATTTGCAGTGGTTCTCACTCCAGAAGCTTTCCGGCACCGTACTGACGCGCCTGGCTCCAAGGATGCGCGGGTATACCATCACACTTGATTTCAGCCCGATGTTCATTCTTCACGCAGGACAGACAATCGTCCTCAATCTGAAGGCTGAAGTAAGGGGTTCACAGAGTAAGACTGTCAGCTTCATCATCGAAGAGCCGTCTGATATCGCAGCTTCTCCGTACCGCGAGAGATGAGAATTCTCACATTGCTTTCCTGCATTTTTTTGCTGACAGCGTGCAGCATGGTACCGCCGCAGAAATTTCCTCCGGAAGAAGTGTTGAAACGCGCGATCATTCGCAGTATGACGAGCGAAGGATTCGCGCTGCGAGGAACAGGCTCGCTTGTTCTGCTAAAGAACGGCAGTGAGCACTCTGCAAATTTCTCGTTCAGCGGTTCTGTTCTTCCTATCAAGCAGGCATGGTTTCTTCACTTCACGGGTACGACAATGAAACGCGGAATAAGCATCCAAAAAACCATTTTTCTTTCATCGGGAGAGGGAACACCATCATCGGTTCCCGAATCGTCGGCGATTGATGCATACTCCGATGCAATTCGCATCAATTCTTCAAGACTGCAACGAACCTCGGCCGTCTCGTACGTTTACATTCTCTCTGTGAACATTCCCACGGAATTTTCTGGCTTGGGTGCTGCGAATACATCGGGGATCTTGCGGATTGATGCAAGGACATTCGATCTTCTGCATGTGGAGTGGAAGATTGTAGACGCAGTACCGGAGATGGAATCGTCGAAGTTTCTTTTGTCAGCGCATCTGGATCAGTCATCGGTTTTCGAGGTTTCCGCATCGACATTAATTGGTAGCAGCGTTCTCCCCGATGCTATCTTCGACATGATTTTGGCGGAGTAGCCACTTCCGCCCGCAGTCTATTCCGTGGATACTGCATGAAACAATGATGCAAGATCAGAAACCGCAGGCTCCGCTCGATGGCATTGTACTGTCACGATCCCCCGAGGATTTCATCCAGAAAGCGGAACCGCCGTCTCTTTCTGTGGAGTTTTCGTCCGATCCCTCGAAACGAATTCACCTTTTTGCAAAGGCAGCGTGGATCATCCTGATTCTCGCCACTATCGTGTACATCGGGTTTGCTCTGTATCTCCTGTCTCATTTCCCGAGACAGGACGGCAGCGATGCGGAACTGAAAAACATAGGCATGCTCGTTCTTCTCCTCGGCATCGCTTGTAGCTCGCTCTTTGGCATTGTCGGCTGCATGAGGATCGCTTTGGTCAAAAACAAGAATGCACGAATCAAAATAGGAGCCTTGTTTCGGCTCGTGGCGGGAGTTCTTCCTGTGATCGCGATCAGCGGATTCACACTCGTCTCGATGAACAAGGAACCCACGTTTTTTTTGCAGGTTCTGTCTCCGTCATCCGGAGAACTGCTGGTCGCACCCGTTTCCGTGACGTTTGGCATGCAGGACAGTCTTGCCATTTTCGAGAAACTCGGACTTGTGCCTCTCAAGTACCAGTGGGACTTCACAGGAGACGGGATCTTCGATCAGGAAACCTTTGATTCTCAGGCGACATTCATCGCTTCCCGATCTGGAATTTATCCGATTGCCGCAACCGTCACAATGACCAATGGCTCCTTTAAACAGGTGGGTCTTCGGCTTATTGTTCCAAGAGAGAGCTTCTTTCTGGAGCCCGCGAATCCAATTGTCGATGAACCCGCTTCCTTCTCCATCGAGCACCTGCTGAATAAGAACGTCCCCAATGCTCCGACTCTCGTCAAGGCGCAGTGGGATTTCGATGGAGACGGCACCATTGATACAGACACATCGAATGCAACAGTATCGTATACGTACAGGCGACTCGGACCGGTCAGCGTCAGCGTGACGATTGCACTTTCCAATCAGACGCAGACATCGTATCAGCGGAGAATCGAAATCGTGAAGCCACAGGAGCAGCCATTTCCGATCACGCTCGACACGGAGCCAGCAACACTCCTGGGGACACCTCCGTTTGGCGCCGTGTTCACTCTGAAAACGAAGGAGCCGATTGCGAACGCCTCATGGGATTTCGGGGATGCAAAGACAGGAGAAGGTCTTCGCATTGCCCACGTCTATTCCACTGTCGGCACATTCACAGTGAATGCCACCGTGAGGTCGCAGAGTGGGGCGACTGCAAAACTTTCGAAAGTGGTTCGCATCACCAATCCGCTCTCACTCCCTGACTTGAGTTTTCAGGGAAGTCCCGAAGTGAACGGCAACGCAATCCAAGGTGAGGTGCCTCTGGTCGTCGATATTACTCCGATCACCTCACAGCCGCTCATTTCATTCGCATGGGATGCGCAGAATGCAACGGAAGTGCTCGCAACCGATAAGAGTTTTCATGCAGTGTATCGCGACATAGGACGATATTTCCTTGATCTCATCGCCGTCGATCCGGATCAGAATGTCTTCCGAAGGCGCCTTATCATCAATGCAAAGTCACCCGAGTCTGTCGTTCGTTTCACGATGGATCCCGCAACTCCAACAGCACCCGCTACGGTGACATTCGATGCATCAGATACATTCGTTGCCGTTGGAGAAGAAATCACAGGATTCGTCTGGGACTATGGCGACGGCAATGCAACCAATGAGAGTAAATTTTCCGGATCACGGATCACTCACCTCTACGAGTCGCCCGGAACATATGCGATCGGAGTGACGGTTCAAACCACATCAGGCAAGAGGTATACAGGCACACAAACTCTTGTGGTGAAGGCTCCCATCATCGATGCCTGCTTCATGCCGAGTAGAACGAGCGGAAAGGGACCTTTGGGCGTCTTCTTCGATTCTTCCTGCTCTGCCGGAGAATTTGAATCCATGCTCTGGAATTTCGGCGACGGCGCGCAGAGCGATCAAAAAAGCCCGACTCATGTCTTCATTGCCGAGGGAAAATATCAGGTGACGCTGACGGCGACGACCAAAGACGGACGTAAGAGCCAAAAAACTTCAACCATTACCGTCACCATTGAATGAAAACTTCCTCATTTGTACGCGGCGTTGCTATTGCCGGAGTTCTGGCAATTATTCTCGGTGCACTCTTTCCCGCACTCAGCGCTTTCAATTACTAGACAGGCTGAGGCTCTGTGTGGCGCTTGTTTTGAAATCGGCACCCAGCGTTTCGGGCTTTTCTGAAATAAGAAAAAATCCTGCAGCCGCAATCATGGCGCCGTTGTCGGTGCAGTAGGAAAGCTGACTCGGCCACCGAACGCCTATACCATGGACTTCCGCAAGTTTCTTGAGCATCACACGGAGTCTTTGGTTCGCGGAAACACCGCCGACGACGTGAATGTGCTTGCATTCAGGAAATTTTTTGAGCGCCCTTTCGACGGAAGACTGAAGATGAAGACAGATTGCAAACTGGTAGCTTGCTGCAATGGATGCTCGGACCGAATCATCCTTGACCCTGTCTCCAAGATCCCTCAGTACATACTTGAGAGATGTTTTAAGACCGGAGAAACTGAAATCCATGCTGTGTTCATGAGAAAGGGGAAGAGGGAAAGTGCATGATTCTTCGTCTCCGGCATCCGCGAGCGATGCAAGTGCCGGTCCTCCAGGGTAAGGAAGCCCAAGCATCATCGCACCCTTGTCGAATGCCTCTCCCGCGGCATCATCACGCGTCGAGCCCAAGAGTGCACCCGTCATGTGGGATGTTCGATACCAGAGATCGCTATGCCCCCCGGAGACAGACAGTGTGAGAATCGGAAAGACATCCACCCCTTCTGCTTCCAGCCATGTTGAACTGAGATGACCAAGTGTGTGATGCACAGGAATGAGTGGCTTTTTCCAGAGAGCACTGAGCGCCCTGGATGTCGTTGTGCCGACTAAAAGTGAGCCGAGGAGCCCCGGACCGGCTGTGACAGCAATCGCATCGATCTCGGTGTGATCACAGTTTGCATTCTTGAGAGCCTTCTCGATGACGGGAAGAATCATCTCAAGCTGTTTTCTTGCGGCATCCTCGGGGATGACACCACCGCGAAACTCGAAATCCTTTTTCGAGCTACCAATGACACAACTGAGGACATTGCATCCATGATCGACAACGGCTGCAGATGTTTCGTCGCACGATGTTTCGATTCCGAGAATACGCATACGATCGAATAACTTATACTATACTTATCAACATGATCCAATTTCTTCCTTCGCGTTCAGTGGCACTCGCTCTCGGACAATTTGAAATTCATTGGTACGGAATCATGTACATGCTGGGGTTTCTTATCGGTCTCTGGCTTCTGCCGAAGTTTCTTCAATACCGAAAGCTCACACTGAATGAGCGCCAGAGAGAGTCTTTGTTTGTGAGCGTGTTTCTCGGGGTACTGCTTGGCGGAAGACTTGGGTACATATTTTTCTACGGTGGCACATTCTATTTGGAGCACCCTGCAGAAATCATTGCAGTTTGGCATGGCGGAATGTCGTCGCATGGCGGTTTCATCGGAGTGTTCTTCGCGCTCTTCTATTTTGCAAGGAGGCATCACATTCACTTCTTTGCGTTGCTCGATGTGCTGATTGTTCCGATCGCGATCGGTCTGGCACTCGGTCGCCTTGGCAATCTGATCAACGGAGAGCTCTACGGCACCGTGACGAATCTTCCCTGGGCGATGGGTTTTCCCGGCGTAGAAGGCTCGAGACATCCTACCCAGGTGTATGCGATGCTCAAGAATCTTTTTCTTGCATGTGTCTGCTTTCTGCACCTTCGTTCCTCCGTTGGAGCAGCGAAAAAAGTGGGGCAGACCACTGCACTGTTTCTCATTCTCTATTCGGTTCTGCGCTTCGCAGTCGAATTCTTCAGAGAGCAGACGTACGAAAGCATCTCACTGTACGGAATCCTCCTCAGTAGAGGACAGCTCCTTACCATTCCTCTCTTCGCTCTGGGGCTCGCCTTATACCTGCGAAGGAAGTGGATTCACCTCTAAGGACGCATCCTTCTTAATTCCATTCTAACGATCTCCCGCTCGTTCCACGGAATTTGACCAATGTTGCTCATCATCGTCGTATCCGATCCCTTGCCGCAGAACAGAACGATATCCTCAGCGTGCGCCATCCTGAGCAGCATTCGTATTGACTCAAGTCGATCCGAAATTCGAATGCAACATTTTTCAGGCACATGTTCGGGAACGCTTGTTGCACCCCTGAAAATCGGAATCTCTAGCGAAACACCAGAGAGTATTTCATCGATGATCGCTTCAGGATCCTCGGTGTAGGGATCTTCATTCGTGATGATGGAGACATCGGCATGCGTGCTGCAGAGATTGCCGATCATCGGTCGCTTCTGCTTCATACGGTCTCCGCAACTCCCAGCGAGCACAAGGAGTCGTTTCTCGGGAGGCAAGATCGATCGAAGGGTGTGAAGCGTCGCCTCGTACGATTTCGGAGTGACGGTGAAATCGACGAATACGGAGAAACTCTGACCCATGTCGATCTGTTCCATTCTCCCTGGAACTCCTGCAAATGACGACAAAGAGGCAACGGCTCTCGAGCAGTCAGGTGATTCGGGTAAGCCAAAAACGCAAGCGATCGCGCAGAGCGCGTTGTCGAGGTTGAAGTCACCTCTCAGTGATAATACGATAGGTAAACGCTCCTCTACAACGGATCCTCTCGGATTCCAGACGACCGTTCCCGAAGACCCGGAATCGGTCACCTCCGTTTCCTCGAGCCAAAGATTGAGGGCGGGTCCCGTGCGTGAATCGATGTTCGTCTCCTCTCGCTCGTACAAAATGGTGTTCTGTGATGGCAAAGCCGCAAGTGAAGAAAAAGACCGATCAGAGAAATGAAGAACTTTCGTACCGTTACCACGAAGCATTTCGAAGAGAATCGCCTTCGCAGCGATGTATTCGTCCATGGATCCGTGATAGTCGAGGTGTTCCTCAGAAATGTTGGTGATGGCGGCAACAGTGGGGTATGTGTGATTTACTCTCCCCTGCAGTAAACCGTGCGACGAGCACTCGATGACTGCGTGCGTGCAATGTGTATTCACAAGTTCGCGGAGAAACTTCTGCACCATGAAAGGAGAAGGGGACGTTTTCTGCGTTGCATTCCAGCGGATGTCATTTCCGATCGAAAAAAATGCAGTCGAAACAGCTCCAGTTTTGATACCGCAGGCATTGAGCATATGCGCGATCATTCCGACGGTTGTCGTCTTGCCGTCTGTTCCCGTAATGCCGATGATCCTGAGACTTTTTGCAGGAAATCCATAGCGAATCGCAGCGAGCAACGCCTTGAATCTGTGGAAGAAAAGGCGAAGAGCCGACGTCTCAGGAAAGAGCTTTTTGAGAAGCGATCTCATACTCATCCAGCATAGCACGAGTCTGCACAATATCCTCACTTATGGCTCTCTGCAGAGCTTCTGCGTCGCGAAAATCACGCACGTCACGTATTCGACCGACGACAATGATATCAACGGTTTTGGGCGGCTGATTGATCACTGCATCAAGAACGTGCACCTCAAGAGTCTCCGTATCCTTGAAAACAGGTCTAGGTCCGTAGTGCATAGCACCTCTGTATTGCTTTCTATGAATCAGAATGAAGCAAGCGTAGATGCCGTGTCGCATGCTTTTCGGAGCACACGACACATCGACATTGATCGTCGGGGTACCGATGCGCCTGCCGCGGGAGCGACCCGCGATAACCGCTGCATTGCTAATGTTCAGTTCCATCGCAGTGAATCCTATGCGTCACCTCCTCTGTTTCCAAGCAATTCATCAACCAGTCATTCAAACGTGGCAGTCGGAGACGTTACCTCTGCGGTGCGACCCCAAGTCCATTTTTTTGGCCTACCGCCTAATTTAATGCGGAGTTGCTCAAGTGAAGCGTCGATGTTTCCCTTGAGTGCTGCCGGGCTATTCATCCCCACAGGAAGAGGTAAAGGAATATGCATTGCGGATTTCAGTCCCAATTTCACCGTACCCCCGAGGAGGATGAACATTTTCCCTAGTGTCCAGTTTGCAATTGCAGCAGCATTCCTCGGTACCAAAAACAATCCTTCTTTCACTGTTTCCGCAACGAGGACTCCTGGTTTGCCGAATGCTTTCTCGCGCGAAACTGCACCGTAGATCCTTTTGGCTGGATCGACGATGTTTCTGTCCACCGTGTTTCTTGCTATGTTCTCGAGACTCATGCAAATATAATAACACAATATATCACTTTCGTCTATAATTCCGACTCTTTCATAGAACACAATGCAAGAAGGTTGGAGACCATGAGCGAAGCACTGCAGTACCGAGTCGAATGGCGGAGAGGGTGGGATTCGAACCCACGAACCCCTTGCGGGATTAACAGTTTTCAAGACTGTCGCCATCGACCACTCGGCCACCTCTCCGTCCCTATCATAGCAATAGGATGCTGATAGCCAACAGCAAGAAGCAGTCGCTTCGATCAGGCTACTGTAGAGCAGCCAGGATGCCGACTGCGAGAAATTCTGATACGATCAAATCATCTTTTTCCCCTCAGTCGATGGCTTCTGCAGAGAGACTGGCGCTTCTCAAGCAATTGGATGCTTCGCCATCCGGCCTCACGGGAAAGCAGGTAACTTCCCTTCGGGAAAGTGAAGGCTTCAATGAGATCACAGAACGCAGAGAGCCTCTTTGGAAACTGCTGATCGGTCAGTTCAATGACGTGATGGTCTTTATCCTGCTCGGGGCTGCTGCTGTGTCCATTCTCGTTCCTCTCTTGCACCAGGGATCACTCGATCAGCACGAAATGGTGAATGCGACTGTCATTCTTGCAATCGTTCTCATCAATGCGGCTCTCGGTTTCGTACAGGAATGGAGAGCTGAAAATGCCATCGCGCTGCTGAAGAAGCTCAGTGCACCCAACGTGAAAGTTCGCAGAAGCGGCACGCTCGTCGTGATCCCGGGTCGCGAACTACTTCCGGGCGACATCATGCTGGTGGAAGCCGGTGACCGTATCAGTGCGGATGCTCGAGTCGTTGCAACATCTTCTGCAGAGGTTGACGAATCCAGTCTTACGGGAGAATCTGTTCCCGTTTCGAAACGGGCGGAAGCGCAGTTGCAAAAAGGAATTCACTTCAGCCCCGGCATGCTGTTTTCCGGGACGCTCGTCACGAGAGGCTTTGCAGAGGCCGTAGTCACAGGTATCGGACTCATGAGCGAAATCGGCAAGATCACCTCCATGGTGATGGAGCTGAAGTCGCCTCCGACGCCGCTGCAACTCGAGCTGAAGCGAACAGGGCAACGAATCGGAATTCTCGTGCTTGTACTCTGTGTTCTCATTTTCATTATCGGTATCCTCAAAGGTCTTCCTCCTGTGGAGTTATTCTTCACTGCTATCAGTCTAGCCGTCGCTGCCGTTCCGGAGGGACTTCCTGCCGTCGTCACCGTGTGTCTTGCGATCGGCGTCCAGCGCATGATCGGAAAACACGCGCTCATTCGCCGTCTTGATGCAGTCGAAACGCTTGGAAACGTGACAGTCATCTGCGCGGATAAGACTGGAACAATGACCGAAAACAGGATGAAAGTGACCGATGCATGGATGCTGCCCGGTGCCGACAGGTCGATGCTGATTCGCGCCGGTGCCTCCTGTAACCGAGCCGAGTTGCCGGACATCGGCGACCCTACCGAGATCGCGCTTCTTGATTACGCGGTGAATGAAAACGTTGATCGATTGATGCTTGAGCTTGAAGAGGTGCCATTCACGTCCGAAGCAAAGTACATGGTCACGGTGCATGAGTACGAAGGAGGCAAGATTGTTTTCTGGAAGGGAGCACCCGAAGTGATCGCCCGTTTCCTTTCCGAAGGAGAGCGCACACCGCTCCTGCGGGAAAGCGAGGAATTTTCCAAGCGCGGACTTCGCGTCCTTGCAGTTGCAGCTGATGAAGGTTCGGGTCTCCACGGACTCGGACTTCTTGCGATGATGGACCCGCCCCGAAAAGGAGTGAAGGAAGCCATCGAACGCGCGCGGAAAGCAGGCATTCGCACGATCATGATCACCGGTGATCATCCGGCAACTGCTCTCTCGGTTGCGACCAATGTCGGCATCCATACGGATGGCGTGCTTGTCGGGAATGACATGGACGCGATGGACGAGGATCAACTGAAACATGCACTTCGGTCCGTCTCGGTCTTCGCACGCGTCCAGCCCAAGCACAAGGTCGATATCCTTCAGGCATTGCAGGATACGGGTGAGATCGTCTCCATGAGCGGAGACGGAGTCAACGATGCTCCCGCTCTCAAGAAAGCGCACGTCGGTGTCGGCATGGGACTGAAGGGAACCGATGTTGCCAGGGAAGCAGCTGCCATGGTTCTGACTGACGATAACTATGCAACGATTGTCGCGGCTATCGCCGAAGGCAGACGCATCTACGACAACATCAAGAAATTCGTTATCTTCCTGATGCGTAGCAACCTGGGCGAAGTGCTTACGGTAAGCGGCGCATTATTTGTCGGCATGCCGCTGCCTCTGTTGCCGCTCCATATTCTCTGGATCAACCTGGTGACCGACAGCTTCCCGGCACTTGCACTTGCCGCAGACGCCGGCGAGAAGGGAATCATGAATAGACCGCCTCGCAGACAGAAGGACGGGATCTTCAGCGGTGAGTGGTTTTTGCTCATTGCCGCAGGGCTTCTCAACATGATTTTGTCACTCAGCATGTTCAGTTTTTCAATGTCGCAGTATCCGGATGATCTTGTGCTGGCGCGTACCGTCGCTCTCACCACCACCATCATCTTCCAGCTCCTTCTCGCCATCTCCACCCGCACCACCGGGAGTGTGTTCCGTCATTCGCTTCTCGAAAATCCTTGGTTCATTGCGGCGATCTTCGCATCGCTGTCGGTGCACGTACTGCTCCTTTTGACACCGCTTTCGCTTCTCTTCTCCGTCTCTCCGATTCCTCTTTTATTGCTCGAAGAACTCATCGGATCCTGCTTCGTTGGGTTTCTGATTTTCGAGGGTATGAAGCTGATGAAGCGAAAAAATGAAGTACTATAAAAGGCTTTCGCAAATTCTTTGCAGATCATTTGTTGATCCTTTGTAGAAACAGTTGCTGTCTTTGGTACTTTGGAGGGTATAGAAGTACCACATGGGAGGAAGGTGGCGGAGAGGGAGGGATTCGAACCCTCGAGACCTTGCGGTCTGCCACGTTAGCAGTGTGGTGCCTTCAGCCACTCGGCCACCTCTCCATCATTAAGTATAGCGTGAGAAATGCTCTACAGCATCCCCATTTTCTCACGGAGAAACTTATACGAAATGGATTCGTTTCCAAGCCCAGCGGCGGTTTTCACATTCAGCGTGTCGTTGTTCACTTCAAATGTCTCCACAATGACGTCGAGCACATCCTCGGAGACGAGGATGCATCCCATGCTTCTGTAGCGATCATCCTCACGAAGCATTGTCTGAATGTACGCATGTGAATGAATCCCGTAGGGGGTCCTCTCGAACGTCGTATCATCTTCCATCGAGAGCCTCAGGAATCTTCCTGACTTTCCAAAGGTAATGCGATCGCCTTTTTTCTCCGAAGACATTGCCTTCCACGATGCAAGAGGCGTTGTCGCGTTGTACGTTCTACCGATATAGCGAACGATCCTTCGCTGACCCGTTGCCACGGGAAAAGAAGTGAAACCGCCGTTTGCATGTAGCAGGTAACCGATATTCGAGTCACGATCCACCAGAAGAGAGTCTCCTGCTTCAGGAACCCACTGAGAGAGCTCCATAACCTCCTGCCTCAGAGGAAAGATTACCCAGAGATCAGCAGACACAGGTGTTGCCTGCAGGAGTGTGCAGAGGAACACAGTGAGCGTCAGCCGGACCTTGGAGGGGGTTCGAGATGCCAAAGGGGAAGCATATTACTATATTATTATAATATGTCAATAGTCGGTTTATGTGTTGATTCCTGTGGTATTCTTCACGTCTATGCGAGTTGGGATCGTCACCTACGACTTTGACCCCCCCATTGGAGGTCTTGGGGTCATTTGCAAGCAAGTTAAAAGCACTCTGAAAAAACTGTATCCCGGCGACTCCTACGTCGTGCTCTCGCCGAGCACACGGAGTGATGACCGTGTGAGTAAGGTTGCAATGTTTCGATGGAGCAAACCCGGAGGCTGCCCGATTTTTTCTCTGATACTTTTTTTCAAACTGAATTTCCTGATTCGGAAACATAAACTTGATCTTCTGCATGTGCACTCGGGATCCGGAGGTGTATTTCTCCTCCGAAAGCCTTTGTGCCCAGTTGTCGTAACTGCACACCATACGTACTTGCAGGAAGCTGAAATTGTTTTTGCTCACTCGCATCCGAAGCGTCTGTGGAAAACATTCATGGCTACACTTGAAAAAAGAACATACGCGATTGCCGACAGCATCACATGTGTATCGAGAGATACTGCCGATTTTCTTGAGCATCGGTACTGCGTGCCTCGCTCAAAAATTACCGTCATCGAAAATGCGGTTCATGATTTTTGCGTTCACGATCACCATAAGAGAGAATCTCAGAGCTTGCTGTTTATTGGGAGATTAGAGGAAAGGAAAGGTATTTGGACCCTCTTGAAGGCAATGGAAATCTTACATCTTTCTCACCCGAATCTTCGACTGAGACTGATCGGCAGAAATCTGCTTGGAAACTCATTATGGAATTTCATTGAGAAGAAAAATCTTCAGAAGTGCATCACGGTTCTCGGGCACGTGCATGATCCGCTGATGAAGCGCGAACTTGCATCGGCAACGATGCTGGTTGTGCCTTCGCTCCTCGAAGGCTTTGGTCTCGTTGCAGCGGACGCAATGGCGTCTGGCACGTGTGTGGTCGTCAGTGATGCACCGGGTCTTCGAAGCATTGTCACTCACCACGAAACTGGGCTCATATTTAAGACAGGGAATGTGATGGACTGTTCACGAGTGATTGCAGAAGCAATCGATCGCCCGGATCTCAGGAACCGTATTGCAGAAAAGGCAAAGCGAGAAGCAATGCATCGTTTTTCACTCCAAGAGCGAGCCAAGGATTATCACGCACTATTTGAGCGTGCATATCGAACAACTTTTGTATGCAAATCTCACATTTTACCCTAGGCTTCTGTCATGCATACGCATGTCCCCGTACTGCTGCAGGAAACTGTCGAAATACTGTCTCCAAAAGTAGGAGATCGGATCCTCGATGTCACACTTGGCCTCGGCGGGCACAGTGAGTTGCTGCTGCACTCGGCAGGGGATAGGGGGTCACTGATTGCACTCGATGCGGATACCGAGAACATTGCTCATGCAGAAATGAAACTCGAGAAGTTCGGTACGCGAGTGAAGATCGTACATGCAAACTTCAGCGAGCTCCCGGGTTGCCTTCCGGAAGATCGAAGACAGTTCGATGTCATTCTCGCAGACCTCGGTCTCAGCTCGCCACATATCGACGACCCAAGTCGTGGTTTCACATTCAGAGCCGATGCACCGCTCGACATGCGATTCGACAGAACGACGGGCATGACTGCGGCACTTCTCCTTGCATCACTCGACGAAGTGACGCTTCTCAAAATTTTTCAGGAACTTGGCGAGCTTCCAAGCGCCCGTCGCTTCACTGATGCGATTGTTGCTCGCAGGAAGGACAGTCCGGTTCGGAAAAGCGGAGATCTTGTTGAGACTGCAAACCTCGTGTACGGATACAAAGCACCGCGAGTTCTTCCGCAAATTTTTCAAGCACTTCGCATGGCGGTGAATCGAGAGTCGGAGGCACTGCAGAACTTCCTATTGGTTGTACCGGCACTGCTCGCACCTGGCGGACGGTGCGCGGTGATCAGCTACCATTCGCTCGAGGACAGCCCGGTCAAGACTTCGTTCCGCGAACTCTGCAGAGACGGTAAAGACCCGTTTACCGGTTCTGTGACTCGACCATCGGAATTTGAATTGCTCACAAAAAAAGGAATCGCTCCAACAGCTTCTGAAATTGAGAAAAATTCCCGGTCGAGATCCGCGAGGTTGCGTGCAATACGCAAGCGGAAGGAGTATGATTCGCGCCGCATCGCATGATGACTTCCGTCTCTTTTCCGTCGCTTCCTCAAGCACTCTCCGTTCAGAGGCGCCATTCGCTTGGAAGAATGATGCATAGCAGCACGGCACTTCTGCTGAGCGTGATTGGAGCTCTTATCGTCCTGCTCGCACTCTTGATTCTGTTCCATCATAATTTGAATGCGACAAAAGGGTACAAGCTGAGGACGCTCGAGCGCGCACGCTCACAGCTTCTTCTGGAACAGGAAGTGCTCAGCATGCAGATCGCAAAATCACACTCACTCGATGCTCTGCAGAATGATCCGCAGATTTTTACCATGCAGAAACCCGTGAAACCGAAGTACGTTCAAAGTGACATTTCGATTGCAGAGGTGGCAACCGGAACCAACTAGGAGATCGTCCTGATCTGTATCGTCATCACTGGGACATCGTTCGTGCGAATATCCGAAACAATGACGATCCTGTCTCCTCTCTTCACACCCGGCTGCTTGAGAAAGAGTGCAAGCGCACGATTGAGCGTGACTTCCGGCTCATCGGAAAAGTCGATGGAGTGGGGGACGATGCCCCATACGAGCATCAATTTTCTCATCATGCTGTCCTCCTCGACGAAGGCGTGAATCGGAACCAACGGTCTGCAATGACTGATGGCTCTTGCGGTGTTTCCATGCTTGCTAATCGAGATGATGGCATCCGCGCGCAATTTCGTTGCCAAAACGCTTGCAGCGAGTGCTTGTTCTCTCCTCGGAAGATCGGACTCAAGACTTTGCTGAAACGACAAGAACTGTTTCTCTCTGTACCGAAGCTCCACCCTCTCGCTCACGCGAAGGATGCGATCCATCGCTGCCACCGCCTTAAAGGGATAGAGACCGGTCGTCGTTTCTCCGGACAGCATGGTCGAATCCGTCTGCAATTTCGCGGCGAAGGCGATGTCGGTGACTTCCGCACGCGTTGGCATGGGACTGAGGATCATGCTCTCAAGCATGTGTGTGGCGACGATCACGGGTTTGCTCTTCTCGCGGCACTTTGCAACGATCATCTCCTGTATGGCGGGGACTTGCTCAAACGGAACTTCCGCTCCGAGATCTCCTCTCGCGACCATGATTCCGTCTGAGGCATCGATGATGTCATCGATGTTGTCGACTGCCTGCGGAGTTTCTATTTTGGCGATGATTTCGCCTTCGCTCTTATGCTTGTGCAGAAAAACCTTCAGCATCTTAATGTCCTTGCCCGTGCGAACGAAAGACGTTGCGAAGAAATCGACACCGCGTTCGATGCCAAACCGAATATCGCTCCAGTCCTTCTCTGTGAAGGAAGGAAGACTGATGTGCGCACCTGGTAAATTGACATGTCTCCTCGAACCGATCGTGCCTTCCTCAAGTGCCTTTGCGATTACCGAGCCGTTTTTCTCGATCTTGAGAACCGAAAACTCGATGGCACCGTTGTCGATGAGAATGCATCGAGCATGCCGAACATCATCGGAAAATTTCGGGTAATCGACGGTGATAACTTTCATCTTCTGCTTCAGACCGGGCTTAAAAGCAAACACTACTTTCTCGCCCGCAGAAATTTTGATTGGCTGCTTCACGTCTCCTGTTCTCACCTCGGGTCCCTTCGTATCGAGCATGATGCCGAGGGAGAAACCCTTCTTGTTCACGGATTTGATATTCTCAATCGTCTGACCATGGACTGCATAATCCCCGTGAGAAAAATTGAGACGGCAAACATTCACGCCGGCCTTCGCGAGCCGCTCGATATTTTCCGTACTACAGGTTGCGGGACCCAGTGTTGCGACGATTTTCGTGAAGCGCATGAAAAGACTGTACACGAATTTTCACTTCGGTGCAGGAACAACAAACCAACTCAATTTTTGGCAACGAACACAGGTCAGCTCCCAAAGCTGCAGAATTGCTCGCCGACTGAATGCCTTGTCGGTAATCGGCTCGTAGTAACTGAGTGGACGATAGAACTGGAAAGCGCCGAAGATAAGGAGCCCGAGCACCGTCATCGAAACGATACGCCGATCATCATTTACGACGAAGCGACCAATGCGCTGTATATTAGCGACAACAAGCGCGAAGAGTATAAAGCTGAAGAGAAGTGGCAAGAAGTAATGATAGAGGTACATGACACGCGTGATGCGGCTGATTGCAAGCATGTACGAACAGTAGAATCCGAGAAATGTCAGAAGCAGGAAAGGATGTCGCAACTTTTCCAGAGCATTAAAGAGGCAAGCGCCGACTAAAAGAATCACAGTGAAAATGACGCCGAGAAGACCGAGTCCCCAAGCAACAGGATTGCTCTGCAAATACAGATAACGATACTCGTTCTCGTTTGATTGCTCCCAACGGTAATTGATCGAGCGTGCTCCGAACGGCCAAAAGTACGACGGGCTTCCGTTTTCATCCTTCTTGCAGAGATCGAGCCTCGGCACGCCGACATTGTAGTGCTTCACGAACTTGAGATGATCACGAAGCATCACGGGAAAAGAAGAGAGCGAGTTTTGCCCATGGGTCGCGAGAATGCTCTTGTACTGCTCGGACGCCTGATAGTATCCGGAGTCGGCAAGCTCGGTGACGATCCTGGTGCCATTCGAGAAATGAATCTGCCAGACCGAACAGTATGTGATGAAAAAGGAAACCGAGCTTAGGATGCAAAAGAGAGAAATTTTCTTCCAATTCGGATACAGGCGAGAGGCGATGAGCGGAAAAAGAAGAATGAAGATCAGCGCCACAACCTTTGTTGTCACGGCAAGTGCGAAGCAAACACCAAGAAAAATCGAGAGCATGCAGTGAGCATTGAGATTTGAGCTCTTATCTCTGCGCTGCAGATGAAGAAACAAGAGAACGCAGAGCATTCCGAAAAAAGTGAGCGTGCTGTCAACCATTGCACCTCTGCTGTGGACGATCTGCGCATTGTCGAAGACATAGAGGAAGGAAAGGAGTGCGGAGAGGGGATTGCTTCCTGTGATAAAGAGGAAGATGAAGAACAGGACGCTCGCCGTCAGCCATGCGAAGAGCGACGGAAATAATCTGTAACCGGCAAAATTGAATCCTTGCGGGATATTGGCGGCATAATCTGTGTTGATGAACTGATCGTTCTTTTCATTGCCGTGGACGACCTTCTCGCCGAACGCGATGAAGAGCTTCCCGAGTGGCGGATGCTGTTCCATGAAGTAGACTCCGCTCAAATATTTCTGTGCGGACGCGATGTGATACGGCTCATCCCAAAATGGGTTTGGCGGAAAATCGAACCGATACATATAGGTGAAGAACGACGTCACGAGCACGAAACTCGCGTACAGCCACACATGCAACTTCTTCTGTCCGCCGGGAGAGAGCTTCTGAGACATCGCTTTCAGTGTAAAACAAAAGATTGGAATTCCAAAGCAACAGTTGTGATAGTATGATCATGCTGTGATCTCCTCCTCCAGGATTCGCGTCATCGGCTTCACACTGATTGTACTGCTTTCTGTCATCGCAATGACAGCAAAAGAATCGCTTTTCCAAGATGGTCGATTGCTGAGAGGTACACTTTGTCCGCCATCGAATCCGGAGTGCATTCCATTTTGCAATAATGACGGAACGTGCGATATAAACGAAACTTGCCTTAGTTGTGCTGCAGATTGTGGATCGTGCACAGTACCATCCTCAATCGTAGGATCAACGGGCTCGGCTGCATCTCCACCACCACTACCAGTTCCATGCTGTGATATAGCTGGGATCTCCGGATGCACGATGGCACTCCAGACAAACTGTCCGACAGCATTTAGTGCACCGGGAGGAACGGCTTTCCCGGGAATTGCTGATTGTACCGCAGCACAATCCAGCATCGGCTTCTGCAATCCTGCTCCGACAGGTGCTTGCTGCAACAATAATTGCACCGATGGCGTGACTTCTGCTGCTTGCGGTGGCGC
This sequence comes from Candidatus Peribacteria bacterium, assembly GCA_009691405.1. Lineage (GTDB taxonomy): Bacteria > Patescibacteriota > Gracilibacteria > Peribacterales > Peribacteraceae > SICN01. Next base: position 15,676 of record SICN01000006.1, on the reverse strand, counting down.
TCCTGCTACTTTCCATGTCTCTACGACGTGCACAGCCGCGGCATCAAGTGATCCGAATTGCGTTCCATCGGGAGGAGCATGCTGCAATAGCGGTACGTGCACGATTACGGATCCTGCAACATGTGCAACTGCACCAACCAATCATTATCTTGGAATGACATGTCCGATCAGCACGGATCCCTTTTGCGTTCCGGAAACAAATTGCAGTGACGGTGACGATAATGATGGCGACGGCAATGCCGATTGTGCAGATGTGACAGGGTGCCTTGGCAGTACGCTCCAGTGTGCAGCTTCGAGTGCTGGAATGGACAGCGTATGCGTCAATGTCAGCGGAGGCATCTGTCATACGTTCGAAACAAACTGCAATAACTTGAACGACGATACAACTCCGAAGGATGACGACGGAGACGGGCTTGCAAACTGCGCCGATATTGATTGCAACGGAATAGCACCTTGCGGAGCAGTGAGCTGCGGCGACAGCATCGTCCAAACTTCTCCAGCACCGGCCGAACAATGCGACAACGGTTTGGCAAATAACGCAGACATTCCCAACCGTGCCTGTCGCACAAGTTGTCAGTGGGCAAAGTGCGGCGACGGTATCACCGATACTGCACCTCCACCCTCACCGTCATCTCGACCGTCTGAGCAATGTGATGATGGATCGTCGAACTCAAACAATCCTGATGCTTGCAGACCGGATTGCAAGTTGCCGATCTGTGGCGACGCAATCGTGGACACAGGAGAAGAGTGCGACCTGGGCAGCGGCTCGTCGAACAACAACAATCCGAATTCCCTCTGTCGAATAAACTGCAAATGGGCAAAGTGCCAAGACGGCGTGATTGACAACGCTCCACCTGCCGGTCCATTCGCGCTTCCCGCGGGTCATCCGCCGCCGCCTTCACACGGCAATGAGCAATGCGATGATGGAAACTCCATCAATTCGGATGGATGCAATGCATCTTGTCATCTGCCTGATTGCGGTAACGGAGTAATGGACGGAATCGAAAATTGCGATATCGGCAAACGATGTGCAGATGGATTCGTGTGCACCACAAATGCGGATTGTGTCGCGCCGCATACAGGAGGATGCATCTCGAGATTCGGTTGCAGCTCCAATTGCGGAGCAATCCAATGCACTGTTGCTACCGGCTACCCGGGCTATGCACCGCCTATCCCCGCTCCTCCCGCTCCCATCCCTGTTGCTTTTACTCCAGTTGAATCCTGTGCGGCACAGCAAGCACTTCTCAACGATATGAGGACAAAGTGCAAGGACAACACGTGTGGCGGAGCTGTGTGTACGGCTGTTCCGTCCGGTCGAACAATCGACTGCGATAACAGTGCGCCGTTGAATGGAGACACCGACGATGCAGAAGATGGAACAACGACAGAAGAGTACTATTACTGCCTGACTTCCTATCCTAAACCTCACTGTACAATACATCCGCCTGCCGACTTGCAGTGGCTTTGCCAGCATCCGTCCTATGCTCCTCTCTGCGATCCTCCCTTTGGTGGTCCTCCTGTTCCAGCTGCTCTCGTTCTCGTCATGCCTACCTTCACGCTACCCGACATCACGTTAGCATTTGTTTCCCCACCTCCCACACCTTCGGTCATCACAGCAGAAACTTCTGCAATGGCTGCGTTCGTTGAGATGTTTCGCAGGTTCTTCGGCTTCTGATTACTTCTCTTTATGAAGCGTCATTTCATTTTCAACAGTGGGCATCTGGCTTTCACCGTCCTGGTCGTGATGTTGGCGATGGCAGTACTTTTGATCAGCATCCGGAACAGGCAAATAGATTCCTCAGCACTTCGCGGAATGGTGACATCCTCCCAGTCATCCGAGCCTTCGATTTCGATCACGGAGCTTCTGAAGAATTTTTTCGGCATCGGGCTGTCTCCAAGCAGTTCGGTCGTCGTCAATCCCGACCCGACGAATGACTGCGGGAAAACGATCAATCCGTTCCCCGGGCAGTGCATCGCAGGTCAGGAACGCTGCTGCAAAGGAAAATGGATTTGTCCGAATGTCCTCGGACAATACGTGTGTGATTGACACGGAAATCTGATCATTTTCAGCGCGAAAATATGCAGATCCTAAGAGTCAAAAAAGTAAAGGACTGAGCGAAAGTGCAAGCTTGTAGACGCTGCTTGAGTAAGCCATAATTCAAGCTGCCCCTTCATGCGCTTCAACTTGTCTCTTTCAAGGCTCGGTATTGGCATAGCTTTGGGAATTGTGATGAGCATCGTGATTGTGCAAACGAATATCTTTAAAGATTTGTCGCTTCGAGGTGCAATCAATGTGTGCGTAGATGGCTGGTGCGGGGGGTTTTCTTCGATGGGCTGGTCCATTCCTTCAAATTGTCCGTCGGGAATATGCACACCGACTGTCGGTTACCTCGGCAGTACCGGAAGTGCGTGCAATCCATGCCTCGGTTCTTGCGGTCCCACTCCGAATGCTTCGACGCTCTGCGGAGCAAGTAACGTCCCCGGCAATTTGCCACTCTGTTCCGGCTTCGTTGTCGGTCCCTGTCAGTGGGGTTGTGTGCCGGATGGCAGCGGTCCACTTCCCCGTGATCCGATGCTGGATGCAACAAGCACCTGTACGGCATCGGCAGGCAGCACGGGCTCAACGGGGAGCACAGGATCGGTTGGAAGCGCAGGCTCTGCAGGCAGTACCGGAAGTACGGGTTCAACAGGTTCCACAGGCAGTATTGGAAGTGTCGGATCGAGCGGTAGCACAGGTTCGACAGGATCTGCAGGCTCAGCCGGCTCAACTGCATCGAGCAGTTCCAAATCAAGTTCAAGTTCGAGTTCTTCTTCCAAGAGTTCATCTTCTTCCTCTTCATCTTCCTCCTCAAGAAGTTACGCTTCCTGTCCATCCGGCACACAGTGCATCAGTTTCTACATTTGTCCTTCGCTCTACACCGGAGATGAGTGCGGATTGGAACAAGTGTGCTGCGGAGTTCCGAACGGTTCGTCTTCCTCCAAGAGCTCAAGCTCCAGTTCCAGCTCCTCGTCATCACTCGCTTGTCTCGGTTCGAGACCGTCATGCCCGTCCAGAAGTTCACCATACTGCTGTCCCAATGGCACATGGTTTTGCTTGCAGGGAACGGTCGTCTCTTCGTCGTCTTCATCTTCTTCGAGCTCATCGTCGAGCAGCAGCTATTCTTCTGCACTCTCCTGCACGACATCGCTCTGGAGCACCACATGGGGGCCGATTCTTTGTCTTCATCCGAATTGCACGAATGGATGCAATTTCCCGGGAACGAACAATTGCTCGCAGTATCCGATCGGAGGAAGTTACACGCGAAGCGTAACGTTTACAGCACCTGTTGCCGGATGCATTCATGTAAACGGAACGGTCGATGACAATATCAATGTCTCTGTCTCGGGCGCGGGCGCATATTCTTGGCAGGGAGGTGGCTGCAAACAGCCGATTGCACCGGGCTACATTCCGACTCCCGCAGGAGCGCACACTGTCACGGTGACGGCCACTGACGGTGGTTGTATTTCTCATATCAATGCAACGGCTGCTTTCTTTCCTTGCGCATGCCCCAACACGCCTTCCTCGAGTTCTTCCTCATCCTCATCTTCTTCCTCGTCGTCGAATCCTCATGCATGCTCAGGCAATCCTCCCGTTTGCGGCAGCGGATCGCAACCGCTTTGCTGCCCGGGCAGCGGTTGGAGTTGCTGGAATCCGGACCTGAGTTGTCCGATGTCATGTCCGACCAATTCATCAGCGAATTCAAGCGCGAGTGTAAGTTCAGCCAGGAGTACAGGATCGAGCGGAAGTAATGGTTCCAGCAGCTCAACTGCAAGCAGTGGCAGTAATGGCTCTTCCTCGTCTGTGAACTGCCCCGGTCCCGAACCGATTTGCACAGGGAATTCCTTCGCGTATTGCTGCGGGGATCGAACGTGGATGTGCTGGGATCCGGATATCAACGGCACTCTTGCCAATGCAGGTCCGACGGAACCGGTGCTCGGCGGCAGCCTACTTGGATATGGAGCAAGTGATGATTCATCGATCATCGGCGACATCTGGAATTTCCTCAGCGGCATGATTCAAGATGTCGTCGATGCGATCATTCGTGTGATAACAGGGGATCCTGCTTCTCCTATTTCATCATCACTGAGAGGGCAAGTGGCATCCACTTCCTCCTGCACCCTCACTCTCGGTGCAGCGACTGCGACACCGAGAACCATCGACAGCCAAACGAATGAGAATGGAAGTACGGTGACAAGACCTGCGGGAGGGAGTTTCACCTGTCCCTCTGGCTCCGAGCTCGCAAGCATTGCGTACCTCGGCATCGAAGCGGGGAATGACAGCACCGACGGTCTCACGATCGCATGCAGCGTACTCAATCCGAACGGCACACTCGGCCCCAAAGGTTCGTATTTCCCAAACGGTGACATCGACAGCAATCCAAGGCGTCCGACGGATCTCGTGCAGCCGACGTGCACCGCACCGAATGCCGTGGCTTCGATCTACTGGAATGACATCATCAATGCAGGGAGGATCGATGCCGCGGATGGCATCGGCATCGGTTGCAATGCGATTTCGAATACCGGGATTGCGGCAAGTGAATCGGAGACTCGCGTTCCAAACGACATCACGCATCACGGAACACCGCTCGAAAAACTCAGTTGTCCTCCAAACACCGTCGCAGTCGGTGTGGTGTACGACTCATTCGGATCCACTCTCCCTGCCGATCCCGATGCGATGGATGCGGTGGTGCAGTTGATCTGCGCTCCGTTTGTCCGCACGTGTTCGAGCGGAAGTAATGGTTCCAGCAGCTCAACTGCAAGCAGTGGCAGTAATGGCTCTTCCTCCTCTTCGTCGAGCAGCTCAAGTTCTAGTTCTCAAAATCTCATCTGCAGCAACGCGACGAGACCACAGTGCTCGTTCTCACTTATTTGCTGCCCGAATGGTAGTTGGAGATGCCAAGATCTCACGTTGCAGTGCCCTGCTCCTTGCCCGACCGGAGGCTCATCCAGCAGTTCAAGTTCGTCTAGAAGCAGTTCTTCATCAAGCAGCTCCAGGTCGAGTTCGTCTTCTTCGAGTAGCAGTAGCTCAAGTTCCTCATCACGGAGCTCATCCTCCTCTTCCTCAAGCAGTTCACGATCATCCAGTAGCAGCAGTTCAAATTCCTCTTCGTCATCATCCTCGAGCAGTTCTCAATCAAGCTCCAGTTCGCAATCTTCCTCTTCATCATCTTCCTCCTCAAGCAGCTCAGTCTCGAGCTCAAGTTCCAGTTCTCAGTCTTCATCTTCAAGCAGTTCAAGCTCGCAATCATCAAGCAGCAGCACCAGATCATGTCCAAGCGGATCCGTGTGCGTCGACTTCTTTGCTTGCTCACCGAGTAACAGCATCGATGTATGCTCCGCGACGAACGTGTGCTGCAGGAATTCCTCAAGCAGCTCTCGTTCCTCCTCATCGTCATCTTCTTCCTCAAGTAGTAGTTCTGTCTCGAGTTCCAGTTCGCCCTCGTCATCTTCTTCATCTTCCAGTAGCAGTTCTGTTTCAAGCTCAAGTTCTCCTTCATCTTCCTCGAGCAGTTCCCAGTCCAGTTCCAGTTCTCCGTCATCATCTTCATCCAGTAGCCCAAGTTCGAGTCGTTCCTCGTCGAGTTCTTCCTCCAGTGTCTCAAGCTCGTTCTCGTCTTCATCATCCATCAGCAGTTCTCGCTCGAGTTCGAGCAGTTCATTCTCCTCATCCCTAAGCTCCAGCGCGTTCCTTATTGCTTTCTCATCCTCCCGTTCAAGCTCTGCATCAAGTCTATCGAGCCAATCGTCTTCTTCTTCTCAACCGATCCTTCTCGTTGCATTCTGCGGAGATGGCATCGCACAAGCAGGCGAGATCTGTGATATCGGACAATTGAACGGTCAGACCGGTCAGAATTGCACGACGACGTGTCAGCGCCTGGTTGTCCCGACATGTGGCAACGGACGCATCGACTCTGGCGAAGAGTGCGATGATGGAAACGTGAGAAACAGCGATGGATGCAATGCCCAGTGCAGACTGGAGAGGGGAATCTGCGGCGATGGAGTCACCAACGCCGCACTCGGAGAGCAGTGCGATCTCGGGAGCGCGAACGGTAGAACGGGCACCGACTGCGATGTCTTCTGCAGATGGGTGAGGCTACCGCAGTGCGGAGACAGAGTTGTTGATCCTGCCAGCGAACAGTGTGACAACGGAGGACAAAACGGCAATTACCCGACGACTCGCTGTCTCAGTAACTGCGTGCTTCCCTACTGCGGAGACCGCATCGTGGAAGTGAATGAAGAGTGCGACGATGGCAATGGACTGAGTAACGACGGCTGCGACTTCACATGTAGATTCGAACGCAGAGCCGCCTATCCGGTTACTGCTGCTGTGATACCGAGCATTCCGCGAACGACGGGAAATCCCGACATGTACAACTTCAAGCGTGTGCCGACTCCTGCCATTACCGAAACGGGACCCGGACTTGCGATCTTCCTGATCACAGGGATTGCTGCAGGCATTGGGCTCGTGCGAAGGCGGTTCTTCCGTTTGTAAAAGCGGCTGCGCCACGTGACGCGTATATCGCTTCGCGTCTATACGTGGTGCTCCCGGCAGGACTTGAACCTGCGACCAACAGGTTAGAAACCTGCTGCTCTATCCAACTGAGCTACGGGAGCTCACAGAGAGTATGAATTATTGTGATTGAATGATGAAGAGGAAATGGCAAATAATCCTGATGTGTGCTATCATAGAAGGATGGAAACAGCGCAAACACCACCGAACGAAACTCCAGAGCAGGCGGACATCCGCATCAATAAAGATGTCGCGGCATTCAGTTACGTATGGATCATGTCCGTCATCATTTACTTTTCGAGGAAAGATTCCTCATTCATCCGGTACCACAGCAAGCAGGGAATCATCCTGTTTCTCCTCAGTATCCCAGTCAGCCTGATTCCCGGCATCGGTTCTTACCTTATGTTCATCGTCGTTGCGGGAATGCTTCTCGGTTTTCTCAATGCCGCCAATGGACAGATGCGAGATGTGCCACTTGTCGGTCCGTTGTCGAGAGGGGAGATGTCGCTCTCAGACGTGCTGCACATTCTCATGAATTGGCTCAAGAAAGTCGTCGCCTCGACAAAGAAACCACAGGCAAAGCCGGAGACAGGTTCCGTAACAGTGGTCAGCACACCTCCGCCTGCAGTGGACACGAAGACACCGAATCCGATACCCTAGGCTCGAACCTATGACTACGTACAAGCGCGTCCTTCTCAAAATCTCAGGCGAAGCGCTCGCCGACGGTTTTGGGTTTGACTATGAGAAATTGCATGCGATCGCTTCGCAGATTTTCAGCGTGTGGGAGAAGGGGATCCAAATCATCATCGTCATCGGCGCAGGGAACATTTGGCGCTATCGAGACACGACGGAGAGCGGCATCGAGCGCACAGCAAGTGATGCGATGGGGATGCTTGCGACGATCATGAACGCCGTCGCTTTGCAATCGGCCATCGAAAAACTTGGAGCGGTCACTCGCGTATGCTCTGCGATCAATGTGCCACAGCTCGCAGAACCGTACCTCAGGCGCAGAGCTGAGAGACATCTCGAGAAGAAACGCATTGTGATTTGCGCGGGGGGAACCGGCAATCCCTACTTCACGACCGATTCGGCAGCGGCGCTCAGAGCACTGGAGCTCGAGTGCAATGTCATCCTCAAGGCATCGAACGTCGACGGAATCTACGACAAGGATCCGAACAAATTCAAGAATGCGAAGAAGTACGAGAGCGTCACATTCCAGCAGGTCATCGAGCAAAACCTGAAGGTGATGGATCAATCCGCGTTCAGTCTTTGTAGGGAACAAAATCTTCCGATCGTCGTCTTTAATTTTGCGAAAAAAGGGGCACTGCTCGATGCGGCATTGGGGAAAAAGGTTGGCACCGTTGTAAAAGATTAATCCGTGCTACACTTCGTTCGTATGCATCCTGCACTTCAGCTCTTCAGTGAGCACAGTAAAAAGACGCTCGACCATCTCCATTCGGAGTTTGGGAAATTGCAAACCGGACGCGCCAATGCCGCAACGATCGAGCACATTGCAGTCGAAGCATACGGACAGAGAATGGAGTTGAAAGGAGTGGCAAGCATTGCAGTGCAAGACGCACGGAGTATCGTCATTCAGCCATGGGACAAATCGGTTCTGGGTGATATCGAGAAGGCGATCCAGATTGCCAATATTGGCGTCAATCCTGTCAATGACGGCATTGTCATCCGTCTCAATTATCCTCCCATGACAGAAGAACGAAGGAAGCAAGTCACAAAAATCGTGAAAGAGCTTGCGGAGCACGCAAAAATTCGGATCCGCCAGGACAGGCAGAGCGCCAATGATGAAGCAAAAGAAATTGCGGAGGAGGACGAGAAGGAACGTGTGCAAAAGGAACTTCAGCATTTGGTCGATCAGGTCAATGTGCAGATCGATGAGTCAGCCAAACAGAAGGAGAAAGAGGTGATGACAGTATGAAAAACCAAAATCCAAGACCATGTGAACTATGTTGGATTTTGGCTTCTGAAATTTGGAATTTTGCCTGTAGTATTCAGGTATGAGGAAACCTCTCTTCGCCATTCCGTCTTTTCCCGGAAGCAACGGTGAAATCGACAATATGCGCACCCTCAAGCGCTGCGGATTCGACGGCTTCGTCTTCCGTTGGAATGATTCTCTGGAGAAGCTGAGGGACACAGACGGATACTTCTTCGGTGCAGGTTTCAGCTACGAAGACCGCGGGAGATCCGGCATGGTTGCCGCGAGGGATCCGCTGTTTCGCTTCATGCGAGAGGAATCAGCAAAAGGAAAAGTCATCATCGGGAACTGCAATGGAGCTCAGGTACTCGTGGAGAGTGGACTCATCCCGCTTGGGGACGGACTCCGAATGTGCCTCGCTCACAATGCAATCAAGAAAACCGACGGCACCGTGACATCCCCCGGTTTTCTCAATGAATGGGTTTGGGTCACGCGCACGTGCAAACTCGGTCGTTGTGCGACATCAAACTGGTCTGGCACCCTCCACATTCCCATTGCACACGGTGAAGGAAGATTCGTAACCAGAGACAAAGACCTGATCGCCGAACTGAAGAAGGAAGACCAGATTGCCTTCTGCTATTCCGATGCCCAAGGACAAGTCGATGCGAGTGCGCCGACAACCCCAAATGGTTCGATGCTCGGAATCGCCGGTATCTGCAATACGCAAGGGAATGTCGTTGCCTTGATGCCGCATCCCGAGAGGACAACGCTCGGAGATCCGTATTTTCTCTCCGTCCTGCGTTGGATAGAAACGAAAGGAAGAGTGAAGAGTGATGCGAAGGCAACTGCTGATGCGGGGATGACCGTCCTGAAGAGCAGATCTCCTCTGCCCGTTGAAATTTTTATCGATACGGTGATTACGAACAACGAAGAGAGAACAGTGGAACAGGCTGCGAGACGAATCGAGCCGTCTCTTGCACTCAAGCAATATCGCTACGTCGGACTTGCAGAAGACAGAGTGGAAGAGCTCCTGTCGGCGCTCTCATTCTTCAATCCGAATAAGGAAATTGCGTACGTTCGGAAGAGGGGATCAATCTACCGTTGGAACAGTGAGCGGAAGGAGCTTTCTGCGACCGACAAGAGCGTTCTTTCTGGCATCACACTCCTCAGGCGCGATGAGCCCGATACGGCGGGAACGAAGCTTGGGAAGGGTGCCGAGACGGGAGTTTGCTACGACTGCCGGTCGGTGGGCAAGGAAAGCCTCCTGAAACGAGACCTCTCCCAGGTGTTCTGCAATTCCCACGCAAGCTCACTCCAGATCATGAGCTGATATGAAACCGGCGATCATCCTTATCGCTCACAATATTCGATCGCTCTGGAACATCGGGTCGTTCTTCCGCACGGCGGACGCATTCGGTGTTGCACACATTCACCTGACGGGATACACGGCATTGCCACCCAGGGAAGAAATCAGCAAGACAGCACTGGGTGCGGAAAACACTATCCCGTGGTCGACATCGAAAGACCCGATCACTGTCATCGATGAGCGTCGCAGAGAGGGCTACGAAATCGTCGCACTCGAAATCACTGGAAATTCTCTGCCGCTCTCAGGCTATTTTCCAAAAAAACCGGTCTGCCTGATCGTCGGTCACGAAGTACTCGGCGTTTCCGATGCATTGCTCAAAGCCTCCGATACAGTCGTGCACATTCCCATGTTCGGGAAAAAAGAATCGCTGAACGTTTCGGTCGCGCTTGGCATTGCACTGTATCACTTGAAGCATTGAAGGATGGGGTATAAACTCACCATACTTTCCGCTTTTTTCTATGGCTGATCAGCAACAAGGAGCTAATCCTCCAAAACCCGGTGACCCGGTTCCGAATGAAGGTTTGGACCCCACCCAGGTTTTCGGTTCTCCTCCGCCTCCTCCTGCTTCACAGGCTGGCGGACAAGGGCAACAAGGTCAAGGTGGTGCAAATCCTCCTGTTCAGGACACCAGCCCGCCTCCTCCTCCTGTCGGAACCGCCGCAACGAAAGATGCAGGGTATGACGACGAGGACATCAAGATTCTTGCCGAGATCGGCAATTATCGTTTCGGATCGGTGATGATCGTACTCAACAATGACAAAGTCGTCGTTCCAGCTCACCCGGAAACGAACTTCGATGAGCAGAAGTTCCTCGCACTTCTGCGCGGTTCAATCTCTCTGACCAGAGACGAAAAGTGGCGCATCATTCAGGCGATCCCGAAGCTCAGTCAGTTTCAGATCGATGAACTTCAGAAGATTCTCGAAGAGGAGAAATACAAGTTCAGTCAGCTCTCGCCCAAACACCTCAAGCATCTTCAGCAGCTGGAGAAGAAGCATGCCGAAGACTGGAAAGATTTGCAGGCTCTCTACGTTCAAACAGCCGCAAAGAAGCAGGAGCAGTCCCAAGCAGATGACATCAGGAAGCAGCTTGGTCTCTAGAACACGCTGAGCCGTGTCAACGCAAACGCACCGATTCCGAGCGATCCGAGAACGATGCGACTGAGCCAGCGACCGCAGATAACCCTGTGGATGCTTCCAAGCGACAGGAAGAGGAAGATGGCGACGATGAAACTGAAGATAAGCGGAGAGAGAAAGAATGCTTCGACGAATGGAAGATTCCACGAGAGCATTCGTTCATGAGCGTAATACCCAAGAGCGACGAAGAGACCGTACCACGCGAGCAGCCAACCGGCATACACCCGAAGAGTCGAGACGAGCGGGTGATACACGTGCCCTTCCGGAGCGGAGGCCGGAGCAACACTTTGTACGGGAGCCGGTTTCGAAACATCGGGAACGGTGAAACGAATCGATTTCGTTGGCTTCTCGACAACAATCTCCTTACGCTGCCAGTTCTCAAGATCGTTGTCCCTGTACTGCGGTGTGACTCCAAGAGGGGACAACATCGTCACGAAAAGTTTCTGATCGTGCTTCAACTTCTCGAACGCCTGATATTTCGTTTCCGCCTGAAGTGTTCCGCGACGAATGTTCTTTGCAGTGTCTGTTCCCTCGAAAGCGAATGTCGTCCTCAGCACCGGCTGTTCCTGGGGCTCCGGGTCTACAGCGGCACCTGCTGATCTGGAGGCCTCGTGAATTTCCACAACATCAAGATGCAGCGCTTCGAGGGCCTGCTTGGCACTGGTGAGGTCAGAAGCATCGATCTGCCCTCGAATCTCTTTGCTGTCATCATTGATAGCACGATAGGTGAAGGCAGACATAGTGTCGGGGGTGTTTACTCTCCGGTGGAATACGGAGTGATCGCTTGCAACATGTACATAATCGCATCCTTCAGACGGGCATCGGCAATGAGCTCAAAATGCATTCCTCCGGTCCAGTCCTTGAAACCAACGACATCTGCACCTTGCAGCTTTACCTGTCCGTCGACCGCATCCATCGAAGCGGAACTGCCGGACACAAGATTGAGAACAATCGCTCCGGAGTGCAGAGCATCGATCGACGACATGCCGAACTCTACGTGCCAAGTATTGCTCGTCGTCGCGCCAAAAGATTTGAAGTACCAATTCTTGTGCGCCGGAATGCAAAAGCCGGTGTGACTCGAGCAGTACTTCTGTGTCCATAGAACCGGCTCAACGTACTTCTGCTTTGCCATGAGGACAATCTGCGCCTCGAGCGAATTCACGGTCGTTGCCGAACTTTGTGCTGCAGAAGAAGCAGGGGCAATTGACGATGATGCAGGAGGCGGAACGGAAGAAGCGACCTTGGAAGAGGCAACAGAGGTCGCCTTCGATGACGAAGCCTCCGGCTGATGTACGCAAACACCGGAACAATCTGCTCCTCCCGCTGTCGGGTCGCAGCTGTCCGTGGCATCATCGACGCAGACGAAGCCCGCTTGGCAGGGAAGACCTGCAATGCCACCGCACATCGAGCGAGCCGATGACGCAGTAACGGACGCAGCTTCACTGCTTGCAGACTCGAGAACCGTTACCTCTTCGACACGCATGATCTCACCGTTTCCCTCCACCGTGGGTTGCACGGAGCCGCGCACTTCGACGCGTTTCTCGAGATACACATTGAGACTGAGATTTGCATCCGTCGACTCGAGAAGAATGAACTGCCCGTCATCGAGCACAAGTTTATGCGTACCTTGCTGATAGATCGACACTCCTATTTCACCCACTGTACCGATATAACTCACATTGCGAGTCGGAATGATGACGGCGGATCCCGTCTCCGTAATGCCGGTTCCCGAGCCAGTGGAAGAAGAGCTCTGCTCCTGCAAAGGAGAAGAAGAATTGAAGGAACACGATGCGAGTGCAATGACTGCCGCAAGGACAAAAGTGACCGGAAAAAAGCGTTTCATGGATTGGGGGAGAAAACGTGCGCAGCATACAGCATGAGCGTAAAAGTGACAAACGCACTCTGTCCACGAAGACTCATTTTGTGTAGAGTGCTTCCAATGTTTCAGCCGTCTTCGTCGATCCTCGGCAAGTACGCAGATCTGCTCGTGAAATTCGCATTGGGAGGGGGAGAAGGCGCAAAGCCAAGAGAAACCGTCCAGCTCTGCATCCCGGACGCGGCGAAGCCGCTTCTCCCGGAATTGATGCGTGCAGTACTGCAGTGCGGCGCGTATCCGAAGATTCTCTTCATCCCAACGGAAATCGATCGGACTTTTTTTGAGTATGCTTCGGAAGATCAGCTTCTGCACTTTCCGGAGGCCTACAAGCGAGCAGAAGCCGATTTACTCGACCATTCCGTGTCGATCATTGCCGATCCGAATCCAAGAAATCTTCAGGGCATCGATCCGGCTAAGATTTTCAAGTCAATGGATTCGAAGCGAAAGTACAGAGACTGGCTCAATCGAAAGGAGCAGGACGGAAAGTACTCCTGGACGCTAGCACTCTACGGAACCGAAGCCATGGCAAGGGAGGCAGGCATGAGTCTCGAGGAATACTGGGGTCAGATCATCCGTGCGTGCTACCTCGATGCGAATGATCCGGTTTCCGAGTGGAAGAAAATACAACGTGAACAAGATCGAGTGAAGAAAGAGCTCGACGCTCTCAGCATCGAATCGGTTCACGTGTCCGGGAAGAACATCGATCTCACGGTAAAACTGGGGGCGAATCGGAAGTGGCTCGGAGGCAGCTGCAGAAATATCCCCAGTTTCGAGCTTTTCATTTCCCCCGACTGGAGGGGAACGAACGGGAAAATTTATTTTAACCAGCCCCTCTACCGTTACGGAAATATTCTTCGTGATGTCACGCTCGAGTTCAGAGACGGACTCGTTGTGAGTGCAAAAGCCGGGGAAGGACAGGCGGTATTGGACAGCATGATCAGTCGCAGCAATGCAAATAAGATCGGCGAGTACTCCCTGACGGACAAGCGATTTTCACGCATCACCCGCTTTATGGCGAATACGCTCTTCGATGAAAATGTCGGCGGAGAATTCGGCAACACCCACCTGGCACTCGGTCGCGCCTACAAAGACAGCTTTACAGGAGATCAGAGTCTTCCGACCGATGCGGAATGGGAAGCAATGGGCTTCAACGAGTCTCCAGAGCACACGGATATCATCTCCACGGAAGACAGGACAGTCACCGCACTGCTGCCGGATGGAGGAAAGAAAGTCATTTTTGAGAAGGGAATGTTCACGGTGTGACCTTCGAAATTCCAAATGCCAAAAGCCAGATTCCAATTTGGAATCTGGCTTTTAAGCTCTTGATGATACTAATTTAAGTTCTCCGTCGTCATGACCTTGTCTGTGTATGCCCAGAAGGCGTCATTGCCTCCAAGCTCAGCTGCGCATTCGGCAGCCGTTGCGAGAGGAACTGCATTCGGGTGGAAACCGAGAGGGAAATGTCTGTACACCCAGACGATCTTTCCATCGTACTCCTGCATCATTTGCTTGAGAGTCGGGTGCACGCGCTGGCAGAAAGGACACTGGTAATCGGAGTACTCGATGAGCGCAAGACGAGCGCTCTTGGATCCCTGGTAACGATCCTTGTCAAAATCAACAGGAGGAACGTCCGTTGCCTGCGGAGTATTCGGATCCGTGCTCTTTGCCGTCGGATTTTTGAGCATTTCGTCGATATTCTTCTTAAATGCTTCAAATGGCTGTGCACCGGAGAGTACGCGTGCATTGCCGGTCTTCATATCAAGAAGAATGTTTCCGGGTGTTCCATTCACACCCGCCTTCTGTGCAGCAGCCATCTGCTCGTCGAACATCGGCTTGAATTTGCCAGCTGCGATGCACTCCTTGAACTTTCCCTCATCGAGGCCAATGTCATTTGCGATCGCAAGAATCGTTTCGTTGATATTCCCCTGCGGGGCCTGTGGTGCTTCTGGTGCATTTGGAACGGCTGACGGTGCTGCACCGCTACCAAACGGAGTGACACCGCTTGCACTGACAAGAACCACGCCGACGATGATTCCACCGAGAAACATGGAAATGCCAAACCACACATTTTGCTGAGTCTGTTCTTTCATTGTCATGTTGTGGGTAGGAAGAAAATAAGCTGCATGATGATAGGGAAGGATTTTGAAAAAGAAAATGGAAGCAGGCGACTTCCATGCCGTTTCAGACAAGGAATAAATGACTTTTCTCCTCAATTATGATATAATGGACTGATAACTGTCGTCAGAATGTCTCAATCGATTCTCATCGTCGGCGGAGGGTTCGGAGGAGTGCAGGCGGCACTCTCGCTTGCACGAAAAAAAATGAAAGACACGAGCATTCGTTTGATCGATCCAAAATCGTATTTCGAGTATCACGCAGCACTGTATCGATTCGCTACCGGTTCCTGTCCGATGGAAGCGTGTATTGCCTACCGCGACATCTTCGAAGGCACCGATGTGGAGATACTGAAGGATTCTGTTTCTTCGATCGATCTCGCATCGAAAATCGCAACGGGGAATGAAGGATTACACTACCGATTCGATACGCTCATCATCGGGCTCGGAAGTGTCGGCGCAACCTTCGGCATCGAAGGGGTCTCCGCACACTCGTACGGCATGACCTCCGCAAAAGAGGCACTGCGGCTCAAAAAGCACATTCAGGATTCGTTTGAGGAAGCGATAATTGCAAGCATCGAAAAGCGAAGCACGCTCCTGCACATCGTCGTTGTCGGTGGAGGAGCAACCGGGGTCGAAATAGCAGGCGAACTTGCATTCTATGCTCGCATGCTTGCAAGCAAACACGGTCTCGATCCGACGCT
>SICN01000005.1 GCA_009691405.1 Candidatus Peribacteria bacterium | reverse complement strand
GATCCTTAAAAAACGATCGCTCTGGGAGCTCGGCAAATAAATCAGCGCGATTATTTCGGCTCAAACATCAATTCATCTTCATCGGTGATTGCGGTTTCGGCTTTCATGGCAGCAGTCAGTTTCCCCAAGATGATTTTCTTTTCCGTGACGACCCTTTGCATCTGTCGCAGACCCTCAGTGAAGCATTGTTCATCACTCATTTCTACGTCCGTCGTTAGAGAAAGTTGATCTACGCGCACAGCAGCATCCGAGATCTTCACTTGGGCGGCTAGTACGTCCGGCTCTTTCATGATTTTTGCGAAGGTGACGTGTGCTGCTTGCGAAAGCATTTCAAAATCTGCGCTGAGTCGTTGAGACTCATCTTTGAGTGTCGTGAGTTGAGCCTTCAGATGTTCGGCAGACGCCATACTTGCAAATACTATATTTTGATTTCTTATATACGTCAATTACTTTCTTTTGTGTGCGGTCACCTTGCTTGCCGCTTTCCGCTAACCGCTATACGCTTCGTTTTGTATGGTCTCCTTTTCCGAACTCAAAAACTCGTTCAAGTTCCAGCGGCAGGCAAAAAAGGTGCAAAGCGAACTCAAGTATATTCATGTCGAGGCAGAAGCTTCGGGCGTGAAAGTCGTTTTGTCTGCAGCTATGGAAGTGATTTCGGTCGAGATTGCACCGGAGGTTCAGCGGGAAAGGATTCCCGCACTGATCGTCGATGCCTTCAACCGTGCGATGAAGAAAGCACAGATAGTATCAGCAGAGCGCATGCAAGGCGTGATGGGGCAAATGGGTCTGGGAATAAATAGTTAAAAGAGTGAGGTTTCTTGACACTCACGACTGAACAATAAACAATAAAATCGTGAAAAAAATCTTTCTGTTTCTTGCATGCATCGGCATCCTCAGCACTCTTTGGTTTTTTCATGCGCTCACTCCGGTTGATTTCTCGAACACCAAGAATATTCCCGTGACGATCGAACAGGGCTCGTCTCTCTCTGTGATTGCGGCAAAACTGAAAGGTGCTGAGATTATTCGTTCTTCTTCAGCATTCAAGATCTACGCACGTTTCTCAGGTTCTGCAGGAAAGTTGCAAGCTGGAGTGTTTGGGTTGAATCCTGCACAGTCGGTTCAAGAGATCACCGATACGATCGTCAGCGGAAAATCGCAGGAATTGAATGTGACGATCCCCGAAGGTTTCACGGTTGCAGATATCGATCGATTAATGGCATCGAAAGGCTTGGGCATTGAAGGCGACATCTTGGACTGCGCTTTCAGCTGCGATTTTTCAACGTTCGAGTTTTTACCTGTCAAAACTACAGGTACGAGGGAGCAAAGGATAGGCTCACGTCTTGAAGGCTATCTTTTTCCGGACACCTACTCTATTTCCCCCGGCGACTACGTTCCGAAATTTTTTCTCGAGCGCATGCTTGGCAATTTCCGCAAGCGCATTGTTACTCCTTATGCAGCGGAAGCGAAGAGAGAGGGGATGACCTTCGGTGGATTTGTCACGATGGCATCTCTCGTCGAGACCGAGTCGAGACACGCCGAGGAACGTGCAATCATCGCTGGCATTCTCTGGAAGCGTCTCCAGAACAGAGTCGTTCTCGGTGTCGATGCGACAACGAGGTACGAACTCGGCAAGAAGACGGAACCTCTGACGAAAACGGATGTCGAAACGGTCTCTCCGTACAACACGAGACGCAAGCAGGGGCTGCCCCCGAGTCCGATAGCGAGTGCAGGAGAATCGTCTTTTTTGGCTTCCCTCAGACCAAAAGATTCATCCTATTGGTATTACCTGCATGACCCCAAGGGCATCATTCACTATGCGGTGACCAATGAGGAACACAATGGCAACAGGGCTAAATATCTGAGATGAATGGCACTATAATAAATGTCATTTTTGTGCTATAATAAAAGGAAATATTCATTTCACCATTCTTCATTTCTTTCGAGACTGAGTTACTATAGAAACCGCACGCAATGCAGACTCTCTACACTCTTCTCCTGGCACTCGTTCTTATCGTCGCTTCGATAGCGGGAGTGCTTGCGTGGCTGCGTCTGATGACGGACAGGAAACGCGAGCGGGAACTCGTCTTTCTTCAGATTTTGATGCCGAAAAAGGAAAGCAAGGAGGACAAAGAAGTGGAATCCGAACAATTCTCGACGGGCAAGAGTTTCAAGGATGTGCTTGGGATCATGGATCACCTTTGCCAGACACTCGGGAGCCTGAAGGTTTCCACGGTGAAGCGCTATTGGAAAGGCTCGCACTTCTTCTCTTTTGAGTACGCCGCTCTCGCGGGAGAAATTCTGATATTCGTCGTTGCCCCGAGATCGATCATCCCGCTCATCGAGAAACAGCTCACGTCATTCTACCCCGATGCCGTGATCGATCTGGTGGAGGATTACAACATCTTCACGAAGCACTCGGTCAGTGTCTCGACCGCCATGGTGCCGACGAAGCAGTTTGTGTATCCGTTCAAAACGTATACCCAGCTCAAAAGCGATCCGTTCAACACGATCACGAATGCATTTAGCAAGCTGAAGAAAGACGAAGGTGCGGCGGTGCAGATCGTCCTTCGTCCCGTGAAGTCCGGCTGGCAGAAAGTGCTCCAGAAGGAGGCGCAAAAGATTCTAAATCCCAAGAAAGGCGGAGATCACCTCAAGTGGTGGAATCCGTTCTCACTCATGCTGAGTCTCGCGAACATGCTGACTAGCGACGACAAGGATCCGATGAAGGAAGGTCCCCAGGGATCGGAACGTGTGTCGCAGCAAGTCGAAGAACTCAGTAAGGCTATCGATGAGAAGGCGGGGTCTCCGGGATTTCTTGCGACCATACGCATTGTCAGCTCCGCCGAGACTCACGAACGGGCGAAGCTCAATCTCGAGAGTATTAAGAACAGTTTTTCGCAGTTCAACGATATTCGTGGCAACAGTCTCCGCCATACGAGATATCACAGCAACGCGCGCATGATCTACGACTTCATCCGAAGGACGCCGAGGCACACGTTCGTGCAGATGCTTCTCTGGAATAAGATGCTTCTCGGGACTGCCGAGCTTTCGAGCTTCTTTCACTTCCCAAGCATCAAGTACAACAAAGTCCAGAATATCAAGTGGCAGAACTTCAAGATCGCAGCCGCACCAATGAACGTCCCCGAAGATGGTTTATTCCTCGGATACAACACAGTCCGAGGCGACAAGAAAAAAATATTCCTCAAGAATGACGATCGCTTCCGTCACTTCTACGTCATCGGTCAGACGGGTACTGGAAAGTCCTCCGTCATTCAGATCATGGCGCGTCAGGATTTCCATAACAAGCGCGGCATCTGCGTGGTTGATCCCCACGGGTCTCTCATCGAAGATCTCTTTCCGTATATCCCAAGAGAGCGTGCCGATGACATCGTGTATTTCAACCCGGCCGATACCGAGCGTCCGATGGGTCTTAACATGCTCGAGGCGAAGACTGACGAAGAGCGTGACCTCATCGCGCTCGATGCGATGAACATGATGGTCAAGATGTTCGGAGAGGAAATCTTCGGACCCCGTATCCAAGACTACTTCCGAAACGGCTGTCTCACATTGATGGGTGACGAGGAAGAGGGTGGAGCGATCACCGATCTCGTGCGTCTCTTCACCGACGACGAGTGGGCGAAGCACAAGGTTGCACGCCTCAAGAATCCGATCGTCAGATCCTTCTGGGACAAGCAGATGGCGCAGACAGGGCAGCGCGAGAAGCAGGAGATGATCCCGTACTTTGCGGCGAAGTTCGGTCAGTTTACGACCAATACGCTCATCCGAAACATTGTCGGTCAGGTGAAGAGTTCAATCGATTTCAGCGATATCATGAACAATGGCAAGATTCTTCTGATGAACCTCTCCAAAGGTCTCATCGGAGACATCAACAGCAAGCTTCTCGGTATGATGATCGTCAATAAAATTCAAGTCGCCGCCATGCGTCGCCAGCGCGAGGAGAGCGCCGCTCGCAAGGACTTCTTCCTCTACATCGATGAATTCCAAAACTACGTGACAGACTCGATCGAGTCGATTTTAAGTGAGGCTCGCAAGTACCGTCTCGGTCTCATCATTGCTCACCAGTACCTCGACCAGCTCGAGAAGGACAGCAAACTCTCGGGTTCGGTGAAGCTGAAAGGTGCGGTCTTCGGCAACGTCGGAACGATGATGTTCTATAAGATCGGTCCGCAGGATGCGGAGTTCTGTGCCAAAGAAATGGCGCCGTCTTTCTCGCAGTCTGACCTTGTGAACCTTGATGCATTCAAAGCATGTATGAAGCTGTCGATCGACAGCCAACCCTCAACGCCATTCTCGATCGAGGTTCCTCGTCCATGGCTTGATACAACGTACGTGAAGGACACGAAAGCGGTGGAGGCGTATAAACAGCTCTCACGCTTGAAGTACGGTAGGGACAAGGAATTCGTTGGCAGAGAAATCATCCGAAGAATCGGTATGCAGGGGATGTAGTTCTCGATACGCACTCGCTGACGCTCGTGCTACTCGAACTGACACAGCCAGCCGGCTTATTTCGAGTAGCTTCCTTTACTCTGTCACTTCGAGTAGCGCCTTCGAGGCGCGTATCGAGAAGCTCTCGTCACCAAGCCAAAAATCTGCTATACTGTTTCGATGCGTGCTCTCTGCATTTTTGGCTCGGTTGCGCTGTACATACTGTGCGCTCTGGTACCTCCGTCACAGGCGAATTTTCGTGCCTTTACGGCGATGGCGAAGGATTTGAGTTCACTGGATTCTACGGCAATTGTTTCTCGCGTCGCTGGCGCACTCGACCAAACGAATGCCCGATCGGCGGTTGATGCTGCGTATAGCAATGCGGTGTCTCTTGTCCCTGATTCAAAGACGGTTCTCAAGACGGTTGCACACTCCGTCATTGGTGCGAACGGAGGGACAACGACTCTCGCATTGCTTGCGAATGCAGAACGGGATAACGGACTCCGGTTGCAATTCGAGCGAATGCTCTGGGCTTCATCCAATCATGATCCGAGACTTTGCAATTTGCTTTCCGAATTTTATCCGCAGAAGCCCGAAGCCGGACTTCCGACGCTCGGAGATCTGCTTGCATTGTGCCTCGCTGAAACTACGAGAGAGGCGAATCGATGTGGTCAGATCGATCCCGTCACAGCACCCGCACTCCTTGAAACTTGCAGGAAAGACCTTGAAATTCAGATCTAGTCATTCATGGTATCGATTTTCCTGCGTATACTTTCTCCACACTATGAAACACCGACGCAAACTGAAGATAGGCGTGATGGGCTCGGCAAGCGGTCCGCAGACCGAAGATCGTGTTGCACGTCAGAAGGCGAAACAGCTCGGAACGGAAATCGCCAAGCGTGGGCACATTTGCATCAACGGTGCATGTCCGGGCTTGCCACATGAGGCGTTGCTTGCGGCGAAGGCACACGGCGGTATGACGATCGGCATTTCTCCTGCATTTTCGGAGTACGAGCACATCAACGAGTATCTTTCTCCCGCCGATAATGACATCATCATCTTCACGGGGATGGGATTCATGGAGCGAGACATCATCAACATCCGAAGCAGCGACGCCATCGTCATCATCGGCGGCGGCATCGGCACCCTGAATGAACTCACGATCGCCTACGACGAAGGTCGTTCTGTCGGTGTTGTCACGAATTCCGGAGGCATCAGCAATTCGATTCCGTTCGTCATCGAAGGTCTCTGCAAGCGAAAAGTCCCGCCCAATATGGTCTTCGACGATGATCCGAAGAAACTCATCATCAAGCTCGAGCGCATCATCGAAGAGTACCCTTTGCCGATCCATGAAGATGGAAGGGTGAAGGATGCGAAGGAGGGACGAGGATAAACGCAGCGGAAGTTCGTAACTTCCGCGGTACCGAAGAATCATGAATATCCGCGGAAGATATGGATCTTCCGCTGCGGTACTATTTGACCTTCATCTTGCTCTCTTTCTTCGGTGTCGATTTCGTGACCCATCGGATCGGCACGCCGTCGAAGCCGAACGTTTCCCGGAGCCTGTTTTCGAGGTATCGAAGCTGCGACACGCGAACGCGCTTTGCGTCTTTCACGAAGAGGACGAACGTCGGCGGCAGGTCATCTGCTTGCGTGATGTGCTTGCACTTGCCGACCTCTCCGAGCGGCTGTCCGTGGACGATCTGTTCGAACCAGCGGCGCAGTTCTCTCGTGGTAATGTGACGCACGCGACTTCGCTGCACCGAGTCGACCATGTCGAAGAGTTTCAGGAGTCCTTCGCGACTTACGGCGGAGCAGGGGAGGATCGGCGCGAACTTGCAGAAGCTCAGGTGCAGTGAGATTTCGTGGAGGCTCTGCTTTCTCGCTTCGCCTTTGATACCGTCGATTTTGTTCGCGAGGATGATCAAACCCTTTCCGCTTTCGATTGCCATCGATGCGATGCGCTTGTCCTGCTGGCTCACTTCGACCAGTGCGTCGAGAACGAGTACGACCACATCGGACTGCTCGATCGCCTGGATCGTGCGCATGGTCGAAAATCTTTCGACATCTTCGAGCTTGTACACCCGTTTCTTAAGCCCTGCGGTGTCGACGAGGATGTACGAGCGACCGGAAAATTTCACTTCCGTATCGGTGGAGTCTCTCGTTGTTCCTGCGACAGGGGAGACAAGCAGAGGTAATGTTTCGCGCTGACCGTCGGACATCATCGCGTTCACAATCGAACTTTTTCCGACGTTCGGTCGACCGATGATCGCAATGCGCGCTGCAGCTTTCGTCTCGGGATCCACAGCAACGGTGACGGCGAGGAACCCCAACTTTTTCAGCTGTTTTGCAATTGCCGAATTCAGCTCCAAAATGCCGAGATAGTGTGGTGCGCTCACGGTGACGAGATCTTCCCCCACATTCATCTCCTGAAAATCCGCAATCACCGATGCAGATTTGCCGGGATCATCGACTTTGGTGAGGACGACCAGAACAGGGACGTTCTTTTTCCTACGCTTGCGTAACATATCGACTACTTTCTGGTCATCGCCTGTGATTGCTTCCCTCGAGTTGACGGTGAAGACGATCAGATCGGCGTGCTCGAGAGCCAGTATCGACTGTCCTTTCACATCCGCTTCGAAGTCTTTGTCTTCAGTCGAGCCGATGCCTCCTGTATCGAGCAGAATGTAGGGCACCTCGGCCTCGTCGATGCGGTGGCTGATCAGGTCCCTCGTCGTTCCCGCCACTTCGCTTTCGATGGCGCGCCTCGAGCCTACGAGCCTGTTAAACAGCGTGGATTTTCCGGTATTCGGTCTGCCGATGATGGCGACTGTTGGTAAGCGTGACATGATGAAGCGACAGTGTAGCACAGAAAATGGTACGATGAACGCATGCCAAACGACTACAATCCAAGTCAGACCGAAGCGAAATGGCAGAGGAAGTGGGAAGAGGCAGGGGTCTTTAAAACAGATCTCAAGGAAGCGAAGAATCCCTACTACTCACTCGTGATGTTTCCGTACCCGAGCGGAGATAAGCTTCATATCGGTCACTGGTACAACTACGCACCGGCCGACAGCATCGCGAGATTTCGAAAAATGCAGGGACACGACGTCTTTTCGCCGATGGGCTTTGATGCGTTTGGCCTTCCTGCCGAGAACTATGCAATCAAAACGGGCGTGCATCCGGCGGAGTCGACCAAAAAGAATGTCGAGACGATGATCACGCAGCTCAAGAAAATCGGCTGCATGTACGACTGGGACAAGATGGTGAATACGACCGATCCGAGCTATTACCGATTTACGCAGTGGTTGTTTCTGGAGATGTTTAAAAATAAGCTCGCCTACAAGAAGAAAGGCAACGTGAACTTCTGTCCAAGCTGCCAGACAGTGCTCGCAAACGAGCAGGCACAGGAAGGAAAGTGCGAGCGATGCGGGACTGAGATTGTGCAGAAGTCTTTGGAGCAGTGGTTCTGGAACATCAAGAAGTATTCGCAGAAATTACTCGATGGCTTGGATACGCTCGATTGGCCGGAGAAGACGAAAGTGATGCAACGTAACTGGATCGGCAGAAATGAAGGCGTGAACATTCCGTCTCGGATTAAAGATTTCGGGGACGAGTTCGAAGTGTTCGATTCCGTCCCGCAGACGTTTATGGCGCAGACGTTTACCGTCATCGCACCCGAGCATCCTCTCGTCGAGAAGATGGTGAAAGGAACGATGGAGGAGAAAGACGTCATGGCATTTGTTGCGCGCATGAAGAAGCTGAAGGCGACGGAGAAGTATAATTTCGAGGAACACGTCGAAGGCATCTTCACAGGACGCTACGTCGAGAATCCCTTTGGCACCGGCGATCTTCCGATTTGGGTCGCATCGTTTGTGGTCATGGACTACGGTACCGGCATCGTGCACTGCAGCGCGCACGACACGCGTGACTTCGCATTCGCGAAGAAGTACGGCATTCCGCTTCGCCCCGTGATGTTTCCGGAGGACCCTAAGGAAGCCGAGAAAGTGAGGAATCTGGAGGTCTGTTATGCGAAAGACCCGAAAGGTGTCATGATGAAACCGGATCAGTTCAGGGGCAGACGTTGGGGAGAAGTGAGAGATGATGTCATCACACACATGACAAAGACCGGTCTCGGGAAGCCGACGGTTCAGTATCGTCTCCGCGATTGGCTTGTCTCGCGCCAACGCTACTGGGGTGCACCGATTCCGATTGTGTACGATCCCGACGGGAAGCCGCATCCGGTGCCCGAAGAGCATCTGCCGTGGCTGTTGCCGACCGATGTCGAGTTCCGCCCGACAGGCGAGTCGCCGCTCAAACTCTCCAAAGAGTTCAAGTCCCGAACGGAGAAAATCTTCGGCAAAGGCTGGACACCGGAATACGACACGATGGATACGTTTGTTTGTAGCAGCTTCTACTATTTGAGGTATCTGATGGAAAATGCAGATCAAGGAAAAAGCCAAAACTTAAAAACCAAAAACCAAAATCTTATTATTGATCCTCCAATCGAGAAGAATTGGATGCCGGTCTCTTTGTACATCGGCGGACCGGAGCACGCGTGCATGCATCTGATCTATGCGCGCTTCGTGATGATGGCACTCAAAGATTTCGGATACGTTTCCCACGATGAGCCTTTCAAAAAGCTCGTTCATCAGGGTCTTGTCACGCACAAAGGCGCGAAGATGAGCAAGAGCAAAGGAAACGTCGTGAGCCCCGATTCATTTGTGAATGCTCATGGCAGCGATGTCTTCCGCATGTACCTGATGTTCATGGGTCCCTTTGAAGCAGGAGGGGACTGGAGCGACCTTGGGATCAACGGTGTCGTCAGGTTCGCGAGGCGCATGCATAGGGCAATTACGGAAAAGGCTGATTCGAAGTTAAAGTCTGATAGTCCTGCGGTGATGGCAGCGCTTCATAAGACAATCAAAAAAGTAACAGAAGACATCGAGAAGATGCATTTCAATACGGCAATCAGTGCACTGATGGAATTTTTGAACCTGATCGAGAAAGAAGAAACGCTTTCGGTTCATCTCGGCAAAACCGTCGCGCTGCTGCTCGCTTCTCTTGCTCCACATTTGGCAGAAGAACTGTGGTGCAAACTTGGTGGTAAAGGATTTGCCATACAGCAGCCCTGGCCGAAGTACGATCCGGCTCTGATCGTCGAAGCAACGATGACGGTCGTCATTCAGATCAACGGCAAAGTCCGCGGGGACATCGTCGTACCGAAGGATTTGGCGAAGGAAGAAATTCTGAAGCTTGCGAAAGCGAATGAGAATGTGAAGAAATACATCGAATCAGGCATCAAGAAAGAAATTTATGTGCCGGGGAAATTAGTCAGTTTTGTTGTGTAGAGCGGTGGCTTCAAACAACTGTCAAATATGGCTTCTCAGTAGTTGAAACTTCACTTGGAGCCCCGATTTTATTTTGAACATTCGCAATCCATTCCGTTGCGATTGTTGAGACGCCCTCAGGATTCGAGCGCTGAGGGTAGTGGGAATTGTCGATGCGGCGTTGTGAAACATGATTTCCAAGAAATGGGAAATCGCCCTGCAAATTCCAAGGATCCTTCGATCCGAGGATGACAAGTATCGGAACGCGGGAAGAGCGCATTCTTTCGAGAATGTTCGCAACGACTTCTCTGCCTTTGGGAATTTCGTGACGATAAATGTCTTTCACCCTCGCACCGTATTCTTTCGCGTGATCATCGATCATTTGTTCGTATAATTCGTCAGGCATATCTTCGCAGAGACCCGCAAGGCATCGATCCAGAAGCCCGAATTCCGTTCTTCTTCCTTCATCCGCATTGCCAGGTAACCCATACGGTGGCGTGAGCATGATGAGCCCTTTCAGACTCGCGATATCATCGGAAATATTGATGGCATCGAAGCCTCCGCAGGAGTGCCCGAGTATGTAGTCGGCATTCGTTTCGTTGAGCACCCTTGCGTACCCTCCTCGAAGATTCTTTTGCCACTCCGTACTTCTGGCGACTGCTCCCGTGTGGATAGGGTTATTGATGATATGAGCAGTCCCGGGCAGTTGTTTTGCTACTTCGTGAAAATCTGAAGGAGCGTACGCCAGACCTCCAAGACAGGCAACGGTCGGTGTTCCTTTGCCAAAGGTACTGATGGCGTAATCGCCGCTTGACCAATGGTGTATTTCATGAGGCATTGACAGATAGTTTACTATGGATTCTAATGTACGCAAGTCCTATGGATAATCCGTCAAGCCAACCTCTAAGGCAGAGCGAAATAACACGGACGCAACTCGGAAGAAAAATTGTGGAAATTTTTGCCTATGGCTGTATGCAGCAGATGATTGATAAAGGTATCCCTCTTACTGCAGACGGCTTTCAGCAATTAGTCGTTCATTCTCAGGAGACAGGTCTGAAGGGACGTATCGCCTTTCAGATGTTTGCGTGGACTCAGCAACGCATGCAGGAATTATTCGTTGGAACGGGGATTCCCTTTCGACCTTTCGACGATCAGCGGCTCGAGAGTTTTCGTGCAAAGCCTTCCATGAGGAAACGGATGCTTGGCCTTGGTCTCGCACCGGGTGATGCCACACTCACCGATGAAGAGAAGATGGAGAAGCTGACGCGTCTGCGTGAGTATCTCGGTGCGGAATCTGCTGATGTTCTTGAAGCTCTTCGTTTCGGCGATTGTCAGCGGGATCTGGTCTGGAAACGCATCGAGGAAATCATGGCTGCGGGCGATCATTTGGTCGCTCTTGAAAATTTTAAGGCATCCAATCAAGTGTCAGGTCAATGGATTGAAAAGTGAGATGCACCTTTTTGCTATCATCCAAGAAAATCATCAGGCTGATTTTAAGTTCACAATTGCCTTTGGCAGATCGCCTCGTTCTCGTACCATACCCTCATGTTCAAAGCCTTCGACTCTTCGGCGATGCTCAGAGCTTTCAGCCGTTACGCTCCATTCACCGATCTCTCCGCTCTGAATGCGAGCAGTGCTAAGCCACTTCGGAAATCGATTCGCGTGAATACGCTCAAGTGCACGGTCGAGGAAATTAAAGCATGGGGAAAGAGCAAGAACTGGACGCTCGAACCCGTGCCGTGGTGCAGCGAGGGATTTTACATAGACCGGCCGTCGCCCGCTGCGGCTGGGCTATGGCCGGCAAGCCGAGTTGATGAACCTAAGCGTGAGGCTTTAGGGAAAGATCTCCTACATCTCTTCGGAGGTTTTTACATGCAGGAAGCGGCGAGCATGTTGCCTGTTGCGCTTCTCGATCCTAAGCCCAGTGACGTCATTCTCGATATGTCCGCAGCACCCGGAAGCAAAACAACGCAAATTGCGGATAGGATGGAGGGCAGGGGAGTCCTGATCGCAAACGACGTGCAGGAGAAACGTATTTGGTCTTTGATCACGAATTTGCAACGATCTGGAGTGATGAACGAGGTTGTCACGCGGAAAGTCGGGCAATGGTTTGCGGGAAACATGACGGAGAGATTCGATCGTGTGCTCTGCGATGCTCCTTGCACGGCGCAGGGAACGGTGCGCAAGGACACGGATTCTCTGGATTATTGTTCAATGGATAATATCGGCAAAATGGCGAAATTGCAGAGAGAGCTTCTCGAATCCGCCGTCCACGCATGCAAAGTCGGAGGACGAATCGTGTACTCGACGTGCACGCTCACGCCCGAAGAGAACGAGGAAGTGGTACTGTCGATCTTGAACAAATTTAGTACTCAGTTAGTGGTCATTGATCCGAGAGAAATCCAAAGTGGAAAGTTAAAAGTGCAAAGTGACGAAGGCGTGAAGGCAGGATTCGATCGTGCGATAGAAGATTCTATTGTCGTACAAAAATCGTTGGAAAAGAGTGGAAACTTTCCACTTTCCAGTTTTAACTTTCCACTTCTTCGATTGTGGCCTCAGACCTACGATACCGAGGGATTTTTCTGTGCAGTATTCGAGAAACGCGCACCGACAAGAGACAGAGGCAATGCGAGAACGCAAAACCAGCCGCATCAGTGGTCGGTATTGCCGAAGGCGAGGGTGAAAGAAATCGCGGAGAATTTGATCGATTGGTATGGAATGTCGTTCATCAGAGAAGATGAGGTGCTGACGGAATACAAGGAGCAACTCTCGATCATGCCGAGGGAATTGCTGGATTTTCCTCTCAGTGTTCAGCCGATCCTCGGCGGACTGCCGTTTGGAAAATCCACGAATCACGGACTTGTCAGACTTTCGCATGAAATCGCAACACTCAGAGGACTCGATGCGCCGAAGCAAGTACTTGTCATCACGGAGTCGCAAATGCATGAGATGATGAAAGGCATGAATCTTTCAGTGACGAAGCCAGAGGGCATGGATGACGGAGACGTTCTTCTTGCCGTGGATTTTCCGGTTCTGGGAAGAAACATGATTGTCGGACGAGGCGTGCTGAAAGCAGGCATCGTGATGAATCGCTTGCCGAGAGACATGGTGAGGATGTTTTCGTAGCTTCCTAATTTCAGGTTTTTCCTCTATAAAGGGGTACGTTATGCATGCGGTTTTCCAAGGGACGATCAGCGACATCAAAATATTCTGGAACAGGATCACCAAGAGCGAATTGCTGCATCTCTCCGTTGCATTCGCGCTTGCATTTCTGTGTTCGTTTCTCACGTCGAGCATTTGGTTCGATCGCCTGATTGGCATACCGCATCTTGAGATCGTGAACTACACCGCATCTCCGATCGAGTGGCTCGCACTCGTGCTCCTCATGTGCGCCTACCTGAAGCCGCCGCGCACGACACCGCCTGCGATTCTTGAGGAGCGCATCCGTTGGTTCGAGTACTGTTCGCTCCTGCTCTACATTGCAACGGTCGTCTTTGCACTCTGGCTCACGCATCCAAGCGATGCGATCTATCAGTATATCGTCAATTTCATTGCAGAAAATAAGCTCCTTGGCGGACCGATCGTCGCCGCAGTCGTTGCAGTTGCGATCGTTACTCCTTTCTTCCCCGCATACGCGTTCATTGCGCCACTCACAGCGCTCAGTAAGGGATGGGAACTACTCGTCATCTACATCACGCTCATCGGTTGTTTCTTCATCAGTGTGATCGAGGCTGTGTACTTCACGTTGCTGGCTCCATTCATCATGCAGCTTCTCACGAAGATTCTCCTGCTCTTTTCGTGGAACGTGTACGTGAACATCGAGCACACGCTCATCAGCATCGACGGATTTCGGGTCGTCATCGGCGCTGCGTGCGCGGGGTTCGGGTACATGCTGTTGTTCCTGCTCTTCTTCACCTATCTCGTATTTTATCTCGGCACGGTCAAAAAAGTCTCTTCGATGCGTGCGCTTCTGGCACTCGTGCTCGGTCTCACTGCCGTCTTTTTCCTGAATATTCTACGTATTGTGACGCTGATGCTTGTTGGCATCGAGTATCCGGAGTTTGCGCTCACGCTGTTTCACAGTGTCATCGGGAGCGTCTACTTCTTTCTTTTCTTTCTTCTCGCGTTTCCGTTCATCAGAAAATTCATCACTCGCAGGAAATGACCGCAGGCGTTCAACATTTCTTTTCGCATATGAGCACTCGGATGGTTTCTATCGTTTTGATCGCACTGTTCACGTTTGTGCAGATACCGTTTTCAGCCTTTGCGCAGTCCTTCGAACCGGTGACTGTCTTGCTCGACCCTGTGACGTTTGGCGTCGACAGGAATGCCGTCGAGGTTTCTTCTTTCCGCACAACCGGTGCGGTGACGTTTCGATTGCCAAACGGATCGTATCAGGCGGTGTCGAGCGGCGAAGAAATTTTCACGCACGATGAGAACGGTGCACTCGTTCCGATCGACGAGACCGGCAAGATCACGGCAAATGGCATTGTTTTCGATCGCCTCCCGCGCAATGCACGCGTGCATTTCGATGCGTCCGTCCCCGGTTACACGTATCGTCTCGGGAATCACTTCTTTCGTTTGACGTACGAAGGAATTGCCGAGGCGATTCTCGAGAAGCCGAATGTCGTGCGCTACGACCTTTCGCCGCACGCGATTTTGCGTTTTTCGATTCACGGAGCAGGCATACGGAAAACCATCACAATCGACGGACCTGTCGACAGCAGCACTCTCCGTTTCGCATTGACGCAGGATGCGGAACTTCGACAGAGAACAACATCGGATGGAATTGATTTCGAAACCTCCGAAGCCAACATTCTTTTCCGAACACTCGCTCCGTCATTGCAGGACGTATCGGGAGTTCCACTGGATCATCCGATCACACTTCGGGCACTCGGTGGAGGTTTGTACGAATATGACTACGATCCAACCGGACTTCCCGAGACGTACATCATCGATCCAACGGCAGGACCCCTTAATGGTCTGATGTTTGCAAACGACGGTGGATTCGGAACTGCATCGTGGTCAAACCTTACGAATGCCGTAACGTCAGGCGATTCCTATGCAGGATCGAGCATCACAGCTTCGGGTGATTCGACAAACTATCTCAGGGTTACGGGCATGGCTTTTTCCATTGCGACAGGAGCATTTATTAAAGGAATCACTGTTGAGGTAGAGCGCCATCGTACTGCGACTTTCAGCGAGTCAGTGACTGTCAAAGATTCCAGAATCAGGATTGTCAAAACTAGCGTCATCGGATCGACGGACAGAAGTAATGCGAATAATTGGGCAACAAGTGACCCTAACTCCTATGTCACGTACGGAAGCGAAACAGATTTGTGGGGTGAAGCCTGGCAGGCATCGGATATCAACAATCCGACTGCCGATGTGACGAGCACTAAATTCGGAGTTGCAATTGCAGCCGTGGCAACCTGCGCAGGTTGCCAGACTCCCATTGGCACAGCCATGGTCGATCATGTACGGGTGAGCGTGACGTATCTTCTGACATGGGGAATGACGTGCACTTCCGGTGCGGATTGCACATCAGGTTCGTGCGGTGTCTGCGGCGCAAATACTGGTTTTGATGCTCCTTGTGGCGCGAATCCGCCGGGAACTCTTGTATGCGGAGCGCATTGTGGCGGCTGTGTTGGGCCTGCGGGTCTTGCAACACTTCCCGATGGCGTTACCGCCGTGAGAGCGAGTGATGAATCGTACGATTTGGCGACGAATGGCGGGAGCACCGATGAGCTTGTTCGATTCAAGAAAGGCTCGACGAGACTTGCGGACATCCGAATGAGTTTTGGTTGCGGGAATGTAACGGCGACGGTGCAAACGGATTTCAGTGGACAGAAATCCTACTTTCACATTTCGACGCTTGATCCCAGAGCCAGCACCGGTTACAAGCTCTACATCCCAAAGAGCGTCTCTCACGATCGTGTGCGCATTTGCTCGGGCGCTGTTTCGCTCGGCTGCACGAGCGCAAACAGCTGGAGTTACTACGCAAACGATCAAGGAACCATCGTTCCCAATGGTGCATTCAATACGACCGGCATCACCTCGACCGTTGCAGACGGGTATTGGCAGATTATGGGTGTGAAGGGAAGCGGCGGAGAAGGAGAAGGCAGCGGTGCGGGAGGAACGACGGTGCCGGAATTTTCGGCGATCGGTCTTCTTGCCCTGCTTGCTTCTTGCGGATACGTTCTGCGAAAGTGGGTGTTGCGTTGAGTTTTCTCTGTTTTCCCTGCTCTACTTCCATGAACCAGCGACTACCCGCATCGATTCTGCTTCTGGTCTTCATGCTCATCCAGATACCATTTTCGGCTGTCGCACAGTCCTTCAAACCTGTCGATTCCGTTTTGGATCCGCTCACCTACGGTCTCGGGTCTGAGTATCGCGAGTTTCCGCCACTCCGAACCGAGAAGACCGTTACGTTCGTCAAGAAAAACGGAGAATTCGTGACGGTCGGGGCGCTCGCCGATGTCTTCACCCATGATGAGAACGGAGTGCTCGTTCCGATCGACGAAACCGGGCGTGTGACTAAAGAAGGTATCGTCTTTGATCGACTGGCAGGGGATGCCTCGGTCGTGTTTTCGCGTTTCCATCCGAGTTATACTTTCAGCAAAGGCGGTCACTTTTTCACGCTGACGTATCGGGGTGATGCTGTTGCTCATCTCGAGACCCCGAATACTGTCGCATACGCATTGACTCCGAATATCACAGTTCGCTTTACCGTTCACGGTTCTTCCGTGATGAAAAACATATTTGTCACGGGTCCGGTCGACCCCGCGGATCTCCGGTTTTCCGTGACGCAAGACAGCGGTCTGAGGCAGCGTCTCATTCGGAATGAAATCGTGCTGAGTGATGAAAGAGGTACCGACATCTTCCTGTCCGATGCTCCGAATCTGCAGGAGACGCACGGTCGGATTCTCGACCATCCTATTTCCCTTCGTCCGCTTGGGGATGGAATGTACGAGTATCTCTACGATCCTGAAGGATTGCCGGGAATGTACGTTATCGACCCCAATACAAGGTTCAAGGATCCCCGGAGCGTGTCCGGCGGATGGACAAATGCTTCCAATATCATCGGAAGCGATGATGTGTATGCGACAAGAACATTGGCAAGCAATCTTTTGGCCGCAAGCTTGGTACCACTCTTTACGTTTTTCATTCCGGACTCAAGTGCAACGATTTCCGGGATGACTGTGAAGGTGGAGCGAAAGACCGATGCAGTTTTTCCTGAAAATGTGAAGGACAGTGTTATGACTTTGACGATCAATGGGAACACTTCCGAAAACAAGGCTGTTCTGACAGATTGGCCTACCGGAGGAGATGAAACGAAAGAATATGGCGGTCCGAGTGATCTTTGGGGACTTACCGGTCTTACGTCCGCTACAATGAAAGCCGTCACTGCAACGCTCACGGCAATATGCACGAGCGCTGATTGTCTCTTTTTCCTGTCCGATGCTCTGACAGGTACTGCTTACGTCGATTCCATGACATTGCAAGTCACCGGCACTTTTTCAGCAGGCTATCTCGCTGCAAATTCAAGTAACGTGTGGTTTTGTCCGAAAGGTGATTTTGAATTTCCTTTTTGCTGGTGCGGCTGCGTCGGCAAGCAGAACGGCATCACGCTCTCGGGAGGTGCTGATGCCATCGTCGATGCGAACAACGAATCGATTGATTTGACGCAAATAAGCAGTCAAACGGGAGTTCATGTCGCTCGCATTAAGAAAGGTAGTATCCCCATCGCGGAATATGTGCTCGATTTTCGTCTTGTTTGCGGCGGATATGCAGGGAACGTTTTTGCCAATAATCCGACGAATTTCAATGCGAATACCAGCGGTCAAACAGCGTACGCTCACCCGACCGGAGGATACAGAACCGTGAACAACAGTTCAGGCTACGTTCTTTTCGTTCCGAAGAGCGTCTCGCACGATTCTGTTCGTGTCTGTTCCGGTGCCACGACACTCGGGTGCACCGCAAGCAACAGCTGGAGTTTTGTCGCCAATGACCAGGGCACGATCACGTCGACAAATGGAGGATTTGATACGACGGGTATTGCCGTGAGTGTGAGCGATGGCTATTGGAATATCGACAATCTGAAGGGCACCGGCGGCGAAGGTGAGAATAGCGGAGCGGGTGGAGGCAACTCTGTTCCGGAATTTTCTGTGATTGGGCTGCTTGCCTTGCTTGCGGGTTGTGCATATTTTATGAGGCACAAGATTTTGAATAAGGAAAAACCGTAGCGGAAGATCCACCCGCCTACCGGCAGGCAGGTATCTTCCGCAAATATGAGCAATGACTCTCCATAACCGCGGAGGTTACGAACCTCCGCTGCGGTGCTATTTTTCATTTCCAAGGTATACTCTCTCCCTGTGGACGCAAAAGACGAGATCAAACTTCGGCTTCCGATCGATCAGCTCGTCAGTCAGTACTGTCAGTTGAAGCGCAAAGGCAAAAGTTTTGTGGCTCTCTGCCCATTTCATAATGACAGCAAGCCGAGCCTTCTCGTCTCGCCGGATAAGGGCATTGCGTACTGTTTTGCATGCCAAAGCGGAGGAGACATCTTCAGCTTCGTGCAGAAGATCGAAGGCATCGATTTTCCCTCAGCGCTTCGCATGCTTGCAGAGAAGGCGGGAGTGGAGCTTCCAAAGGAGGGTATGCGTCAAACTAAGCCTGCTGTCAGCAAAGATGAAAGGGAACGCTTTCGCGAATGTTTGGATTCCGCCTCTCGTTTCTTCGCATCGAAATTACAGTCGACGCCGAATGCAAAAGACTACGTGTTGAAGCGGGGAGTAACGGCCGAGCTGCTCGAGAAATTTGCTATCGGCTACGCACCGGATTCATTTTCGGAGACGTATGAGCATCTCTTGAAAGCGGGTTTCTCGAGAGCAGAGATTGTCGGTAGCGGTCTCGGTGTGCAGAAAGAGCTCGAGCAGGAGCGCATCTACGATCGCTTCCGTCATCGCATCCAGTTCCCGATCACCGATGCGCAAGGAGTCATCATCGGGTTTGGGGGCAGAACGATGGGTGAAAATGATGCGAAGTATGTCAACTCTCCGGAGACCATTCTCTACAACAAATCGGCGGTGCTCTTCGGACTTTTTCATGCGCGTGATGCGATCAGGAAATCTCATAGAGTCGTTCTCGTTGAAGGATACTTCGACGCCGTCGCCTCGCACAAAGCGGGCGTTGAGAATGTCGTCGCGGTGAGCGGTACGGCGCTCACCGAAGAGCATGTGAAAATACTCAAGCGGTACGCCGATGAAGTGGTGCTCTGTCTTGATCAGGACAATGCTGGTCAGCTTGCAGCGGGAAGGGCATTCGAACTTCTCAGCAAGGCGCAGCTTCGGATTCTTTCGGTTTCGCTTCCCGCAAAAGACCCCGATGAACTGGTGCAGCGTGATCCGGGATTATTCCGAACGATCGTGCAGGAGCAGGCGATTCCGTATCTCGACTCGGTGATCGGCAGGTTGAAGCTCCTTCCGGATCGCACCGAACCCGCAGGCAAGCGTCGCATTGCGGAGACCTTGTTTCCACTGCTTGCTATGCTTCCGACATCAGTGGAATTGCGCGCCTATCTGGACAAGGCAGCGCAGGAATTTGGTGTGGTAGCGAGTGAATTTGCACAGGATTTTCGTGCATTCGCACATGTGTCTGCACTGCCTCGTACACTTGAAGCCAAGGCAGCTCTTGGCGATGCGCCATTTTCAAGTGCCGAGTTGTCGATTGGCCTCGCACTTCTGTACCCGACGTGTCGACCGTTGCTCAGAGAACTTATACCTCTGTCCTCACCCCATCTTGAAGCTGTCAGATTCGCCGCCTCATCTGCGGCACCGGAGCTTGGGATTATCGAGATCTTGGTTCCGCTTACGATCGATCCAGTTCTGCGAGAACGCATGCAGGTTCTTGCACTCTATTGCGAGGAGAATTTTCCATCGTGGTCCGATATCGTGGCGCAGCGGGAAATCAGGAAGATGTGCAGTGCGGCAAATCGGGAATTGGTTGTCTCCCGTCAGGTTCAGCTTATTGCAGAGCTGAAAGAGGCAAGGAAGAACGGCAGAGCCGATGAAGAAGCAAAGCTCCTGACGCAGTACCAGCAGCTGGTGAAGCTGACACAGATGGCAAAGTCTTCGTAGCGGAGGTTCGTAACCTCCGCGGTACCGCGGAAGATACCTGCCTGCCGGTAGGCGGGTGGATCTTCCGCTGCGTTCGTGGGCTTGCGCTCGCCGCTCTCACCCTATACTCTCTTTCTACTTTTATGGCCTCGCACCCACGAAGCTTCATTCATCAGCCGACTGATGACGAATTGAAGGCGTTTCCAGAGGAGATTCGTCACCTTGTGAAAAAAGGCAGAGAGCAGCGTTACGTTACGCATCAGGAAATCCTGAAGGCTGTTCCGAATGCGGAGGAAAATATCGATCTCCTCGATGAGGTCTATACGCTTTTCGTGAGTCTCGGTATCGACGTGATCGACGTGAAAGACACCTTGATCTGGCAGCGAAAAGCCAATACGCAGACTCCCGCGCAAATCCAGGACAGCGAGGCGGGAACCGGTGCGACGACGGCTTCCGATACGGATGACGCGTCTCTCGAAGTTGTTGCCACCGCCGGTATCAGCATCACGGTGGATCCGAAGAAAGCGGCAGCCGACGACAAGAAGAAAAAGAAAGAGCGCGAGGTGGATCTCCTCGAGATCAGCAACGACTCGGTTCGCATGTATCTCTCCGAGATCGGTCGCGTCCCCCTGATCGACGGACGAAAAGAAGTCGAGCTTGCGCGCCGCATCCGCAAAGGCGATGCCGGTGCCAAACAGCAACTTGCCGAAGCGAACCTGCGTCTTGTGGTGTCGATTGCGAAGAAGTACATCGGAAGAGGACTGTCTTTTCTGGATCTCATTCAGGAGGGCAATATCGGTTTGTTCCGCGCCGTCGAGAAGTTTGATCCGGAACGCGGGTTTAAGTTCAGTACGTACGCAACGTGGTGGATTCGTCAGGCAATTACACGAGCGATAGCCGATCAAGCACGCACGATTCGAATTCCCGTGCACATGGTCGAGACGATCAATAAGCTGACCCACACGCAGCGCAGACTCGTGCAGGAACTCGGTCGCGAGCCGACGGTCGAAGAACTCGCGGTCGAAATGGAAATGGACATCAAGAAAGTGCGTCACATTCAGAAAATCAGTCAAGACATCATCTCTCTTGAGGCTCCGGTCGGTTCCGAAGAGGACAGCAAGCTTGGGGACTTCATCGAGGATGAGGAAGCGGTGAACCCGTTCGATGCGACCAACAGGCAGCTCCGTAAAGAGAATGTGCATGCGATGCTCGAGTACCTGACCCCAAGAGAACGGAAAATCATCGAGATGCGCTTCGGTCTTAGAGATGGCATCGGCCACACGCTTGAAGAGGTCGGTAAAGAATTCAATGTCACGAGAGAGCGCATTCGTCAGATCGAGGCAAAAGTACTGCAGAAGCTCAGGGATCACCCAAGATCTGTTTCGATCCGAGAGCATTCACCGACCAGTAAGCCCGCTGCATTCTCATCGCCTGCGTTCATGAGCGGCAAGCTTTGCCCCGAGTGCAGGAAGGGTTCTTTGGTCGAGATTCATCAGGCCGGATCGACATTCCTCAAATGCGATCGCTGCGCCTATACGATCGAGTCTCCAAACGACTAGCTTCTATGGTTCATCGTTCTGCTGCTCCGGGACTTCGCGCTGTGCTCCGCGGCACCGTCTCTTTACTTTCGGATTCTCGGAAGTCTCTCGCAGTCGGTATCTTCTGTTTCGCGATGCTCTGCGCACTCGTGTCTGCGACGGTCAACAGACAGATCCGTTCCATCGAAGATCGCATTTTAGAGAGCGCCTCTCTGTCCTGGGAGGAGCTTCGATTCGAGGTCAATGAAAGTCTCGGTGCGTTTGATCAGAAGGATGCCGAAGTCGTGATGGCTCGATTTGGGATCGGATCGTCGACGGTAACTGTCGAGGAACTCTCAGGGTCCAAGGAGACCGTCGCTCTCGCATTCGTCGTTGCCGCAGGACCATGGATACTCGTGTCGTTCTTCTCGATGTTGATTCTGCATTTCATCGCTTCCGTCTTCTTTCTCCGGATGTCGGCGCATCCGCTTCTGCCTCTCGATCGTTTGTTCCTGGAACTTCCGCTGTTTACGTTTAAGATGCTCGTGGTGCTTCTCTGGTACGTCGTTCGTTCGTTCCTCTGGTTTCCGATCATCGGACCGCTCCTGGCTGTGTACATGACGCCGAGGCTTGCATTGGCTCCTGCACTTCTGGCGAAGAAAAAATCTGGAATCTTCCTGAGTTGTAGGGAGAGCATGAAAGCGACGAAAGGTCGTTGGTTCTTCATGACGGGTTCCTTGCTGTTTCTTTTCTTGGCAAGCGTTGCGATGCTGTGGTTTGGCATCGTGATTGTCGCCGTGGTTTCGTTGTTTTCCGCGAAGCTCAGTTTCTTCCTTTGGCTTCTTCTCACCATGTTTCTCACGGCAGTACAGATGTTTTTTCTGATGGCATTGAGTAAGGAGATGGCTTAGGTCTGCTATACTTCGCCCATGCCCACCTTTTCCTCCGAGTACAATCGCCTGAATGCAGAGCAGAAGAAGGCGGTGGATACCGTCGAAGGACCCGTGATGGTCGTTGCCGGTCCCGGAACGGGGAAGACCCAGGTGCTTGCAATGAGAGTCGCATCGATTCTTCAGAAAACGCACGCAAAGCCAAGCAACATTCTCTGTCTCACGTTTTCAACGAGCGGAGCCGTTGCCATGCGCAGTCGTCTCCGGACCATCATCGGTTCGGATGCCTACGGAGTGACCGTCTCGACCGTGCATGGTTTCTGCGATTCGATCATCACTCGGAATGCGGTCATGTTCTCCGAGTGGGAATCAAAGAAGGCGCTATCGGATCTCGGGAAGTACAAACTTCTCCAGACAATCGTCGATGCCGTCAGCAGCACGTCGGCACTCATCAATCCGAAGAATCCGTACGACAGGATCCCGGATATTCTTGGTCGCATCAGCGATTGCAAGCGCGAGGGCAAGACTCTTCTCGACCTCCAGCGCGTCGCACGTGAGCACGATGCGGTGATGGAAGACAAAAGCAAGAAGGGGACGAAGCAGCACGAAAAGAATCTGCTGCAAGCCCGGAAATTTCGAGAGTTTACGGATCTCTTTAAGCGCTATCAGGAGGCTCTGGAGGAACAGAGTTTATACGATTACGACGATATGATTCTTACGGTGATCGCAGCTTTTTCGGACGAAGAGTGGTTGCTTCAGTCATTGCAGGAGCGGTACCAGTACATTC
Organism: Candidatus Peribacteria bacterium; assembly: GCA_009691405.1. Classification (GTDB taxonomy): domain Bacteria; phylum Patescibacteriota; class Gracilibacteria; order Peribacterales; family Peribacteraceae; genus SICN01. The sequence goes on along the minus strand of SICN01000005.1, from coordinate 33,027 downwards.
TCGTCGATGAAGCCCAGGATCTCAACGGTGCGCAGTGGCAGGTGATCGAAAAGCTCACGACGTATGCCGCTGTCCCGCACGAGCCGAACTTTTTTCTGGTCGGTGATGACGATCAATCCGTGTACCGTTTTCAGGGAGCGAACATGGAGCACCTGATGGGGTTTCGGGAGCGTTTTCCGAAGGCCCCTGTCATTGTGCTTACGACCAATTATCGTTCCACGCAGAAGATTCTCGATGCAGCCGGACGTTTGATTTTGCATAATGAGGAAAGATTGATCGGCAGAATTCCGGGACTGAAAAAAGATTTGAAAGCTTTCACGAAGGATGAAGGAACAGATCCTGTCCTTCTGAGAGCACCCTCCGATGCAGCAGAGCCCTGGCTGCTTGCCGATTTGATAGCCGAAAGACTCGAAAAGGGGATTCCACCGCAGGAGATTTCCGTGCTCGTTCAGACGAATGCGGAGCTCATGCCGATCTACGACGTCCTCCGAGCACGAGAAATCCCGGTGATCCTGATGGGAAAGTCGGATTTGCTGACGCATTCTCTCGTCTCTCAGGCCCTCACGATTCTTCGAAGCATCGAATCGTCATCCGACGATGATTTTATCCATGCTCTTTGCTGCGAATGCTTTGCGTGTCATCCGGCGGACATCGGTCGTGTCATTGCCGCTGCTCGCGCTCTCAGGCGAAAGACGAAGGAGTTTCTCTTGAGTATCGAGACTGCCGATATTGCTTTTACCAATCGGGAAGCACTGCTTCACGCGCGCGATCTTCTCCTCGATCTGGAGCAGAAGCAACACTCCCGCTCGGTGCTCGATACAATCGAGCATGTCCTCAGGGAGTCCGGTCTCTCCGAGAGTGCTGAGGATCTCGATCCTCTCGATCTTGCGGCAATCGAAGCGTTCTTTCACTATGTCAAGAAGCGTTGTCTCGACCACCCTTTTCTTTCTCTTCGAGAGTTCATGTCCGAACTCAACCTGTATGCCGACGAAGGATATTCTCAGCTTCGTCTCACCTATCAGATGCCGCATCTGGTGACGGAAGGCGTGCAGCTTCTCACCGCGCACCAGAGCAAAGGTCTCGAGTTTCAGAGCGTATTTTTGACCGGGTTTCGAGAAGGGCATTGGGACGAGCGCAAAGCTAGATCCGGGTTGTCGGTGCCCGAGGACTTGCTCTTCGGGTGGGAGACTGAGCAGAAGAGATTCGAGAAGCACCAAGATGAGAGGCGCGTTGCGTACGTCGCCATGACGCGTGCCAAGCGCGAACTCTTCATGCTGTGTCCGAAAGAGTTTTCCGTCGGTGAACGAGCAAGGCCGGTTGCACCTTCTGCATTCTTTTCGGAAGCCGGCCCACTACCGGAATTCGATGGAGCCCTAAAGGATGCCGAAAAGTCTTCGCTTCTGCTTCTCAGGCCCGAGAGGAAGCTCGGGAGCGAACTCGAGGCGTACCTTCGGGAGCGTATAGCCGGTTTTGCCTTGTCACCCAGTTCACTTTCTGCGTTTTTGGGTGACCCCAAAGAGTTTCGTCGTCTCTACTTACTTGGGCAGCCTGAAAAGCTCTCCGAGTCCTCGGTTCGCTCACTTGCGTATGGCAGTGCAGTCCACTACGCATTGAAGGAATGGGCGGGAGCCATGAAGCAGGGGCTTCCTTTCGCACTTCGTGAAATACTTTCGGCGTTTCAGTGGTACCTTGAGGAGAGAACCATTCTCACAAAAAAACAGTGTGAAGACCTTCTCTCGCAGGCGAAGGATGCTCTCCCTCTCTATGTTACGAACCGACTGCAGGGCACCGTGCCGTGCATCTACGCAGTCGAGCGCGAGTATCGGGCGATCTTGTCGGATTCGTCATCGGCAGGAATTCCGCTCAAAGGGAAAATAGACCGCATCGATACTGCATCTCCGACTTCGGCGGATGCGGTGATCATCGATTACAAGACGGGAAGGCCGAAAGCACCTGCAGCCATACGTGGTGGCATCGAATCCGGGACGGTGTCGAGGACCCGAGATGGAGATAATTTTCGTCAGCTCGTGTTCTATGCACTCCTTCTCGAGCAAGCGGAACCGATGCTCGTGCCGGTGACTTTCTCTCTCGAGTTCATTGGTGAGCGTGGGGAGGAACCTGCTTTTCGTCAGTTTTCGATTCTCGAGACGGAGAAGGAAGATCTTCGGTCGTTGATCAGGCAAGTCTGGAGCAAGATTCTCGCACTGGATTTTACGCCTCTGTAAGCCATTTTCGCCCTGCCCATTCGCAATAATTTGCGATGGTATTCCGCTGTGCAATACTTTCGCATTCTATGGCTGAACCTGTGCCGCAGTGGGCGATAGAAGCATTGGGACTACAGAAATATCACACATTGATGGATCAGGGGCAGAGAAAGCTTTCAGTATCAAACATGCATCGTTCTTGATTCCCGTAGAACAGAAATTTCGCTTTCACCAAGCCATTTCTTCATTTGATTGCAGTCTGCCGATGTCGATGACATTTCCACATTCCATCTTCAGTTGTCTACTGATTGCAATTCTACCTTATCCTTTATGTCTTGCCGTTTTTTTCTTCGGATTGTTTGCACCCTGATTTTTTTTGAGCAGTCGAGTGTCGTTACATTTGCAGAATCACCAATTGTTCTTCTTGAAGTTTACGGAACGGCTATGCCGCACTCCTCGCTATTGATTCTGAGAGTCAAGGATTTTCATGAACGAATTGAGAGTACTCTCCCTCTTATTTTGCTCACAACTCAGAAGATACTTCGTCTTAAGAATAACGGCGTAGTTCGCTCATCAAATCCTGTTTGGAATGTTTGTGTTTCAGGTAAACCTATTCGCAAGGGTCTTGTCATGAGAAATATTGATACTTTTGATTACAGGAGGGCTCACGTACATAAGGTGATTCCTCTGTCCTGTCGCGACTATCATCGCGGTGCTCTAAATATTTGGAAGCACCCCGATTTTCACGATCTGCAATTATTGCTCGATTCCAATGGTTCCCTTCTTGGAGGATTGCCTTACGGCTATATAGCTGTGCGAGATCCATGATTTATCTTTTGAGCATCTTCCAAAAAATCTCTCACTTTCTTCATCGCTTTCCCTCGATGGCTCGTCTTGTTTTTCTCTTCGATCGTCATCGCAGAATACACGAATGAGCAACCATCAGGCTTAAAGCAGGCAGAGATCGGGAGCCCCGGGAGATACGATGCTTCCAGTGTTTCGGTGATCGTCCCATCGCAGAAGCCTTCGAAGACGTGCTCGGTGCCTTCCTTGTCACAGTAGGCAAGGCAGCAAACGAAGCGCGCCTTCTTGTTCTTCTCGCCCTTCATTCTCTTCAAGAAAAATTCAATCCACTCCTCGTCACTGGCAGTCGGTCCTGCCCCCCAGCGACGAGTGAATACGCCGAGCTCTTCGTGAAGTGCATCCACGATGATGCCCGAATCGTCCGCGAGTGTCGGCAGACCCGAGAGCCGGAAGAAATGTTGTGCTTTGATCAGCGCATTCTCTCTGAAAGTCGTTCCGGCTTCCTCGACTTCAGGACGCAGTTTCAGCTGCAGGAGAGTGAGAAGTTCGATCGGTAGTCCCGAAAGAACCTCTGTCATTTCGATCACTTTGCCCCGATTGTTCGTCCCGAGCAGCAGTTGCATGCGCAGATTCTACAGAATTCCTTTCCATCAGTCCTCCTCTGCTCGATCCACCTCTTCAGGTCGTGTTTCATCATCATCTGTCTGCTCAACCAAATTCTGTGGAATGCTTGAAGCGTCTTCTCCTGGCGGTACCGTCACGAATACAGGCGTTTCAAAGTCTTCAGTTGGTTGTAAGGATATTGTATGAGGCTTTGGCGGTGGTTCCTGCTTTCGCACCGGAGGCAACACCACGCGCTTGTCAGTGTTGATTGCCCCAAAGCTCACGGATCTCGACCGATCAATCGCGGTCCAAATTGCTTTTGTCAGTCCATTTTCGGAAGAAATGGGCCTGGACCGCGGAGCCGAAAAAAATTCGTGCTGTCCACTGTTACCGAAAACGTTCATGCAACGGATGGAGGAATTGCGCGCAGTATAGGGGCACAGTGAACTGTGGCAATCTTTACCTGCCAATAGTGGAGTTTTGCTCTTCCTACTGCTCAGAAGTCTCGATCTTCTTGTCCAACTGCATGTTCTCAATTCTCCGGTCATTGGACTTCTTTTGCGGAGGGTCCTGATGCGGAGGGTCCTGAAAATCGAAATCAAATTTTGCACCCACGCTCACGATGCCGGCTTTCTTCACTGCTTTCTGAACAGAGGCCTGAGTTACCGTCACTGCGTGTACATGCATGTGCTCGTGATGACCAGATGCATGATGATGTTCGCCTGCAGCAGGATCGACGCGGAGATGCGAATCGATACGCTCGTGGTTTAGATCTTTTTCTGACATGCGATGGATTGAGAATTGAAGATCGAGGAGAAATTCCTCAAATTGAAGCGCGAATACTCTACACACACTTTAGAAAGCTGTCAAGGCACTACGATTCGCTCGTTTCGTTTATTTAGTAGGCTAGTATTCGCCGTAGCGAATCGTGTCCTTCGGGTCGCGCGGTTTCTTGTCTTTTACGACTTCGGGCACGACTCTCTGTATCTGTGTCGCAATATGCTGCTGTGCCTCAGCAGGGAAGGGCTCGACGATCGTCGTGTCTTCGGGTTTGGCGGGGGCATAAACCAGTTCCTTCTCGGTGTCTTGCTTATCGGACAGCTTCTTGAGTTCTTTCAGGTCAATATTATTTTTTTTGCGCTCGATTCCGAGAGGACCGGGGAGTCGGCCTTCGCCAAGAAGACCGTCGGAATTACGCTCAGGGGAGTTCTCATGACCGGTAATAGGCATTGGCAAAAAAAGGGGGGGGGAATAATACTATTATTATATCAATATATAAAATATGTCAAGCATCACTTTACCTATTCGCCTCCGCCATGCGATCAATGTAGACCTTCCTCGCTTTCGCTCCGTCGACAGGCCCGACAACGCCTTTCTCCTCCATGATATCAAGAAGCCTAGCAGCGCGCGCGTAGCCGACCTTAAGGTGTCTCTGGAGAAGGCTTGCAGACGCTTTCCCTGTTTCCTGCACGACGCGCACGGCTTCGAAGAAGAGATCGTCTCCGCCATTGTCATCCTGATCCAGATCAATCATTCCTCGTGCTCCCGAGTTGTCTCCTTCCTCTCCACCTTCCTCCTGATCATCTCCGTTTCCGAGCGTAATCTCTTCTGTCAGCATGCCACCACCTGCGACTTTCACCGAGTTGATGATGCGCTCGATTTCCTTTGTTGAAATATAAATTCCTTGAATGCGAATCGGTTTCGGGGTGACGGCAGTCATGAGGAGCATGTCTCCTTTGCCGAGGAGATCCTCAGCACCGATGCTGTCGATGATCGTGCGGGAGTCGATGGAACTGACGACTCTGAACGCAATGCGAGTGGGAATATTCGCTTTGATGAGACCCGTGATGACATCCACGCTCGGGCGCTGTGTTGCAATAATGAGGTGCATGCCGACGGCTCTCGCCATCTGAGCGATGCGGGCGATCATCGTCTCCGTGTCCTTCCTGTGCTGACGCATCATCAGGTCTGCAAGCTCATCGATAACGATGACGATGCGTGCAAGTTTCTTCTCTTCGTCCTCCTGCTTCTCATTGTATTCGGCGAGATTTCTCACTCCCGCTTCCGAGAAGCGGTGCAGGCGCCTGCCCATTTCCGCGATCGCCCAGCGCATGGCTTGCAGTGCCTTTTCGGATTCTGTGATGACCGGAGTAAGAAGATGCGGGATGCCGTTATAGGGCATCAGCTCAACGCGCTTGGGGTCAATGAGGATCAGCTTCAGTTCGTGAGGAGCGTTCTGGAAAAGAAGTGAAATCAAAAACGTATTCATGGCAACGGACTTTCCGGCTCCGGTTGCTCCGGCGATCAGGAGGTGAGGCATGTCTTCGATCGTCGCGACGATGGCGTCTCCGGAAACGCCTCTCCCAAGAGGGATCGTGAGAGGGGATTCGGACTGCCTGAACACCTGTGATTCGAGGAGTTCTCGAAGGTAGACAGTCGAGCGTCGTTCATTTGGCATCTCGATGCCGACGAGCGCCTTACCCGGGATCGGTGCCTCGATTCTAAGACTCTGCGCCGCAAGTGCCAGAGCCAGGTCATCTTTGAGGTTCTCGATCTTACTGAGCTTGATTCCCTCCGCAGGCTGCAGCGTGAACTGCGTGACGGTGGGTCCAGGATGGGCGTCCTTCATCGTGACGTCCACTTCGAATTCTCCAAGTTTTTCTTTGATCAGTGCGGCTTGGCTCTTCAGATCTTCATCATTGACCGTCAGTTCGCTCTTTCGAGCATCGAGCAGATCCATGTCTGGGAATTTCCACTCCTCGAACCTCGTGTCCTTCATCTCGAGCATGCCTTTCGGTTTCGTTTTCGGAGGCAGAACTTCCTTTTTCTTCGCGTCGTTTGCCAGTGCAAATTCCGGTCGAACGATATTCAGGTCTTCTTCCTCCTCGTCTTCCTTCGCTCCTTTCTCGATGAGATCCTCATCGTCCTCTTGTTCCTCGTCTTCCTCTTCCTCCGTTTGGATTCTGCGCTTGCGTTCCGGTTCCTTCGGAGCCCTGAGGGAAGCAATCAGTGCAGGAAGATCGGGTTCGAACGTGATGAAGAGACCGATGACGAAGACAACCGCAAGCGACACGTAGCCTGCGGCTTTACTGAGGAATGCGACGAACGGAAACGCAACCATGAAGCCGACGGCTCCCCCAAGCTGGTCTCTTTCCGATGCCATATCGATTGCCGGTGACAAGAGTGTCACGAAGCCGAGGAAAGCGGCGAAGCACAGAGACAGTCCTACCGTTCTTTTCGTTCCGATATTCGGCGACGTTCCGACCATCAGAAGACAGCCGAGAGCGACGAGCATCGCGGGGAAGAGAACCTTCCAGGCACCGAAGAAGAACATGAGAATTTTCGACGTTGCGATCCCCATTGCACCCGCATTGCCTCGAAGAGCAAGAAAGAGCACGAGTCCGCAACCGATACTGAGTACGGCTTTCACCTGTCTGCTCGTGTGTTCCTCGAGCACGAACAGAGGCTTGCGTTTCTTCACCGTTCTGCGTCGCCTTCTGAGGATGGCTTTCCGACGGACTTTTGGCATCGGAGGTGATTATAGCGTATTCAGTATTATTCCCGAAGCTGAAACGCGGCGCCTGCCTGCCGGTAGGCAGGTTTCAGCTGCGACGAATCAATAATTTGGCATGTATCTTGCGTGTTAACCGTGTAGCTTGAACTTCCTGAGTTCTTTCATTTTCTCCTTATAGTCCGGCATGTACTTTTCTACTGTTCTCCAGAACTTTGCAGAATGATTCGGATGCGGCATATGGCAGAGTTCGTGGAGAATGACGTACCGCAGGATATCGGGGCTTGTGAGGAGTAGGGGAGTCGAGAGTGCAATCTGTCCTTTTCGTCCGCAGCTTCCCCACCGTGATCGCATGAACTTGAGGGTGACACTCCTGATGTCAGCCCTGATTGTTTCCTCATTGATGCCTCGCACAAGTGAACGGATCGAAGCGCTTGCGGATTTCGCAAGAAGTCTCCAGAGCATGGAATGAAACGTGCGCTTGTCCGTGTGCGGCGCCTTCGTGATGTGCCAGCCATTCGGGATAGCTTTGGTCCGTGCTCTTACGCCGACTTCGGTCGTAAATCGCATGGACTGTCCCGTGATGAGATACACAGTCACTTGAGTGTCTCCCTGCAAAATTCCTGTGAAAGGATCGATCGGTGTCCTTGTCTGTTCCTTGAGAAATGCTTTTGCCATTCTTCTCAGTAATACGTCGATATGCCGTGCCTCTTCTCTGCTCGACAGATTTCTTGCAAGTCCGATCACAATCGATCCGTCCCGGATCGTTGCGCGGGACGTGCGATTGCCGGTTCGTTTGATCGTATGTGGAAGTGAAGGCATAGTGCCTCGTAATCGTATACCAAATTCGTCGTTTCTTACGTATCATCACCCTATGGAAAAAGTCATGATTTTCGGTGGCAGAGGATTCATTGCCGGTCATTTGAAGACAATTTATCCGGATGCGATTCTTCCCGAAATCGATATATGCGATGCCGTCGCACTTGCAGACGTTCTCGAGAAGGAAAAGCCCGCTGTCGTCATTAATGCAGCGGGGAAAACAGGGAAGCCTAACGTTGACTGGTGCGAAGACCACAAGCTCGAGACGGTCCTCAGTAACGTTCAGGGACCCTTGAATCTTCTCGATGCCTGTGCGAGACGTGGTATCTACTGGGTGCATATAGGTTCGGGTTGCACGTATGAGGGCGACAATCATGGCAAAGGATACGCAGAGACAGATTTGCCGAATTTCACGGGCAGCTTCTACGCACGAACAAAGCTCTGGATCGATCAAATCCTTAAGGATTTCCCCGTACTGCAGCTTCGGCTTCGCATGCCGTTCGACGGTTCCACTCACCCTCGCAATCTCATCAGCAAGCTTCGAAAATACACAAAAATTCTCGACGAGCAGAATTCGATCACCTATTTGCCGGATTTTCTTGTTGCGGCGAACATCCTCATTGCGAAGCGTAAAACCGGCATCTATAACGTCGTGAATCCGGGGACGATTTCCCCGTACAAGATCATGTTGCGGTACCAAAAAATCGTCGACCCGACCCACAAGGTCGAACGGCTCACACTCGATCACCTGAGCGATGTCGTAAAGGCCGGACGAAGCAATTGCACGCTTTCCTGCGAGAAACTTCTGAAGGAAGGAGTGCGGATGAGGCCTGTCTCGGAGGCAACGGACGAGGCGTTGAAAGCTCTTGTGTAAGCCATAAGAGATATTGACATATAGTCATAATAGTATTACAATTTCTATTGTAATTCTTCACACTCATTTTCGTCTTCTCTTCATGCATTCTCTGCTTTCGATTCCCTACGGCAAGATCCTCATTGCACTACGGTTTCTCAGGAGTCACCTGAAGATTGTTGTCGCAGTCTCGATTTTTCTCGTTCTTGTCTTTGTTTCCTACGCCGTAACGCGTCCGAAACAGGTCATCTTCGTAACGGCCGTCGCAGAGCGGGGCGAGCTTCGTCAAACTGTCGAAGCCGTCGGAACCGTCATTTCCGAAAAGGATCTGTCACTCCAATTTCCAACTGTGGACGTCGTCTCGAAGGTGTACGTGAAAGAAGGCGATACAGTGAAGGCGGGACAGAGACTTGCAAGTTTGCGTTCAGGAAGTCTCGCAGCGAGTGTCGCTGGCGCAAGTGCTAATAGACAATCGGCGCAGGCGCAGCTGGATGCTCTGCTCGAAGGATCTCGTCCCGAGGATATCGCCATTGCCGAGGCGCAGGTGGCAAACAAACGCGCATCGCTCGAGGCTGTAAAGCAAACTCTCAAGAATGCCGAAGATAATTTGAAGACCGCCGAGTCGCAACTGACGGTGCTTCGAAGCGAAGCAGCCATCAGTCTTGCCGGACAGGTTGGCAGTGCCGGAAGCACGATTGCACAGCATCTTGCGACTGCGAAGACCGCGCTTCTTTCATCGCAGGGAGTCTTCAACGCCAACGACGTCCAAGACGGAGTCGTGAAAGGAATCCCTTCGGGCTACGATGCAATGCAGCAGAACATCCTCGCTTCTCTTTCGGCCATCTCGTCGCTGCAGGCGTCCGCTTCTGTTACGGATTATCAGACCGCGCTTCGGAATTTCGATCTTGCGCGGCAGATACTTGTGACGGCAACGAATACCCTCAATCGCGCATACGATATTCTTTCGGCATTGCCGATCACTTCGTATTTCACGAATACCTCACGCGAAACCAACAAGTCGACGATCGCGACGCAGAAATCGTACGTTCAGTCCGCGCTGTCCTCGATCGATGTCGCGAGTAAGTCACTCAGGGATGACTCGGCCGTCTACGACACCAGAATTTCGTCGCAGCAGTCCGAGATTGTGTCACTGCAGGGAACGCGCGACAGGGCGAAGGCAGACATCAATACGTATCAAACGTCACTGGCGATCGATCAAGCGCAGCTTGATTTGAAGCGCGCTCCGGCAAGGAAAACCGACATCGATGCGGCGACTGCGCGCGTCAGACAGGCTCAGGCCGATCTTGCAAGAGCCGCTGCGCAATTCAGCGATACGATCCTCACGGCACCTGTTGCTGGCATCGTCACGAAGGTCAACGTGAAAGCTGGCGAGATGCGTCCGTCGTCCGAGGCGTCCGTTGAAATGCTCGGAGAGTCGCCGTATAGAATCGAGATGTTCGTTTCCGAAGTAGACATTCCCAAAGTGAAATTTGCACAGACCGGTTCGATTAAGCTCGACGCCTTTCGTTCAATCGAGTTCGCCTTGAAGGTCAGCGAGATCGATTCAGCCGCAACGGACAAAGACGGCGTGTCGAAGTACCGCGTGAAGCTTGATTTCCTTGTTTCGAATGACGGTCTCAAAGTCGGCATGACGGGCGACGGCGAGATTACGACCGGCATGCGAACAGATGTCGTGAGCGTCCCGCTTCGCTCGGTGCTCGAGACTGAAACTGGCAGCAAGCTCGTTCGCATTCTCCGCACGGACGGTAAGTCGTTCGACGCACGCACCGTGACGACTGGCATGGAAGGGGTCGGCGGGAACGTTGAGGTGACGGGTGTGAAGGAAGGCGACGTCGTGGTTGTTCTTATCAAGCAGTAGATTTCGTTTGTTTCTATGACTGCACTTCCCGACTATGTTCGGCTCGAACAGCAACCAATCGCATACGTTCGATTTATGGATGAGATTCGGCCTCAGCCTGCAATGAGATTCATACGGACTGTCGAAGAGCTTGTTCAGAATGGTGCGAAAGAATTGCATCTTGCAATCAAAAGTCCCGGAGGAAGTCACTTTCTCTCAATGGCAATGTATCAGGCTCTTCGAAAGCTTGGGATTCCGATTACGACGTATGCCAGAAATTTTGTGGAGTCTGCCGCATTAATCCCTTTCCTTGCAGGTGATCATCGTTTCGCTGAGCCAGACTCGAAATTTCTTATCCATCCTCCTACGATTTCACACGCAAGCGAGGAGCAGATTTGCCTGATTTCTGAAGGGTGTGAGAGAGATGTCGTTGAGAAATTGCTCGCTCACACATCTATCACTCGGGATAAAGCATTGGAGTTATTGTCTCAGCAATCTTTTCTTTCGGCGGATCAGGCAAAGGAATTCAACATTGTGCACGAAGTCGCTCCCATTGTGTGGCCTCACGATGCGAATGTTGTGAATCTTTTTCAAGAAGCTGTATGAATTCTCCTCTCATCGAAACCAGAAATCTCTTCAAGTCATACGAGAATGACGGCGTCCTCACGCCAGTGCTCTACGACATTAACGTGAAGATCAAGAAGGGCGAGTTCGTGTCGATCATGGGGCCTTCTGGTTCCGGAAAGTCCACGCTGATGCACATTCTCGGGTTCCTCGACGGCCACACGAGCGGCGACTATTTGTTTCAAGGAGAACAGACGAAGACCTTGAGCGACGACGATCTCGCGCGTATTCGAGCGACGCGCGTGAGTTTTGTGTTCCAGTCGTTCAACTTGCTTCCGAGAACGACCGTGCTTGAAAACGTGATGCTGCCGCTTCTCTATCACCCGACGATCCCAGTTGCCGATCGCGAGAAGAATGCTCTAAAGGCCATCGACATCGTGGGACTCACAGATCGCAAAGACTACTTGAGCAATCAACTGAGTGGCGGCCAGAAGCAACGCACAGCGATCGCCCGTTCGCTCGTGACGAATCCCGATCTCATCTTTGCGGACGAGCCGACCGGCAACCTCGATTCGGCCTCGGGAGTCGCTGTGATGCAGGTCTTGCAGAAGCTGAATGCGCAAGGCCATACGATTATTCTTGTGACCCATGAGCAAACGACGGCTCAGCACGCGAGCCGCATCATTCATATTCGCGACGGCCGCATCGTCAGCGACTCGACCGATTTCAAGCGTGTGATGGCGGGAGAGAAGGGAATACTCAAATAGCATGCTGATCCAGGACACGTTCCGCTCGGCACTCAAAGGTATTGCGGTCAACAAAAACCGTTCGATGCTCACCATGCTCGGCATCATCATCGGAGTCGGATCTGTCGTGCTCATGAGCTCCGTCGGCCAGAGCATGCAGGGGGTGATCCTCGGGCAGATCAGTTCTCTGGGCCCGAAGAGCATGGTCATTTTTCCGGGGCAAGACAACGGAGGACCGAATGGCGTTTCGACGGGCTTTGATAGTTTTACGTTCGAAGATCTTCGTGAACTTGAACAACTCAAAACGATTACGAATATTGCTCCGGTTATTTTCATCACTGGAACGGTATCGTACGGCCGAGAAGAAGGCGCTCCGCAGGTGTTCGGAGTGCGGCCGAACTTTTTCCAGAACCAGAGCATCGCCCCGAGATCCGGACGTCTGCTCGACTCCGAAGACAATGACGGTGCCAAAGCAGTCGCTGTTCTCGCGCCCGACGTTGTCGAAAAGTATTTCGGATCGATCGAACCGCTCGGCAAGCGCATCAAGATCGGCGACCGGCACTACACGGTCATCGGCACGACCAATGCGCTCGGGTCGCAATTCTTCCAGAATGCCGACAATAGAATCTACGTGCCGTTCAATGTCGCACGCGACGTTACGGGTCAGAAGTATTTGAACTATGCGACGATGCAGTCGACGGAAGGGTTTGATCTCGCATTCGACGATGTGAAAACGCTGATGCGCCGCAGGCACGGCATTGATAATCCCAAAGACGATCCGAAGAAGGACGATTTTATCGTTCGATCATCTGCACAAGCTGGTGAAATTCTCGGGTCGGTGTCACTCGGGCTGACACTGTTCATCACAACCATCGCAGCCATTTCACTTCTCGTCGGCGGCATCGGCATCATGAACATCATGCTCGTGTCCGTCACGGAACGAACCGGGGAAATCGGTCTTCGGAAGGCGCTCGGCGCAAAACGCAGGGATATTTTGCTGCAGTTTCTCACGGAATCCGTACTACTGACGATGATCGGAGGAGCGATCGGAGTCATCGGCGGCATTTTCATCGCGTTTCTCATTGCTGGCATCGCCAAGTATTTCCTCACAACGTATTTCTTTGCGGTTTCGATTCGTTCGATTATCGCCGCATTCGTGATGGCGGCATTCACGGGCGTTGCATTTGGCATTTCGCCCGCGCGGCATGCCGCAGGCCTGCATCCGATCGAAGCGCTCCGTTACGAATAATTCTTATGCTTTTTTCCGACACTCTCTCAACGGCTCTCAAAGGCATCACGGTCAACAAGCGCCGAGCCGCACTCACGATGCTTGGGATCATCATCGGGGTCGCGTCGGTCGTGTTGATGGTCTCTCTCGGTACAAGTTTCCAAAATTACATCATCGTGCAGGTCGAGTCGTTCGGCTCGAATACGATCGATGTATTCCCGAAGGGGTTCGAGAAATTCGGAGGCAACCTCGACAGTCTTATCTTTGATGATTATCGCGCCGTGTCGCAGCTTTCGACCGTCCAAAGTGCTGTGCCGGTGATCATCGTCGGGAAATCCGTACACTACGGGAAAGAAGAAGTGTCGCCGATGGTCATGGGCTCGTACGGACAGTTGTTTGCAAACTACGGACTGAAACTCGATCATGGTCGGCTACTCGACCGTAGCGACGAGGATGGCGCCAAATCCGTCGCAGTCCTCGCGTATCAGACCGCGCAAGATCTATTCGGCAACCGAGACCCCGTCGGCAAGAAAATCACCATCGGAGATTTTTCGTTCACCGTCGTGGGTGTTCTTCGGAGCGTCGGTTCGTTTTTGCTCCAAAATCTCGACAAGCCTGTCTTCATTCCCTACTCGACGGCAAGAGCCGTGAGCGGTCAAAAGCATTTGACGTACATGACCCTCAAAGCCGCGACCGACACCGACCTTACGAAGCAAGACATCACGATGCTGCTTCGTCAGCGTCATCGCATCGATAATCTGGAAAACGATCCCGACAAGGACGACTTCATCGCCAGGAGCGCCGAGCAGATTACGCAGATCATTAATTCGGTCACGCTCGGTCTCACGATTTTCCTTTCGCTCGTCGCAGCGATCTCTCTCCTCGTTGGTGGCATCGGCATCATGAACATCATGCTGGTGTCTGTAACCGAGAGGACAAGAGAAATCGGTCTTCGGAAAGCCGTCGGCGCTCGGCAATCTGACATTCTTCTGCAGTTTCTACTCGAGGCAGTTTCTTTGACTCTCACCGGAGGTGCAATCGGCACGGTGACCGGCGTTTTCTTTGGCTGGCTTCTGAGTGCGATAGCCGCTCGTTTTCTCGGTGAGTTTCAGTTCGTCCTGTCTTTCTCTGCAATTTTTCTGGCACTTTTTATGGCAATTGTTACGGGGCTGATTTTCGGTATCTATCCGGCAAAGCGTGCGGCAGCCTTAAGCCCTATGGAAGCGCTACGGCATGAGTAGTACAAAAAAGGACCATTCACAGAGGAACGGCCCCTTTTGTAGTAATACCGAAATTAGCAGTCGCAGCCGTACACGGTCTGACGCTTGTTCTCCTTGCAGCGCCATGCAGCCTTCTTGACGAGCTCCTCGCAAGACTTGGCGAGAGCATCGCAGAAGTCACCACCGCAGCGGAGACCCATCTTGGAGAGCGTCTCCTTGACATGAGATTGAACGATCATTGGATAAAAGGGGAAGAAGTAGATGGTCGAGATTCTAGAGCGAGTGCCCTGGAAAGCACAAGCAAGCATTCTGTACCGTGTTGACAGCGGAAGAGGGGGGTGGTAGAATGACTCTAAAGCAATTTCCTCAAAAAGATTGCCTAGGTCAGTCCCACAAGGATTGATCGAAAAAAATTGGGCCAGCTCTGCTGGTCCGTTTTTTGTCTATGCAGGATTCACTTCATAATTCTTCATTCTTGATTCATAATTCATTCGTGGGTCGACCCTCCTTCGCTTCTGATGAAGCTTTGGCGGGCGGGTAACTCAGCTGTTACACTTCCCGCATGTTCTTTCTCTGCATCACGTGGGTCGGTAGCGAAGTGGCCAAACGCATCAGACTGTAAATCTGACGGCTTATGCCTTCGCTGGTTCGAATCCAGCCCGGCCCACCATCCTTCGCAACGCGAAGGATGTCCTCCGTAGCTTTTGAGTTTTGTACTTGTTTTGCATGCATCAAAGCCGCGTTGCTACGGATAGCAAGCCACATTTTCTCAAGCTTTCATCAGCATGTCGATCTTCTCTCTTGTCATCTGCACGATCTTTTTACTTTCCACCAAAAGATCCACATCGATGTTCGAATTCAATCGTTGCATCTCAATCATGCCGATTCCGGATGCATCCAGTTGCTGATTGACCGCAGTTTCGGCTAGAGATTGCAGAAACGCATCAATGTCCACTCCGGAAAAATTGCGATTGATTGTTTTGAGAGCCTCAATGCTCATCCTGACTTCTGCAGCATCGCTGATGTTGCAGTAGCGACCGAATGAACGGATCAGAGATTCAAGATGATCGAGGATAGTGGGTGAGGTTCCGCCTCCCACACCAAGAACTTTCCTCCATTGACCTTCCGAAAGACCTGAAAATCCCAGTGTCTTGATTTTTTTAGCCAGTGCGGTGACCTCGGGTTCCGTTGCTAGCATGCCACCACCAATTCGTACCGAATGTAGTTCGAGAGCCACTCCTTCAATCATTTCCGTGTACAGGCGCTTCAGATCCACTTTCTGAAGAAATGCTTGCTCGGCGATTTCTGCGCACTGCAATTGCATGAAGAAATTATAAACTTTATTATATATTTGTCAATCACCTACAAATGGCGTCTTGATGCCAAAAAATAGGCATGACTACTCTTTATCCCTCACGGGCAATCTCGGAAGTAGTTTGCTCTGCACCGGTTGGCGCTTCATGTTTCGGCGTCCGCTCCAGTAGTTTATTGAACTGCAGTCGCAGAATGCGCACAGCTGATTTTACGATCGGATCTTTCATTCGTTCCGGACCGATGATTGCTTTGATCTGGGTGATTTCGTCTGCCTTGGTCTCAACCTGAGCAACAACAGGATCGACATTTTCAATGGTCTTAGCAGTGGCGTCCGCGGTCTTGGTCGCGAGTACTTCGGCTTCCGGTTTCGGGTCGAGGCTTGGGTCGCGCCTCTCGGTGTCGATGTGACTCTGATCCTCCAGAGCAGAATCGGCGTTTGCTGTCTCATCCGTTTTCGCGAGATCGATATCGGGTTTCGTTTCCGCAGCATCGTCGTCGATGACAAGCCGAGCGAGTGTTACAAGTTTTGCCGACCATTTCCGGTACGTCGCCGACGTAATGGTGAGCCTTTGGCATGCCTGCTCGAGTTCTACGCCTTCGGTTTCGTTCAGCGTTTGGATTCTGCCGACGATGACACGTTGCTCATGATCGGAATATCTTCTTTTCCATCCTGTTCTTTTTCTGTTTCTGCAGTACCTGCTGCCGATGAGTCCGTCGCTTCACTCCGAGTGTTAGCGGCATTCGTGGGCGCATCAACTTGTTCCTGAGAATCCCACTTTAGCTTTTGTTTTCTCCAGTAAGGAATATTTCCAGGCGGAACATCATATTCGGAACACAGTCTCGTTGCACCTCCATAGTCAGCACGATCAATCATGTCGAGGAATTGTACAATCTGTTTGTTGGTCCACTCTTTCTTCACGTACTTCGGCAATGGCACTCCGTTGTCTCTCTCAGGCGATTCGGCTTCCGCACGTTCATAGATCGGTGCTCGTGCTGCAGGTGTCAGACCTCCCGTGCCGCGGTTATTCGGGAAACGCCTCTCCCATTCGCTGTGCGTTGTCAGAGGAATACCGAATTTTTGACGCAATCGTACAGATCCGTTTTTCCCTCTGCTCTCCTCTGCCCGTGCCTCTATCTCGAAGGTTTCGATATGAGCATCGCTCCAACCCTGCCAGTTCTTTGGTAATGTTCTATCTCCTGATATTGCAACTGTCTCATTTGCTTCATCTGCCTTCTCGGCAGAGACAACGTAGTTTGCCGTGAATCGTACTTTCCAATCTTGTTCATGAAAGAATTTGGATACGCCGTACTGCGCTCTTGTTCTGTGTTCACCTTGACCAGGAGAGGCTCGTTCAGCTTCGGCTGCGAGAGCGAGAAAATAGAGAATTTCAGCTTCTCCCCATGCTCTATAGGGAGCATCCAGTGAGACTTCTTGCACAGGCATACTTTCTCTTTCGACTGCAGTAACGCCTGGATTAGCTATTTCTTTAAGGTGATCCGAGGTCGGCTCTCCAGTTGTGACTACGTTGTCAGCGACTATTTTTGCCTGAGACGATGCGTTTGTTCCATCCACTCGGCTTAGTGGTTCAGACCCAGCATCAGGATTTGCAGGAGGAGCTTTTGCAGGTGCAGCAATAACCACGGTGAGCTGGCTTCGAATTCCAGTTGCAAGCTGCTCGATACCTTCTACAATTTCTCGTCCGTGCTGGGTGACTAAAAATTCACGGCGCGCAGGTATTTCACCGAGTATTCTCAATGCATTTTTCATCAACCAATCAATACTTTTGCCTCCTCTTGCACTGAGCTCTTCAAATCTTTTTCTTAGGTCATCTCTTGTTCTCACAATATTTTTGCCTGCATCTTTCTCCTCCGCAGGACTGATTTATATTGCCTTCTGGGTCTCCCAATGAGCAATGTCATTTGAATAGGAATTGACTCCCGACACGCGAGTCGAAAGAGCAGCGACACTCTTGCGATAACTGCCGTCCAGGATTTGCACGAGTTCGAGCCCATGTGTATCGATAGCATGCTTGGGGTTTTCCTGAGCATCCTGCAAAATTCTTTCCGCTCTCGCAAAATCAAAGTGCTCCTTCCCTTTGACATCGAGATGGTTGATTGCTGCACGTATCCTTCCTTCAAGTTGCTGTATTTGCGACTCTCGTACTTTATCAACTCTGGCCTCTGGTGTTGCTACTTCTGGCATTTGGAGGCGAATGCTAGCGATTCTTTAGCGCTATGCAAGGAAACTTAATGCAAGCGGTATGTAGAAGAGAGCGAAAAGAGTCGTCAAAAGCACGCCGAGTGCTGCTTTCTCGGGCTTCACATTCAGAGCGGTCGCAAGCACCACGGTATTTGCCGCCATCGGCGTGAGTGAAAGGAGAATCACGATCGAATGCATTGTTGGTGTGAGAAGGTGCCAGGATTGCGCATCGAGTGAAGTGAACAGGAGTGAATAGAGCGGCCATAGGATGAATTTTGTGAGAAATGAGAGACCGAGGAAACTCCAGTCCCATGCAAGCGTTTTGAATCCGGACACCCCAAGCCCGATAATCATCATTCCAAGGATGGAGTACGCGCCGCGGAAATTGTCGGCGAGAGAGAAGTAACTCTCGGGCAATTGCACGGTGCCTGCGTTCATCAGAAGACCTGCGATCAGGGCATAGAGTGATGGCAGACGCAAAAGTTTTCGCAGACTTTCCCGAGGTGAATACGTTCCTTTTGCAGTGATATAGAACCCGAGCGTGCTCTCGTACAAAACAAGACCCATCGTCGCTAGAACCACAGGTCCGAGAACCTCGGGTCCGAGCAGTGCCATGGCAACGGGAATCCCGAAATACCCCGTATTCCCGGTTCCTGCGGTATAGGCGAAGATGTTGCGTGTGGAATCCGACCAAACTTTTCCCCCGAGAGCGTACGCAAGCCCGGAGAAAAGATACGCGGAGAGGAGGAAGAATACGGGCAGGATTGCGATGCCGAAATTCAATTCCGTTGTGAACGCTCCGTGAAAAACGATGATGGGTGACAGGACGTAGAGGAGGAGAATCGCGATGCTCTCTTTATGCACCTTCAATACTCTTCCTGAGATATACCCGAGTACGATGACTGCGTAGAGGGGCAGAAGTTTGCCAAGCAGAATCAGAAAGACCGTCATGCCTCTTTCTTGTACGCGAAAGGATGAGGTTGATCAAGATCCTCAGTATTAATTGATGATTCCTCTCCGGTATGCCATGACCATCACACATGCTGAAAACACAAATATTCCCCACGCAGCAGGCCCGGTGGAAGTGTTCGTTCTTGGGCGGTACTGTTGCATCTTCAGAAGTGGTGCGCCTGAGTGCAGATTGTTTGCAGCTGCTGCAATCGCATTTCCTGCGTTTCCGTAGGCTTTCTTGTTTCCGACAGTATAGGGATTTGTCGGGACGGAATTGCCTCCGAAAGACACCTCGGCTTTTTCCTGAGTCGAAGAAGTTGCCCCGACACTGATGATTTCCGTCGTGTCGCTTTCCTCCGTAATCAGTATGTTTGTAGTCGCAGGTGACGTCGCCTGAGGCGCGATCGAGATTTCCGGCACGGCTGCCGCATTCGGATTTGCGACAGGTTCCATTGGTCCTCCGAAGGGGAGAGGGAAATCGTCTGCACTGATGACTTCATCGGCAGGTGAGGCAACGGTGCTGCTTGTACCGACGCTTGAAAGTGCCGTGGCTTCGACTGAAGGCGTTACGATAATCATGAGCGTCTGATCCGGCGGCATGGTTTCCGAGACATAGGTGAATGTTCCGGAGACGCCTGTCGGAATCGTAAACGTGTACGGTTTGTCAAAGAGAAGCTGTGTGGGAAACAGTTCGCGGGTGTCTTTGGATTTGATGACTGCGGGATTTGGATTCTTGTTCTCCAGAGTGAGTGTGGTTCCGGCTGCTATAGTGATGGTTGCAGGCGAGAACGTGTTTTCCGCTGTGACTGTCACGGTTGTGACGGTGCCTCCGCTTTCGGTGAGGCTTCCGCGGAGCGTATCGACTCCCAGATACATGGTGACGATGATGAGGACGACTGCAATCCCGGTGATCGCAGAGAGCCTCATTGCCTTGGGGTTCGGTTGCACCGCGGCATCGTGCTTCTCGAACTTGTGAACGAGAGGCATTGCAGGCTCGGATGTATGGATCTTAGGTGCACTCGTCTCTTCCTTTTTTGCGGCACCGGTTGTGATGCGCACGGATGGTGCGTCGTCATCGATATTCGTCCAGCCAGCGTTGACGAAAGGAATCGACATATTATGCGGAATGCAGATATGCGTACTGTCTGTGGCAGGCAAACGAGGTGCCGATGATTGCGCTGAGCACCAAGAAGAAAACCAATGTGTCACTTGTTCCGGTATCGCCTTTTATTTCCGTGCCCCCGTAATTCTGAATTGGGTTTCCTTCGACCGGTTGTGACTCGACGAGCTTGCCGCCAAGAGGCGCAGAGGCACTCTCGGGGCTGCCAATTCGTACCGATACTTCCTGGCTGAAGACGCTCTCGGCGTTCTCTTTATTGAATGCTCGTATGGCTACGTAGTAGGTTGTGTCGGGTTCCAGATCGCGAAGAACCAGACTGGAGGCGGTTTTTTCGATGGTGCGACGTTGGATGTACTTGCCGCTGACAGTGCTGAAGTAGACGTTGTAGCCAGCGAGCTCACTGCTCCGGAGCGGTTGCCAGCCGAGGAAGATGCTCGTGTCTCTCGAGGTGATCTTCAAGTTTTGGACTTGCAGAAGACCGAATGACGATGCGGTATTCTGTTCTGCAGTCGATGCTTTCGAAGCGGCAGGCTGCTCCTCTGTCCCGCGGATGGGAATGACGAGCGATTCCGGCTCTGCTGCATTCGGTGTCGAGGAAGCAGCTTCATGCTGCGGTTCGAGGAGAATGGACAGAATGCTTGGAGCTTGTGTGAGAAGCGGTGTGAGTGTCTTCTGGCAGAGGATGCCACCGATGCAAGGCGGCTCCATAAGCCCTTCCGTGTTTTCCGTCAGTTTCGGAGTTCCGTTCACGGCAGTCTGCCCGAGTCCGTCTTCCCTGAAGTTTTCAAACGCGATTTCCGTTGCATTTCCACCGGAACGCACTCGGAAGGTGACGCGCGCAATTGCAACGCGATTACTTTGTATTTCTCCAGCTGCTCCTCCGATCTTTACGAGTCGGACGTTGGGATATGCCGCTTGTTCTCCAGGGACAGGTTTTGCGATGACGGGTGTGAGCGTCACGCTGCGTGCTTCCAGAATCTGAGGGTCGTAGGTCAACCAACTTCGAATGGATTCCACCGTTGCGCCGGCTGCGTTTTCAAGAACCACGTCGATATCGACGAGGTCATCGACCTTGAGCATATCGGTCGTGAGATGTAGAGCATCGGAGACCGGATAGACGGGACACTGCGTGCGGTTTTCATCAGCGCAGTGCGGCTCGAGCACAAGTCGCAGAACTCCGTCTCCTTCCGCTCCAAAGGCACTCCGGATCGGAAACCCGATACAGAACGAGAGAATGCCGAATGCGAGGAGAATACGAAGTGATTTCATGGTGTTTGTTTTATTTTTTTCCTATCGAGGTTCCTGTGCTTCCAACATCTCGAGAATGCTCAGGGCATCTTCACTGGTGATCACGAAATCCTGGTTTGGATCCGCGGAGAGTTCACTTGGGGTCGGAGTCCGAGCGCCGTTCGAGAGTTCGACGGCAATCTGCACATCTGCAATATCGATGACTCCGCTTCCGTTCATGTCGCCAAGAACCACGGCGCCTCCCGCTCTGGTCTCCGAGATGACGGGGTGAACGTTATTTGCCGTTTGGATTCCTACGACGAACGCAACGGTCATGCTGCTTGCGACGATGGAAATCGTCTTGAGAGATTTGCGCTTGAAGAAGGAATACGAGTGGTGCATTTCCTACTATTGTAGCCTAAAAGTGACTTTTCTTCCATCCAGTGGAGTTGACTATTTTAGTGGATATGATGGAATCTTGCGGTACGATATTCATCTCATGGACACTCCCAATCTGCATCTGTTCATCGGAGAGAATACCTTTGCCCTTGGCAAAGAGCTTCAGCGCTGGAAGAAGGTCTTTTCAGACAAGCATGGACCGGAGAATCTTCTCACGCTCCAGGCGAAGGAGTGCACGGTTTCCGATCTCCTAGACGCCGTATCGGTGATGCCGTTCATTGCCGAGAAGCGACTTGTGATTCTTGAAGGAATCCCCAAAATTGACAAGGAAGAAATGCCGAAGATCCTTGAAAATATCCATCCTGCAACCGTGCTTCTGATCGTCGAGCCGAAGCCTGACAAAAGGCTCGGGATCGTGAAAGAGCTTGAGAAGCATGCCGAAATACTATCTTTCCCCGAGCTCTCTCCCGGAGAACTCTCTGCGTGGATCAAAGCTTCGCTTCGGTCCCTCGGTTCGACGATCACGCCTCAGGGGCTTCAGTCGCTTCTCGATATCGTTGGAACCGATCAGTGGACACTCGAGATGGAGCTGCGGAAAATCTCTTCGGGATCGAAGAGCGAGATAGGGGTCGAGGATGTCGAGCGTCTTGCTGTACCATCGGGATCTCAGGTCGTGTGGAAGCTCACCGATCTCATCGGTTCGAAGAAACCTCTGGAGGCTCTTGCTTTCCTCACCTCTCGCATCGAACGAGGCGAAGAAGTCTATGGGATGTGGACGATTCTGCTTTCCATGATCAAAAATCTTACGCTGGTCTTTGCGTCGACCGAAGCGGGGATCAGAGACGAGCGATCGATTGCTTCCGGAACGGGACTTCACTTTCTTTCGGTACGCGGTTTGCTTCCGCTTGCAAGGTCGATGAGTCCTGCTCAGATGAAAAATCTTGTCGATTGGGTCACTGCAGCGGACATCGAACTGAAGTCCGGAGGGTATCACTACTCGGCGGAAAGACCGGGAGAAGTGATTGCACTCACCGAGCGAGCGATTATGATGACTGCTTCGATGTAGGTCTTATCACATCGATTGTATTTTTCCGAGGAGCTCCGCTTCGGTAACTTCTTCTTTCGCTGCATCTTCTTCTTCTATTTTCTGCCGCTTCTCTTTCTTGCTCTTCATCTTCTCCCCGATCGCAACCGTATCAATAGGAGGACTCTTTGCCGCTTCCTTTGTGTACTTGGCATCGATGGCGGCGAGCTGCTGCTTTTCATTTGCCAAAATCTCCTGCAGATTCTTGATCTGCTCGGGGGTCATCACGGGTAAAATATTCACCCAATACTGACGCTCCTCATTGTTCATGCTTTCAGAGCCCTGGATCAGCAGAATAAGCGCACCGAATTTCTCCTGCACTTCGGGAGGAATGACGAGTCCTGAGGTTTGCGGTTGCGATTGGTCGGACATAATGCTGGATTACGCAACCTTTAAAATCTCGTATTTGAACTTCCCCGCAGGTGCCGCGACATCGACGACGTCTCCTTTCTCGCGACCAAGCAAAGCTCGACCGATTGGTGATTCGTTTGAAATCTTGTGTTCGATGGGGTCTGCTTCCATGCTGCCGACGATCGTGTAGGTCTCGGGTTCGTCGTTATCGGTCTTGTTTCGAACCGTCACAATGGAACCGATGTCGATGGTCTTGCTCTTCGATTTTGCGACGATGTTCTCGGTGATGAGCTTCGCATTCTTGATCTGTTTTTCGAGTTCGAGAATTCTTCCTTCGATGAATGCCTGATCGTTTTTCGCTTCCTCGTACTCGGCGTTTTCGGAGAGGTCTCCGTACGAAATCGCTTCCTTGAGTCGCTGCGCGATTTCGACGCGCTTCGTGGTCTTGAGGAACTCGAGTTCTTCTTTGATTTTCTTCAGCCCCTCCTTGGTGATGAGCATGTCCTCACTCTCGACGAAGCCGGTAGACGGTGGGTTGGTGGTTGTCATAGCGGAGAGAGTGTAGGGGAGAGCGGGTGCGATGAAAAGGGAAAACCCCGGGCATCGAGGCTTTGCATTCTTGGGTAATTCAAGAGCTGCAGAGGTGAAACACCTATGCAGCTCTCTTGGTTCCAACTACGGAACCGGCGGTCCAAACACGATCATCGTCTCTGGACCTTTCTTAGCTCTGTGCGGAAACATCAAGGATTATTCGGAGGCTTTCGGGTTTTCGTGAGGGTTTCCTCACGGAGCACCGGAACCTCGGGGGGGGCGACGATGCCCAGGCGAACCTTGTTCCCCTTAATGCCGAGAACTCGAACCGAGATGTTCTGGGCAATGCGAATTTCCTGATACAATTTCCGGGTGAGAACTAACATGGCAGGACTCCTCTTGTTGCCACGGAATTCCGTAGATGGGTGAGTCGGCTCCAAGCCGAATCATGAAACCCATTCGGAACACAGGAATAGTTTACAGGAAAACGGAAAGATTATCAATCAATATAGAGGTAAAATGTCAACTTACCGCAATACCAAGCCAAAAAACTTCACTCACCAAGCATTGATTCCGGCGCCCCTCATCCCTACAATGCTCGGGACTATGGCTGACAGCAAGCAAACCTACGACGCGAATAAAATCCAAGTTCTCGAGGGCTTGGAGCCGGTTCGGAAGCGCCCCGGAATGTATATCGGCAGCACCGATCAGAGAGGACTGCATCACTGTGTCTATGAAATTGTCGATAACGCTATCGATGAGGCGATGGCGGGGCACTGCGACCACATTATCGTCATGCTTCATGACGACGGTTCGGTGAGCGTCGAGGACAACGGGCGCGGTATTCCGGTCGACATTCATCCGAAGACCAAGAAATCCGCGCTTGAAACCGTGCTTACGATTCTGCATGCAGGAGGAAAGTTCGGCGGTGATGATTCCGGATACAAAGTTTCGGGAGGACTTCACGGTGTCGGCTCATCCGTTGTGAATGCGCTTTCCAGTTACATGCGTGCGGAAGTCTACAGAGACGGGAAAGTGCACATGCAGGAATACGTTCGAGGCAAGCCGAAAGCGGACGTCAAAGCGATCGGCAAGTCGGACAAGCAGGGTACGAAGATTCTCTTTCAGCTCGACAGCCAGATTTTCGACGCGCTCGGCATGAGCCTCTCGATTCTTTTGGCGCACTTCCGGCAGCAGGCGTACCTTACTCGCGGCATCACGATCTCGGTGATGGACGAGCGTGAGAAGCGACCGGACGAAGACGAAAATCTTCCTCGTCTCTATCGTTTCCATTTCGACGGCGGCATCTCCGCGTACGTTCGGCACTTGAATCATGACAAGCAGGCAATCGGCGATGTCATCTGGTTTGAGAAGGATGAGAAGGACGGCTTCGTCGAGGTTGCGATCCAGTATAGTCAGGCGTTTCAGGAACAGTGCATCAGCTTTGCCAACAACATTCATACCATTGAAGGAGGAACGCATCTCACGGGATTCAAGGCTGCTCTCACGCGTACCATTAATGCATATGCCAGGAAAGAGGGGATTCTGAAGGAGAAAGAGGAAAACCTCACCGCCGATGATGTGCGAGAAGGACTCGCTGCGATCATTTCCGTACGACTGAAGGATCCTCAATTCGAAGGACAGACGAAGAGCAAGCTTGGAAATGCCGAGATGAAAACGGCGGTCGAAACCGTCGTGAACGAGAAGTTGGCGGAGTACATGGAAGAGCACCCGAGCGACGCACGCGATGTTGTCGGCAAATGTTTGCTCGCCGCCAGAGCGCGCATGGCAGCGAGAGCGGCGCGTGATGCAGTGATCCGCAAAGGCGCACTCGAAGGGATGACGCTGCCGGGAAAGCTTGCAGACTGCAGCAGCAAAGACCCGAGTGAGTGTGAACTCTTCATCGTCGAGGGAGACTCTGCCGGAGGCTCGGCCAAACAGGGTCGTAATCGTGAGTTTCAGGCGATCTTGCCGCTAAAGGGAAAGATTCTGAACGTCGAACAAGCACGTCTCGATAAAATGCTCTCGAACAACGAAGTAAAATCCCTCATTATCGCGATGGGTATGGGCATCGGTGAGGTGAAAGACAAAGCCAAGCTTCGGTATCACCGCATCGTCATCATGACCGATGCCGACGTCGACGGTGCGCATATTCGAACGTTGCTTCTTACGCTCTTCTATCGTTATTTTCCGGAGCTGATCGATGCGGGTCAGCTCTACATCGCACAGCCGCCGCTCTACAAGATCAGCATGGGCAAAGAGTCGAGATATGCGTTCACCGACAAAGAGAAAGAGAGCACCCTGAAGGAGTGGGGCATCGCTGCAGCCGATCTTGAGGTCGATGCGGAGGGGGAAGGAGAGAGTGCCGAAACCGAAGAGTCTGAGGCGAAGGAAGAAAAGCTTGCAAAAGGAAAAAAGGGATCAAAAGCAGAGGAAGCAAAAGTCGAGGCGCCGAAAAAAAGAAAAGTGAACATCCAGCGCTACAAAGGTCTCGGTGAAATGAATCCTGATCAGCTCTGGGAGACGACGATGGATCCGAAGGGACGCATCATGCTTCGTGTGATGCTCGATGATGCGGAGCAAGCTGATGCGATTTTCACGACACTCATGGGCCCCGAGGTTCCTCCTCGCAAAAAGTTCATTCAGACGCATGCGAAGGGAGTGAAGAACCTTGATATCTAGAGCATTACCACTGATTATCCCTCCCCCGGATCGCTGAATTTGCCGAACTTGTCGGTCAGTGAATAGCTGTCGAGGTGTTCTTTACCGATCAGTTTCACGATTTCCGGAATTGCATGAGAGAAGGGGATTTGCTTCTGCTTTCCGGCAGCCATATCCCTGAGGATGATCGTATCCTCCTTCACTTCCAGCTGCCCGAGGAGGAGCGTGTACCGTGCTTGGAACCGATCCGCGAGACGCATTTGGCTTTTTAAACTCGCTTCTCCGAGCGCACCGACTGTGTGAATGCCGAGATCGCGGAGTGCGCTCACAAGCGGAAGACATTTCTTCTTCGCCTCGGGTCCGAGTTGCGCGACGAAGACGTCGACCTGATCTTTGTTTGGCGCGACGACGCCTGCCTCCTGCATGTGCCACATGATCCGCTCGATGCCGCCTGCGAAGCCGACACCCGCTGTCGCCTTGCCTCCGAGTTGCTCGATCAAATAGTCGTATCGGCCGCCCCCGCCGACCGCGTTCTGGGCACCGGTCGAGCTGTCCCAGAATTCGAACACGGTCTGATTGTAGTAATCGAGACCGCGGACGAGGCCGGGGTTTGAGGTGTATTCGATGCCGAGAGTCTGCAAATACTCCAGAAGCGTTGCGTGGTATTTCTTGCTCTCGGGACCGATGAACTGCTCCATGGTTGGAGCCATCTTCAAGAGAATCTGCGTATCCTCTTCCTTTGAATCCAAGAGTCGCAGAGGATTTCCTTGCAGCCTTTTCCTGTCGAGTTCGGGCAGATTTCTCTCTTTCCCGACGAAATAATCCTTCAGCGCCTGCGTGTAATTCTTTCGATCCTCCGGAATACCGATATTGTTGATCTGCATCTTCAGGCGACTCAAAATCTTGAGGTCGGAGAAAATCTTCACGACCACTGCTATGAGCTGCGCATCGATTGACGGATCGCTGAGTCCGATCACTTCGAAGTCGAACTGGTGGAACTGACGGTAGCGCCCTTTCTGTGGTCTGTCGTACCGGAAGCACGGTCCGATTGCATACAGTTCTACGGGCTGCGGGAGCTCCTGCATTCCCTGTTCGATGAAGCTTCTGCAAATGCCCGCCGTGAATTCCGGACGGAGCGCGTAGTCCTTGTCGATCGTATCTCCCTCGCCCTTTCTTCCGACTGCAAAGAGTTCCTTGGACACGATATCCGTGTGAGCACCGATGCCGCGCTCGAAGAGGGCTCGCTCCTCAAAAATAGGCGGATCGATGCGCTTGTAGCCTGCCTGGCGTGCGCGATGACGAACGGATTTCTTGATGTACGTCATGTACTGATGATCTGCAGGCAGCACATCGTTGACTCCCTTCGGTGAGCGATACTTCAGTTCAGCCATACGACGGAGTGTACCTGAAAGAATTTTCGGCTACAATCACCGGGCAATAAAAGTATGGCGATCGTAGCTCAGCTTGGCTACAGCACCGCGGCAGCGGTGCGTGAATAAAAAAGCTATGCTCTGTCTGATTTGTTCTTTTGCGTCATCCTATGGCGATCGTAGCTCAGCTTGGTTAGAGCATCTGGTTGTGGTCCAGAGGGTCGCGGGTTCGAGTCCCGTCGATCGCCCCAGTTATCCACTTTGCTATTTCGTAAGACTGTCTGCTTTGATGAATGCAATCGGCGGTTCGTCGTTGCCTTCTGATTTCGGAGCAACCGGCTTTGGTGCAGGCGTCTCAGTTTTCGTTTCTTCTTCTTTTGCCGGCATTGGCTTTGGAATGATCGGTGCAGGTGAAGGAGGTGCAGGCTTTGGGCTTGATGGTGTCGGAACCGGTGCGGCAGCAGGATTTGGAGCCTGAAGAGTAGGAGAAGGGGTGGGAGTCGGCGCAGCGGGTTTTGGTGCAGTCTCCGGTGCAGGCTTTACGGTTTCCGGATTCGTTTCTTTTTTTGGAGTAGGCTTCAGCCAGTCCGGAACGGGTGCTGCTTGGGTTACGCTCGGAGTCTTTGGTTCAGGTGTGCCTACGGGTGTCGGCTTCGAAGGTGCCTGAGTCGCAGGTGTTGTCGATGCTTTCGCAAGCCAGCTCGGTACGGGTCCGGATGAGCTTGCAGGCACTGGGTTGTCACGAGTCTTGGATGCAAATTCTGTTTTCGACTTCTCTCGTTCGCTGATGTCTTCTGGCTTCGGCGCGAGTGCAGGAGTAGATGCGGGAACAATGGTCGGTGTGTCTTTCTTCAACTTCAGGGGTTCGACCGTCGCGTCCTCGGTCTTTGTTTTCTGCACGATGGTTTTCTCCATGCTTTCAAGGGTTGCGCTCAGGTGCCCCGCTGTTTTGTTTTTCACCCACATAAACAGCATGTACATGCCGATTGCGATCGCGAGCAGGAATAGAACGATCATTCCGACAGTAAGAATCGAGCCAAGTGAAGAAGATGCTTTCTCTTCTTCAGCCGGTGCTTCTGTCGATGCCGCAGAACTTACTGCAGAACTTTGGGATGCCTGAGGGACAGATTGGATAGTCACGCTGTTCGTTCCTTGAAAGACAACCTGACCGTTCGTGATGTCTCGGACGGTCAGACTCACTGCAAACGTTCCGGATGTTTTATAGACGTGAGTCGGCGTCGTGAGGAGACTCTTGCTTCGGTCTCCGAAGTCCCACTCGTAGAGAAGTTCCTTTCCGACAATCAGTGACTCCGGAAGTGCAGCTGAAAAATTCGCGTTGTTCTCCGATCCTCCGATGAGGATTTCGGCGCTCGCTTGCTGTGGCTCGCTTGCCGCCGTTGCGCTCGAAGGAGCGACGGAAAATTCGACCCGAATTTCATCGGTGTCGATCTCGCCTGTGACACTGCTCCAGATGCTCAGCGTAATCGTGCGTTTCTCTCCTTTCGGCAGCACAAAGTAGGAAAGAGGAGAACCGGATTGCTCGGAGTATGTGTCCTCATTGTCTCGATCGTTTGTGGCATTTCCGTCTCCATCGGTATCGACACTCGTATCGAGATCCAGCGAGTACGAATCGATTTGCCCCGTCGAGAGCGTTCCGTCCATCACAAGAATTCCTCCCGCAGGAGGCAGATAGATGGTTCCGTTGATTGCGGCTGGGATGGTTTTGAGTCTTGCCTTCAGCGTGTTTCCCGAGGATGAAGCCTGCTCTCCAAATGAAGCCGGTTCGGTGACGATGATCGAGAATGCCTTGTATTCGTTCTGCGCTCCGTTCCTTCCCTGCACGCTGACATCGAGCATGTAGTTCCCGGTTTGAGCCGGTCTCGTCTGGAAGAAACGAGAGCGTTGAGCGCTCTGGAATGTGCGATTTTTGGTAAGAATCCAACTGAAGTCGGGATTTTCTGCAACGGTATCGGTACCGATTTCGAACATTTGCCCGGCTTCGATTTGCACTGAATCTGTCGCAGGGGTGCCGGAAACCTGCGCGAATGCGACTGTCGAGAACAGCACAGCAAACAAGGCGACAGACGAGCCTGCAAGGAGCTTTGAAGGACGGTGCATCGAGATCATAAAATATTGTTGACGAAGAGCACGATCAGCTTAGCAAGCAGGATTACGATGATTCCGATTGCAACGTAGAGAATGATCGATTTCGCTTTGTCCTTCTGCCCTTCATCGCCGCCGCTTGTGATGAGGTAAATGCCGGCAACGACGATTGCAAGTACGCCGATGATCAGCACGAAATTGAGAATGAAGTTGATGATTTTGACGACAATGCTATTCACGTCCGTATTACTGCTCATGCCGCTGATTGGGCTCAGCGAAAGACCGCTTCCCGAGTACACGGCGGTGTAGGCATGGGCGGATTCTGCAAAAAGAAACAGGAGAATTGCAGCGAGAATTGCAGCAAACAACATCCGCCGACAGGGAGTGAGAGTCATGTGCACGCTTGAGAGAGGTGAAAGCATCACACTATGATAGCATACTTTGGCTTTCCGTACCAGATCTTCCTATGCTTTCTCTTCGCAGACCGAGGGCTTCGCAGTTGCTTCGTAGAACGTCTCGAAGACCGCTTCTGATCAGCACACTTGAAAATATTGCGTATCTTACGGGCTTGCAGGTTTCTACTGGCTTTCTTTTGGCTCAGGGAAAGGGTTATTCGCTGTTTCTCGACAGTCGCTATCTCGAGAGTGCAAGGAGTGATGTTCAGGGCACTCTCACCTTTCGCCCGCTTCATGAGCTGCCTCACACGCTCTCCAAGATCAGATCTCTGTGCATTGAGGCTGAAAATGTGACGGTTGCCAGATTGCACAGGTGGAAAAAGAAATATAAGAACACAAAATTTGTTCAAACTTATGGCATCGTCGAGGAATTTCGGCGGACCAAAGAGGTTGATGAACTTCGAAGCATTGCCAAAGCATGCGTCATCACGAAAGCAATTCTTCGTCGGATGCCCACACTGATCATTCTCGGGATCACCGAGCGGGAACTCGCGTGGACGATCGAGTGCGAGTGCAGAAAACTCGGAGCGGAGGGTATGGCGTTTTCGAGCATCGTTGCATTCGGATGCAACACCTCAAGACCCCATCATCACCCGACGGATCGAATACTTAGGAAGCATGATCTCGTTCAGATCGATATGGGAGCGAAATTCGGAGGTTACTGCAGTGACTACAGTCGGGTGTACTTCACAGGAAAGAAGACGCCGGACCAGACTCGTGCGTTGCATGCGTTGAAGAAAGCGAGTGCCGCTGCGATTTTACTGCTGCGACCGGGGGTCACCAACCGAGCTCTCGATCTCGGTGCCAGAAAGATTCTGAAATCGTACGGGTACGACAAGGAATTCTCGCACGCCCTCGGTCACGGAGTCGGTATCGACATTCATGAAGGGGTGACGCTTTCATCGCGCGCGCCTCTTTCGAAAATCAAGAAGAACGAAGTGATCACGATCGAACCCGGTCTCTACTTCGAGGGACAGTGGGGCATGAGAATCGAGGAGACGATTGTCGTTCAGTGAAGACGTCGATGCTATACTCTTCCCATGCCAAGGCCAACCATTGCGGTTCTCTACGTCGGGGGTTCGATCGGGATGATTCGCAGCAGAAAAACAGGGAGAATCGAACCGATTGAATCGCTTGCGGAAATTCACCGCTTCATTCCGGAAGCCCAGAGCGAGGCGTCCCTCGAGTTTCATTCGATTGCCAACGTCGGTTCCTCGGATATCACGCCGCATCACTGGGTGGAGATCGCGATCAAAATTTCGAAGCTCGAGAAGAGAGTCGAGGGTTTTGTCGTCATTCATGGCACGAACACGATGGCATATACAGCAGCGGCTTTGAGTTTCGCTTTGCAAAATCTCAGTAAGCCCATAGTGCTCACGGGAGCGCTTCTTCCGATCGGTGATGCGGGAAGCGATGCACGCATGAATCTTGCTTTCGCAATCCAAGCGGCACAGCTTGATCTTGCCGAAGTGTGCGTCGTTCTGGGACCAAAAGTGCTTCGCGGGACACGGTGCAAGAAAGCTGATCAGTCGATTCTCGAAACATTCGACAGTCCGAAATTTCCTTCCCTTGCCGAGTTCAATCTGTCGACGTCGCTCCATCCTTGGAGGATTGTACGGAGAAAGCGTACGCTCGAGTGCTTCCCTTCATTCGATCCGAATGTCGTGTCGATCACTTTGCATCCCGGCATGCCCGAGGCTTACTTCGAGGCATTGCTTGCGGCGAAACCGCATGGGATTGTTCTTCGCGCATACGGTCTCGGGATGCTTCCGGAGCATCTTTTCCCCTGGATTAGGAGAGTGTCGAAGAAGGGGATTCCGATCGTCATCACTTCGCAGCTTCTCCGGGGCTCGATCGATCTGCATCTCTATATGAAACAGCTCGTGCTGGAGGAACTGGGTGTGATCTCGGGGAAAGACATGACCTACGAGTGCGCCGTTACGAAGCTCATGTGGGCGCTCGCGCAGACAAAAAATCCGCGTCGTCTTCGGGAGCTGATGGAGAGGAATTTGGTCGGTGAGCTGACGGAGACATAATTCGAGCTATACTTGGTGCGTGCCGAGGTGGCGGAATGGTAGACGCGAGGGACTTAAAATCCCTTATCCATACCCGGATGTGTGGGTTCAATTCCCACCCTCGGCACCAAATCGCAGGCATTTACAAAACTCTCTAAATAAGTTATAATATAGCAAAGATCAACATTCACAACTCTCATCGATGACGTCTGCTTACAAGCATCATCAGTACCATCTCGGTCTCTTTCTCGGTTTTGGCGCTCTTCTGTGGAACGGAACCTATAACGCTCTGGCAAAAGGACTTACACCCTTTCTGTCTCCGGTCACGCTGCTCCTCTTAAGCGAGGGGCTTACAGCAATCTTTATCTTGATGACGTTCGGGTTCTTTCCTCTCCTGCATGAGTTTCGCAAAATGGATCGCCGTTCCATTTGGATCTCCATGTTGATCGGTCTTCTGTGTTCCGCTGTTGCTCCTCTCCTTTTCTTTACGGGTCTTGCGCGCACCTCCGCCATCAATGCTTCCATGCTGTCATCCGCAGACATCATCATCATCCTCCTTGGAGCGCATTTCATTTTAAAGGAAAAAGTCAGTCACATGCAGATTTTGGGAGGATCGATCGTCATGCTTGGCGTTGTCATCGTCAATGTCGCAGGTACCGGAGTGCCTTCCAGCGTGCACATTGGGGATTTGTTCATTGTTGCAGGATCGCTCTTCTTCGGTACGGGTGCGGTTCTTTTCAAGAAGTACCTGTCACATATGATGCCCGAGCTTGCCATACTTTTCCGCAACATTTCTGCAATCGTGATCATCTCCTTCTTTGCTCTCTTCTTTCATG
>SICN01000004.1 GCA_009691405.1 Candidatus Peribacteria bacterium | reverse complement strand
GTTTCCATGCCTGGCTTCGCGCATCGGGGAAACGCAATCGAACATATCGATGCCGAGGCGCACGGCTTCTCGTATTTGATGCAGTTCGCCGACACCCATCAGATAGCGCGGTTTCTTTTCGGGGAGCAGGGGACAGATTGCCTGCAGCACAGCGACCATTTCTTCTTCCGTTTCACCGACAGCGAGCCCTCCGAGAGCGTATCCGTCGAAGCCAATCGCGATGAGTTCTTCTGCACACTTCTTTCGTAGATCGATTTCGAGACCGCCCTGAACAATGCCAAATAGCATGGGAGAAGTTTTTCGCGATTCTTTCAGCTTCTCGTGTTCTTTCTTGCACTCTCCCGCCCATTTGAGCGTTCGGTCGACCGCTTTGATTTGATCGGCGCGAGGCGCAGTGGACGGCGGACACTCGTCGAAGCACATGATGATGTCTGCCCCAAGCTTGTGTTGGATATTCATCGCTTCGATCGGTCCCAAGAAGAGGGGATTTCCGTTCCGATGATCTTTGAACGACACACCTTCATCCGTGATCGAACGGAGATTCTCGAGGGAGAACACCTGGAATCCGCCTGAATCCGTGAGGATGGGTTTCTCCCAGTCGATGAACGAGTGAAGCCCTCCGGCTTTTTGAACGATGTCCTCCCCCGGTGAGAGATGCAGGTGATAGGTGTTACAGAGGAGCACATCTGCGCCAAGACTGAGAAGATCATCGAAGGTGATTCCTTTCATCGCTCCTGCCGTTGCAACCGGCATGAAGAACGGTGTCGGAATCGTTCCATGAAGAGTCTCGATCGTTCCGCTTCTGCCTCTTTCCGTGCTCTTGTGCAGGTCAAACATGGGGACAGTGTATCGGGTTTGGGTTCCTCTTGCTTCCCTGTGTTTTTATCATCTTTTATCACTTCGCTGTGCGATAATTCCTCCGAATTCTTTCCCCCTTCCTTTTTATGTCCTGCTCTTCTTCTTCCGCGCCGTGTTCATGCGGCAGCACCATGTGTCTTTCGAAATACTCGTGCTGGATCCCGCGCATTGCGTTTGGTTTGGTTCTTGCCGGTTATGGTGTGAATCATTACCGCACGCTCGGTCAGTTCGTCGGCATGGCGAAAGGCGTGTTCCCGACCGTTGCGATCCTTGGAATGATTGCGGGGGTTCTCGCGTACATCGTTCCGGCACTCATGATTGTCGGTGGTGTGCTCTTCGCGATCCGAAAGCTCTGCTGTCTCAGTAAAGTGTGCATCCTCGGTTCCCTCGGTGGCATTATCGGTTGGGCGGGTCTTGCGGTCTTAGTCGGTGACGGGAATGCAGCCGGTGCCATGATGCCGATGATCCAGAACGCGTCGATTCTTCTCATCCTCTACTACGCGATGAAGAAGAAGTCTTGCTGCAGCACATCAGGTTCGTGTGCGGGCGGTTCTTGTAAGTAGGGAGTTACTTTCGTATGAATAGTAAAAAAAGGAGAGAGTGATCCTCTCTCCTTTTTCATAGTTCAGAGGAGATTCGTCTTCAAAAATTTCTTTATCAGAGGTACCATTTCCAGAAAAACGGCATCCGCATCGTCGGTGCTTGACCGTGCATTTTCCAATGCCTGGATTGGGCTGATCGATTCCTGATCGATTTTGACACACGGAAGACCGGGAGCCGGTGATGTTTTCACGTATTCTTCGAGAAGAGTGACTTCAGTTGCATTCATGCAAATATGTTACATGATTGAAAATCATCGTTAAGACCGTCGATTGCGGCGCATGCACTACTTCCTCTCCACCTTCGTGATGATCTTGTCGATCAGTCCGTACTCGAGGGCATCTTTCGCAGTCATAAATTTATCTCTTTCGGTATCGACTTTCACTTTGGCAATCTTCTGACCGGAATGAAGAGCGATCAGGTCATTGAGGAGTCCTTTGGTTTGGATGATGTGCTCAGCATGGATCGCAATGTCGGTGGCTTGCCCCTCGGTGCCGCCGAGAGGCTGATGGATCATCACCTCCGAATGGGGGAGTGCGAAACGCTTGCCCTTGGCTCCGCCCATCAGAATGATGGCGCCGCCGGAGGCAGCCATGCCAAGACATACGGTCGAGACATCGGGTGCAATCAGTTGCATCGTGTCGTACATCGCCATGGTCGAGGTTACCTGTCCTCCCGGAGAGTTGACGTAGAAGATGATGTCTTTCTTGCTGTCCTGCTTCTCGAGGAAGAGGAGCTGTGCGATGACGGAGTTTGCGACGTCGTCGTTGATCTGCGTGCCGAGGAACACAATGCGTTCCTCGAGGAGACGGGAGTAGATGTCGTAGACGCGTTCACCGAATTGCGTTTTCTCGATGACCGTCGGAATGAGCGTTGCTTGCGGAGACATTCTGCCGGCTGAAATATTTCTCGCGACGGATTGGATCATTGGATGCATACGCGATTGAGGAAAGAAATTCAGTGTCTATTTGATCACATTGTAGCGAAAATCATCAGTTTGCGGCAGTTCTCGAATAGTTGATAGTGTGTTTTTTTGATGAATTGATTAGTTTGGTTGTCATTGTCGCAAAACGATAACAAACTCGCAGCGGAGGTTCGTAACCTCCGCGACTCATGGCAATCACCGCGGAAGATATGGATCTTCCGCTACGTGTATATTGAAAATACTTCATGCAAACTCCCACTTCCATTTCCTGGCAAAAACATCTCGATTCTTTTCTTGCAGCAAAGCCCGAGAAGCCACTGATCGTCCTTCTCGGACCGACGGCAAGCGGAAAAACAGCGCTCTCGATCCGGATCGCGCAACATCTCAAGTCGAAGCAGAAGACTCTCGAGATCATCAATGCCGATTCGAGGCAGTGCTACAAGTTACTCGATATCGGTACTGCAAAAATCACGGAGAAAGAAATGCAGGGTGTCCCGCATCATCTTCTCGATGTTCTCGATCCGAAAGAAGAGTGCACGATCTCGTGGTACGCAGAAAGAGCGACGAAAGCGATCGACGAGATTCACGCTCGCGGCAACGTGCCGATGCTCGTCGGTGGTTCGATGCTTTATATCAGTGCGATCATCGATGGGCTCCAGTCGATGACGGCATCGGACCCTGTGGTGCGGAAGCGGTTGAGTGACGAATATGACGTCGATGCGGGCGTGAGTCTTCACACAAAACTTAAAAGAGTCGATCCGGAGTCGGTTCTCGTGATTCCGCGCCAGAACAAAGTGTATCTCCTGAGGGCTCTCGAAATTTTTGAAACGACTGGCAAGCCGAAGTCGGCTCAGAAGATGAAGTCTTCCTGTCCGTACGATCTGCTGATTTTCGGTATCGATGCCGATCCCGAGGCGCTGCGCGTGCGCATTAACGAGCGAACGGATGTGATGCTCAAGTCAGGATGGATCGAAGAAGTGAAAGGGCTGCTGGAGCGCGGATATAAGGCAGAGGATCCGGGAATGAAGAGTCATGGGTACAGGGATATCATTGAGGCATTGAACAGTCCTCATCCCCCGACCCCTTCTCCATCGTCTGGAGAAGGGGAGCTCTGTGAAAAAATTGCAAGTCAGATTCGTCGCTACGCAAAGAGACAGCGGACGTGGTGGAGAGGGGATGAGAGAATCAAATGGATAGCTCTTTGATCGACGCGCCCCGAACGGGCGCTCCGTTTCATGAATATTTTTGAACGGGAGCGGGCATTCTGCCCGCGTGTATTTTCAATTAAAACTTAAACACATCAGCATGGCTTTCGATGCGCTGCTTCATCTCCCAGAGCTGCTCGATCATGTTTGCGAGTTGCGGGCAAGCATCCGGAGTCTGCTTGGATTTGTAGAAGCCGTAGATATGCTCCAGAAGCGTTGCGATATTCAGCATCGCGAGATCGGTCTTTGTTTTCCACTCGGGAGCGAGGGTGTTGTATACCTCTTTATTCAGAAATGATTCCGGCTGTGTGATGTCGATCTCGCCGTTCTCGAAGAGCTTTGTGATCGTGATGCAGAAATTTTTGTGCTCGTCTCCCATATCGCCGCCCATGGGTGTTCCGGCTTTCTTCTGCTCTGCTTCGGAGAGGGGGGCGGGGTTAGCCATTGAGGAGGCGAAGTCGGACATTAGAGAGAGTGTATCATAGATTCACACGTGCAGCTCACAGATCTCCTCACCCCCGCACGGCTCAAGACAACGCAGTCGTTTGTTGATGCGCTGCAGGTGATGAATGTACAGACGGTGCAGGATTTGCTTCTCAATTTTCCGAGAGCGTACGAAGATCTGTCGCAGGTGACGACGATTGTCGATGCGCCGCTCAATGAAAAAGTGACGCTTCGGGGGACGATCAGCAAGTTAAAACTTGTGCGTACGAGGACGAGAAAACAGCTTGTGCAGGCGAAATTTTCCGATGAAGCGGGAGAGACGCTCGATGTGATTTGGTTCAACCAGCCGCATATCATGAGGATGCTTTCGGAAGGACAGGCAGTGACCCTCACGGGGAAGATCTCGGAGAACGGATA
This sequence comes from Candidatus Peribacteria bacterium, assembly GCA_009691405.1. Classification (GTDB taxonomy): domain Bacteria; phylum Patescibacteriota; class Gracilibacteria; order Peribacterales; family Peribacteraceae; genus SICN01. Next base: position 52,082 of record SICN01000004.1, on the reverse strand, counting down.
CAAACTGCAGATGCAGAGCCCGAGTTTCGAAGATGCGGAGAGAGAGATGAAGTTGCATGCCGGAAGGATCGTCGCCGTCTATGCACAGTCGGAGCAGATCACGACGAGGTGGCTACGGGAGAAGATGGCGCTGGTGAAGGATTGCATTCAGGAACTGAAAGAGACGTTACCGAAGGAAATTATTGAGTCGGAGACATTGCTTTCGAGGAGCGAAGCGATTCTCGAACTTCATTTTCCGACGATACCCGAAAAACTGGAGGAGGCGAGAGCGCGTATGGCTTTCGAAGAAATGTATGCGGTGCAGATCGAAGCGCTTGAGAGAAAGAAGCAGTGGCAGGGGGAGAAGCAGGAGAGGCTGAAGATTCCGATGGACATCGAGCTTATCAAAGCGTTCTTCGCATCGCTCAATTTCACACCGACTGGCGGTCAGAAAGTCGCGATCTATGAAATTCTTAAGGACATGGAACAAGGCCATCCGATGTCACGGCTCCTCGAAGGCGATGTGGGATCGGGAAAGACGCTCGTCGCCGTCGCCGTCATCGAAAACGTCTTAAGCCAGCGCGGTCAGTGCGCCATCATGGTGCCGACCGAAGTGCTTGCAAAACAGCATAGCTCGACGATTGTGCGTCTGCTTCTGAACTTTCATACGTACATCCAGAGCGGTGCATATTCTGGCGCAGGCATTCAGGCAGGGCACCTAAAACCCATGCGCACTCCGAGTGTTGTGCTGCTCACGGGATCGGTTCCGCAGTCGGAGGCAGAGGAGATCCGACGCAGGCTGGCATCAGGTTTGATTGACGTTGTCATTGGCACGCACGCGCTCATCGAAGATACGGTGCAGTTTCATGATCTTCGTCTTGCAATCGTCGATGAGCAGCATCGTTTCGGTGTAGCACAGAGGCAGCGATTGAAGGACAAAGGAAATCCTCACTTTCTCGCGATGACGGCGACGCCCATTCCAAGGACCTTGGCGCTTACGGCATACGGAGACCACGATCTCTCGGTTCTGCTCGAGAAGCCCGGACAGCGGAAGAAGATTGTCACGAAGGTTGTTTCGTCCGGGGAGAGACGAACTGTCGATCTTTTTATCGAAAATCAGATCGGGGAGGGGAGACAGGCGTACGTCATTTGTCCTCTCATCTCGGAATCCAAGGCAGATGAAATGGCGGAGATCAAGAATGTCGAAGCGGAAGAGAAGCGCTTAAAGGGCGAGTTTCCGAATCGCAGGATCACAAAACTACACGGCAAGATGACACCAGATGAAAAGAATGCCGTCATGGCGGCTTTCAAGGACAGGCAGTTCGATATTCTCGTTTCCACATCCGTCATCGAAGTCGGCATCGATGTCCCAAATACCACGATCATCGTGATCGAAGGTGCCGAGAGGTTCGGTCTCTCGCAGTTGCATCAATTCCGGGGACGTGTTGGCAGAAGCGATATTCAGAGTTATTGCTACCTGTTCACAACGTCTGCTTCGCAGGCATATTCCGAGCGCCTGAAAGCCATGGAACAGCACGATTCGGGTTTTCTGCTCGCGGAGATCGACCTAAAGATCCGCGGTCCTGGGGAGCTTTTTGGCACTCGCCAGAGTGGCATCCCTGAGCTTCGGTTTGGAGGACTTCTGAACGTGGATTTGGTGGTGAGAGCGAGGAAAGCTGCGCAGAGGATGATTGACTAATTTCTATAGATTCTATAGAATATAGATATTCACTATTTCCTATAGATTCTATGGTCTACGCAACGCTTTCCGTCCAGAAGACCGGAATGATCACGCTTCCAAAGAAGTGGCGGGATCAGCATCCAGTCAATACTGTGATAGCAGAATTTACCAATGATGGGTTGCTTATTCGTCCTTTGGATGAGATTGAGTTCTATGAGAATAAAACGCATGTTGGTTTGCATTTCCCGAATGGCATTGAGGCAGGCAGGCTTGCGACTATGTTTGAAATGGCGATGAAGAAGATTGATGCTGAGGATGCGGCTTCCGCAAAAAGCAAAAAGAAATCCCGCACTCGTCGCTAGAGAATGGATCGAACTCAGAAATTTTTTCGGCTTCTGGACAGGAAAACACGTGCCCGTGTCCTTGCATGCATTCATTCTATTTCGCTCGGGTCTTTCGATCTTTTGGACATTCGGGCGCTGAGCGGTTTTCCAGACACTTATCGATGTCGCATCGGTGACATTCGGATCATTTTCCAAAAATTTCCGAACGGAAACTCGGTGATTGACGTTGGTTTCCGTAAGGATGTGTATAAGCGTTTGAAGCGATAATGTATGATTCCCGTATGTCGATTGAACTCACGTCCACACAGCTTGATCTGGCGGAGAAGTTATCACAGCACTCGAAAGATGCTTGTGAGCTTGTAGGACTGAAGTGCCAGAAGTGCGAGCCTCAGCATTTCTATCTCACCGTGCACCGTTACTACGGAAGAGTGCAGGGTATGACAGCCGAGGTTGATCGTTGTATCGACTGGTGTATGAGCAAGGGCAAACTCGTGTTCACGGCACAGCGCTTCGGCAATTGGTGCCAAAACAAAGTCAAGTGGGACAGAGAGGAGGAGATCAAGAAACAGGAGATGGCGAAGCTCAAGACCGGGACTGTGTTTCAACAGGAGGATTATGCGCGGAGAACCATGCGCAGACCGTGAGCATCAGCATCGCTGCAGGAATCATCATCTGTCTGTAGTACGACTGCGCATTCTGCAAAAACTGCACGTTCGGCGTGAAGAGGTACACAAAGATCACTTCTAGAAAGACCATCAGTCCCCACGCAAGCGGGAGAAGTTCTTTGCGACAATCTCTTTTTCGAAGAACTTCAACGATCATCCAGGGGACTGTGATCAAAAGCACATACCACGCAATTCCAAACGATCCGCGATCGAACATTCCAAGAAGCACTTCCGGTAAGCCTTCCGGATGGAAGGCGACTGAGGTATCGCTTCCGTGCGGCGTGAGCAGAAAGCCTCTGCTTAATGCAAAGAGGGGCCAGGCGATGGAGAGGGCGACCGTAAGAGCGCCATTTCGGAATGCTGCTTTTCTGTGTTCTTTCATGAAGATCGCGATGCTGAGGACGATCAGAAGCCAAGGCAGAAGACCGAAGACCAATCCTTCGGATTTTGTCCAGACGCTCGCGGCGACGAAGATGCCGGAGAGCATGAGCCACTTGCCCTCACCGCTTTTGTTCCATGCAAGCAGACAGGCGAGCGAGAGAAGGAATTCTTGCAGAAGGACGATGTCCGCGTACCCCTGTCCCAGATGTAGCGAGAGGAGTGGAATGCCGAGGATCATCGTCACGGTTACGAGGGCGCTCGTTCGCTCTAGGAACCCTCGGAGGATCAGGAAGATTCCGAGGAAACTCGAGAAAGACAGAAGCCACAGGATCGCATTCGCAGCCGCGTCGTTCCATCGCGTCTGACCTTGGTTCACGGTTATTTGCAGTGCATGAAACAGAAACGGATACTGCGGCTTCGCCATGCCTCGATCTTCGTTTGTGTCGAAAGCAATGCTCTGATCCTCGAAAGAAATTTTGCTGCGCATCGTCCAGTTCGTCGCACTGTCATACTGGAATGTCGGGAGCAGCACCGCGTGCGCGAAGCTGTAGACAAAGCTCACGGCAATGAGTGCCAAGCAGAAGGCGGCGAGGATGTTTTCGTTCCTGCTTCCTTTCGATGCGGGAAGATGTTCATATTTCTGATGTGAGACAGAGACCTTGCAAGCAAGGATTGCCAAGATGCCAGTGACGATCGCATGCGGCAGCAGGAGACTGAGCGGTGTGAGAGGAACGCCGAGCAGCGTCCAGTCGAAGACGATGAGGACATTCAGAAATGCTGCAATCGGAAGACCGAGCGAGAGGAGAAGCCACAGCCGGTTTGTTCTGAGTATCAGACGTGCGATCAGTGCTCCTTCGAGGAGCAGGAGAAGCGTGATATCGATGGAGAAGAGCAGTGACATGATCATCGTGTGGAAGGAGCAAGGAGCCTGAAGAGAATTTCATTGCTTGGGTACGTGCTCAGTTTTTGCGCTCTTCTGTTCATGTCTCCGCATTTTACGATCAATGTCGTTTCATCTTTCGTCACCGTGGTATCAAATTCCCATTCGTACTTATCCATCACGACTGCATAGTCCGCTGTGGCTGCGACACCGAGTTCCGACGAGATTCGTATGGGGTAGCTAAAGTACCGAAGCAATTTCTCCTTGAAGTTCGTTCCGTCTCTGCATACGTAGACCGTCGTCGCTGACGGATTTTTCACCAGCGATATGAGCACGTCGGCGAGCGCATGAATCGATCCTGCCTCATCGTATGTTCCCTCTGCGTACTCCTGCGTGTGCTCTCTCGTGTACCGAAGGAGATCAATCGAGAATCGCGCCTGGTAGAGGAAGCTTCCGATCAGAAGCGTTCCGAGAACTGATCTTCTGCAGTGCTTGTTCGGGCTCAGGATACAGCAGAGAAGCACACCGATGATGGTCAGTATCCCAAACATGATCGGGAAGGATCGTCCGAGCATTCGGTAGCCTCTGAGTGCGTGGTAACTGCCGGGAGTGTAAAATTCCTTCGTCAGAAGATGCCGAGTTGCAGCGACCACGACGTTTTTGGAGCCTTCGGTTTTGAATTCGATTGTGCTGAATGCCGCATTCGTCGTTTCTTCTTTTCCGAGCAAATGAACAAGCCAATGCTGATTTCGGAGAGACCATCCGGGAGATACCGTGAGGTCGATAGCAACAGTTCCTTCCTCCGATGCCGGCAGCGTGAAGCGCATGTAGTCCGTCGGTACGTAGCTTTCGTTTTTCTGCATGGGCACCATGTAGATCTCGAGAGGTTCGCTGCTTTCGTACGTGATTTCGAGTATTCCTCCAAGACCTTCGACGGTGGTCGAAGCACTGCTCTTCATCGTCATCAGCGCCTGTTCGAGCGTGTGCGATTCGTCGATGAGTGCGGGAGTGATATGCAGTGTCTGCGCATCCACGAAGACAGGCACCAGAAGCGAGAGAAGCAGCGTGAGTGCGCCGGTGATGGTTTTCGCTCTTAGCATTGCAAGGTCATGATTGTACACCGCCTACAGCTTTCGGCTACAATGCGTTTCACTCTTCATTTTTTATGCCAACGACCAAGCAAGATCTTTCGGCTCTCACGAAACTCGGCAAAACTTCGGCTCCTTCCCGCACGCTCGAAGTGTTTCCGAGTCACGGAGCAAATGGCATGGAAGTCACGCTGCACTGCAGCGAATTCACCTGTGTGTGTCCGCTCACGGGTCAGCCGGATTTCGCGACCATCGAAATTAGCTATGTTCCGGACAAGTTCATCGTCGAATCGAAGTCGATGAAGCTGTATCTCGAGACTTTTCGAAATGTCGGGATTTTTCACGAACATCTTGCGGTCGACATCGGCAAAGACTTCCTCACATTCGTGAAACCGAAATCAGTCTCGGTTACCGTCCGGTTCAACGTTCGCGGGGGTATTGCGATTGATGCGGTGTGGAAGAGTTGATTCTCTCCACTTTCTTTTGACGCAAAAGAAAGTGGAGAAAGAAAACAGTCGCTCGTGGAAAGATGTTTACGCTTCACGTCTCGCAGATCTAGAAAGCTCAAACTCGTCACTCGCTGTGGCTCGCTCCTCAAACATGAGCTTTCTCACGCTCTGCTCGTCGGAATCGTGACGGCATTTTTCCAATGCGACATGACTGGAATAGAAAGATGGATATTTTGGTGTCATCTTGCTACTCTCTTTCCGTTCGGGACGTAGCTCAGTTGGTAGAGCGCCTGGTTTGGGACCAGGAGGCCGCGAGTTCGAGCCCCGCCGTCCCGACCAAGACATCAAAACTTCTGCTTCTCCCACAGCTCGAAGAATCTGCCTTTTGCTGCATGTAGTTCTTGAAACGAGCCCGATTCGATGATCTTTCCGTCCTCGAGGACGAGGATGCGATCCATCTCTTTGATGGTCGTGAGGCGGTGTGCGATGACGATAGCGGTGACGTTCTGGAAGAAGCAATGCAGAGAATCTCTGATCTTCGCTTCGGATTCCAGATCGAGGTGCGATGTCGCTTCGTCGAGGAAGAGAATCTCCGGCTGCTTGAAAACGGCTCTCGCGATGCCGACACGCTGCTTCTCTCCACCCGAGAGCTTGATTCCTTTTTCACCGATGAGTGTCTGCAGTCCATTCGGCAGACGACTCAGAAAGTCCCGCACGTGCGCGGTTTCGATTGCTTGCGAAAGAAGCAGAGAGTCCTCCGCGTGGGTGATATTGGCGAGGGTGATGTTATCGAGCAGACTGAAGTTGAAAACCTCCGTGTCCTGGAGGACGACTGCGGTCTTCCGGAAAAAATCACTTCGGCGGATGTCTCGAAGTGGCACCCCGCCGATTGTGATTCGACCCTCATAGTTCTCGTGTTCCTTGAGAAGCAGTTTGAAGAGTGTTGATTTTCCCGCTCCCGATACGCCGACGATGCCGATGCGTTCGCCTCTTCGGATCGTGAAAGAAATCTCATCGAGTACTTTCTGTTTGCCATACGCGAACGAGAGATTCGAGACGGTGATGTTGTCCCATGATGCAGGGAACGTCTTCTTTCCGTGCTCTTCGTCGATACGGACAGGCTCATGCAGGATATCGCGCATCCTTGAAATGCCGTACTTCGAGACGATGAAATCGAGGGAGAGATCCGACAGTTGCTGGATCGATTCCCAGATGTAGTTGAAGTAGTTGAAGAAGAGCACGAGAAAACCGACATCGCGTCTGCCGTAGAAAACGTCGAAGGCGATGAAGCACATGATGCCGACACGGAAGCACTGCGCCCAGAGATTGAGGACGATGTTTCGGACGCGGAAGCACCGAATGCGTACGAGGATTTTCTGGAAGAGATGTTCGATGTTCTTGCTGATGATGCCGAGGAGTCCTTCTTGCATGCCGAGAACTTTGACGCTCCGGACATTGCTTAAGCCCTCGAATACGACACCTTGGAGTTCCTCGTCAGCTGTATTCACATGATGCTCTGCTCGACCAGCTGACCCTGTGAGAACGTAAGAGAATGTGAAGTACGTGAGGAGAAAGAACAGTGTTGCCGCTCCCACGAACGGATCGAATGCCGTGAGAATGGGAATCATTCCTCCGAAACGAACGAATGCCGGAATCCCGGTTCGAAACCAGATACGGGAAAGCCGGTTCATTCCCTCGGTTCCCCGCTGAATTTTCTTGAGCTTCGACCCCGCATTCTCTCTCTCGTGCCACGTGAGATCGAGCCTAAAGAGGTGAGCGATCGTCCGGAGTTGCATGTTGAGTGCTGTGCGTTCTGCGATGCGATTCCCGATGGCATCGACGACCTGGTCGCAGCTGTAGTGCCAGATGGAGACGAGAATCCAGAGGATGAAGATTGTTTGGATCTTCCCTATCGTTCCTTTTCCGATGTCTTCGGTTAAAATATTCACGAGCTTCGCCATTGCAAACGGCGGATAGAGCCAGACAATCGCACCGGTGAGTGCCAGCACGCAGGCAGCGAGGAATGTCCAACGCCGCTTGCCAAGGAATTCCCAGAGATCGCGGATGAGTGCGATGGTCGAATACGCCGGCGTTTCCTTGGTCACAGTCCTCATGCACGGAGTCTACAGCAAGGCGCAAATGCCTGTCTGCGGCTATACTGAGTTTCTATGGTCATCTCCGAAATCTTCCATTCACTGCAGGGCGAAGGACCGACGGTTGGAACACCGTGTGTCTTCGTTCGACTAGGGATGTGCAATCTCAAGTGCAACTTCTGCGATACGCCGTACACGTGGAAAGAAGGAGAAGAGGATTACAGTGACGAAGCGAACGAACGCATCATGGAAGCGGTCTCGAACATTCTTGATGAATTTCCTCACACTCATACGATTGTCTGGACCGGTGGGGAACCGATGATGCAGCAGCGGGATCTTGTTGCGGCAATCGATTACCTGAATCAACGATTTACTTCACGCGTCGTTGAACACGAGGTTGAAACGAACGGTACGATTCTTGCACAGCCTGAGTTTGATCGACGCATCACCCGATACAATTGTTCGCCGAAAACCGCGATGTCCGGAAATTCGAAGTATACGGTGAAACTCAAAAATTTTGAGAAGACGACGTACAAGTTCGTTGTCGGGAACGAAGAACATTGCAGCGAGGCTTTGGGTGAGATCGAACGGCAGAAACTTCCGAGAGGTCGGTGCATGTTCATGGTGCTCGGGACGACAGCGAAAGAGATGCAGGAGCGTTCACCGGTGATTGCTGAGATTTGCAAAAAAGAGGGGATTAGACTGTGTATCCGGATGCAATGCATCATCTGGGGAGCGAAGCGTGGTGTATAATTTCTCTATGCGAACGATCAATGAAATCCTCTCCGGCTTCACCGATATGACACTTCTCCCTCCGGTAGGCAGTAGTGGAGTACAGATCGTGTCGGGCGGCATGGACTCGGTTACACTTCTGCATTTTCTGATCAAGTACAGGAAGTGTGAGATGACAGCGTTGTCGTTTGATTACGGGCAGAAGCACAGGAAAGAGCTGGAGTGCGCAAAGGCGAATTGCAAAGAACTCGGAGTCGAGCATCATATCGTTGCGTTGCCGTTCATCAGTGCACTCTTCCAGAGTGCGCTCCTCACGGGAGGCAGTGATATTCCCGAAGGTCACTATGAAGCCGAGAATATGAAGCAGACGGTTGTGCCGAATCGCAATATGATTATGAGCTCGATCGCTGTTGGCTTTGGCCAGAGTCAAAAGCTGCAGTTTCTGTCACTCGGTGTGCATGCCGGGGATCATGCAATTTATCCCGATTGTAGAGCCGAATTCATCGATGCGTTTCGGAAAGCAGTGCAGCTTTCGGATTGGAATCCGTTCACAGTCTTCGCACCGTTTCAGAGAATGACGAAGATCGAGATTCTCGAGATCGGGATGCAACTTCGGCCTCCCGTGGATTACGGCAAGACGTGGACGTGCTACAAAGGAGAGGAAAAAGCGTGTGGCAAATGTGGAGCTTGTCAGGAGAGGCTCGAGGCGTTTGCCGTACTCAAGATCACGGATCCTTGCACGATGCTATGATGCCTCCCAATGGACTCTCACGCCCCCCTCGCCTACCGGCTCCGCCCTCTTACTCTCGACGATTTTTCTGGTCAGGAAGAGATTGTCGGGAAAGACACGCCTCTCAGGAAAGCGATCGAACAGGACATTCTCTCATCGGTTATTTTTGCAGGTCCTCCGGGAACCGGAAAAACGACACTCGCAAAAATCATCGCTGAGGCAACGAAGGCGAATTTCACCCAGCTCAATGCCGTGACGAGCGGAGTGAAAGACATCAAGGAAGTGTGTACGCAGGCGATCGCACTGAAAACTTCGATGAAACAGAGAACCGTGCTTTTCATCGATGAGATTCATCGCTTCAATAAATCCCAGCAGGATGCGCTTCTGCCGTCGGTGGAGAGTGGATCCATCATTCTGATCGGTGCTACGACCGAGAATCCGTACTTCTCCGTGAACAGCGCTCTGATTTCGCGTTCGCAGGTGTACATGCTCAAGCCGCATACAACAGATTCACTTGAAGCAATACTCAGGCGAGCACTCGAAGTTTCTGAGGGATACGGTGGCAAAGTGCAGATGCATCAGGAGGCGATCAAAAAAGTTGCGGCGATGAGCAACGGTGATGCGCGCATTGCACTGAATCTTCTGGAGCTTGCAGTGCTCATAATAGGCACGAAGATTACACGTGAGGATGCCGAGAAACTCCTCAAGCAGCGGAGCATGCGGTATGACAAGAAAGGCGAAGATCACTACGACACGATTTCCGCATTCATCAAAACGCTCCGAGGCAGCGACGCGTCGGCTGCACTTCTCTGGATGTACAAGATGCTGCAGTCGGGAGAGGATCCGAATTTTATTTTCAGGCGCATGGCGATCTTTGCGAGCGAGGATATCGGCAATGCAGATCCCCACGCACTCGTACTCGTGACCGCTGCATGGGACGCATTTTTGAAAGTCGGACTTCCGGAAGGCGAGTATTTTCTATCCCAGGCCTGTGCGTATCTCGCAAGTGCCGAGAAGGGCGATGCGGTGAAAGTCGCGATGGCACAGACGAAGTCCGCGATTGAGTCCGGGACATCTCTGGAGGTTCCGATGCACCTCCGGAACGTGACTTTGAAAAAGATCTAAATTATGTTATAATGAACATAAGAAAAACAAAAAACTATGCAAACACTCGCACGTCGCCTCAGGCTCTTTGCTCATCAGCATGATGATATCCCCGCTTTCCATGCTGCGTATCTCGTGACGACGTTCCTCGTCGCAGCAGTCTTCAGTCTCGGGTACTTCGCCATTCTGATCGTGCTCCACATGATGCTCGATTACGTGAAGTATCGGGATTATTTCCGCTTTCCTCTCCGGTTGACGTTGAAGGCGATGATGCTCGAGAGCATTGTCGATATTGCGTTGCTCTGTCTCTCCCTCACGCTGTCGGTGTACTTGAGCACCGGTTTAGCGCTCTCCCTCGTCTCCGGCATCTTCCGTTCGAGTCTTACACTCGTTGCCGCTCTTGGAACGATCATCCCGAAGATTCACATTCTCGAGCACCTTCTGGTTGTATTCCTCGATGTGCATTCATACATGTACACGCCGCATGCGGATATTCGCCGACCGCTCTCGAAAATCAACAAAATGGCACTCGGAACGATCATCGTGACGGTCATTCTGCTCGCTGTTTCGATTTTTCTCTTTCAAGGACGCGAAGCAGAACTTTTGGATCTGATTCTGAGTCGATTGTCACTCAAGATGTGACGTCCGGGGAACCGTCCGGGAAGAATTCTCGTTCGATGTTTTTCATCATGGACAGCCACTTTCTGTGTTGTTCATTCTCCTCGCCTTTTCCATAGCGCTTGATGAAATCGGCGTACCGTTCATCGAGGCTTACAATTTGGTCAAAGAGCACGCGCTTATCCGCATACGTCAGGAGTTTCTGCTCGGTGGTGATCGGTGTTTTTGTTCCGGTGAGGTCGATGCCGCTGTGTGTCGAGACGATGTCACCGATGACCGAGTAGCCGTGCTCCGTGAGGAATGTTTTCGCTGCTTCTTCGTGCGGAGTCCCGTATCGAATCTTGAGCTCTGTCCAGCGCCTGACATCGTCGTCGCTCGGATTGAAATCCCCATCGGGATGGTACGTCTTGAAATCCACGAAGCGGAGCAGATCGTGGCTGCGCGCTGCGGCGTGCAATGCTTGTCTTCGAAGAAGTGTGGGGAATCTCTTCTGCAGTTGCGCCACCAGTCGGTCGGAAACCGCCGTCACTTGTCGTATGTGCCGCTCAATGTGAGCGGGGAGGCGAACATCACGGATCCATGCATCGATTTCATGTTCATCCGGAACGGGATGATCGAGGAAATCGCAATGGATGATTCGCTTGTCTCTCCTGTCGTCGATATGCACATGGATGTGTGGTCCGATGACCGTACGATCAATACGTTCCGCCCATTCGATCAGTTTGATGCCATGGACATCACTCGAGTGATCGAGAAATTGTTTCGCCTGTTCCGAGCTCAGTCGATAGAGGTCGATGTGCGTCAGGCGCTCGTACTGATTCTCGAGTGCGTAGGTTGGGCTTTGTACTCTGTCCGTAAGCCCGAGTCCTTCCGCAAAGCCCTGTGCAAAGGTCGTCTTGCCTGCCCCCAGCTCTCCTGTCAGCAGGATAATGAGGTTTTGGTCGTAGAGAGATTTTGCCAGCGAGCGCCCTGAAACCCTTGTTTCTTCGCTTGTAGGAGCCTCCAAAGTGCTGTCAGAGTAGATTGACATTATATTATAATAACACTATAATAGTAACTGTAAAGAACTGACAAACCCATATCCATCCTATCACGTCATGATCGCTTCCCGTCTCGGATTCAGGGCACAGTCGATCTATAAGCTGAAGAAGCCTTCAATTCTGAAGGCGGCGCGTCAGCAGTTCTCATTCATGATTGCGTCACTCTCGCTCTTTACGTTTGTGATCGGAAACATGGTGGGGCAGCACGGCTGGTACTCGTTCTGGAAGACGGTGCTCGGGAAAGAAGGGGATACGCTCATCACGTTTGTCGGCACGGTGCCGCCTATTGAGAAGATTCCGAATTACACCGAGTGGGCGAAGTACGGTGGCAGCAAGCAACTTCATACGTTCAACCAGGTGCCTGAGCAGGTGTTGTATGCCCTTCCGTCGTATGACCAATCGGCACTTGCATCGGGTGCAGCTTCATCTTTTGCACAGCAGGTGTATTCGACACTTTGGGCGGGTGGCTACGATTCCCCGAGCGGCAGTCATGCGGGTGTCGATATTGACGCCCCTCGCGGGACTCCCGTTCAGTCGATTGCAAACGGCATTGTCGAACGCGTGAGTATGGGGACGACGGGATTCGGACACTTCGTGATGATCAGACATCCGAATGCTCCGGACTCGAGCAGTCCCGGCGGCATCACCACTCTCCGTTCTTCGTATGCTCATATGGATGAAGTGTCTGTTCGTGAAGGTGAGGTCGTTCACAAAGGACAGCGCATCGGAACCGTGGGCAATACAGGTCTCGTCTTCGGTCCAACCGGGTACCATCTGTACTTTGAAATCGACAGGGATAGCGCTCCGTACCATCCGTACTGGCCGTTTACGAGTGGCGAAGCGAGTGATGCCGGCTTGTCGTATGTGCAGGCGGTCAACAGTCCTCGTTTTCAAGACAGACTTATTGAGTACACGCTGAATCCGATGGCATTTGTGCAGCAGTACAGAACCTATATTCCAACTGCCGTCGTTGCAGAGAAACCGGTAAACGTTGTGTCAGACAAAGCTTCGGTGGCGAACGTAACTGCACTCACTCCGGGCGGAAGACTGAGGCAGGTCGCACTCAATCGATTGCGATCTCGCATTGCGAGATCCCAGACGGTGGTCGCACAAGTGTCGCCACCGCCTTCGGCTCCTCCCGTAGTGACGTCTGTCGTGGAAGACACGAAGATCGTGTCGACGGCTGATGTGGCTTCCGACAGTCCGATTGTCAGCCCTTCGACGAATACGGATGTTCATTCACTTTCGATCGTGCATTCAGGCAAGCTTACTCGAGCGTGGCAGAAGGTCCAGATTTCCACACTCAACGCTGCCGGAGAGCTCGTGCGTGCCCCGGCGTTTCCCGGTCGACTTTACGTTCTTCCGGATTTCGGCGAAGCGGAGATTCGTCCCGCAGAACTCTCCTCTCTCGATTTCGTCAATGGCACCGCAACCGTTCATGTCCTTGCACGCAGCCAAGCGAAGCCGGTGTTCATCCTGACACGCGGAGCGTTCCAGACGAGGAGCGCACCGCTGGAGCCCGTACGGTAATGACATGAGTGCCCTATTTTTTCCCGTGCGCCCACACGTTCGCAGTGCCAACGATTATCATCAGGACCACTCCTGCGAATGCCTTTTCCCCAGTCGAAAGGAACAGTGCCCCACCGCCGAACGCGGTGGCAATGGCTGCAGTCATGAAGATGATGCTGCGTGGAGCCCATCCGCGACTCAGGAGCAGATGATGCAGGTGATCTTTCCCGCCGTGAAATGGCGATTGCCTTTTTAGCATTCTTCGTATGATCACGAATACTGCGTCGAGAAGAGGGATGCCAAGTGCCAGGAATGCCGTTGCCACTTTTCCTCCGTGATACACGCCGAGGAGTCCAAGCATCAGCCCAAAGAACATGGATCCCGTGTCGCCCATCAGCATTTTTCCGGGTGGGAAGTCGAACAGGATGCCTGCTCCCGCAATCGCCGCGAGCGAGAAGGAGAGCATTGCAATATCGGGCTCGCCGTTTCGAAAGAGTGCCAAAAGTCCGAGCATCAAAAAGCCGATGAGAGCAATGACGTTCACTTGCCCCGGGATTCCGTCGAACCAGTTGAGCGCGTTGATCGTAAGGAGGAGCCAGAAAGTCGTGAAGATGCCGCTGAGGATCGGTATAGAACCGAAGGTGCTCGTTTCCAGGAGAAAACCGTCGAGCTTCAAAAATCCTCCGAACGGATGCGTGATCGTATAGATCTGCGAACCGGTGACAAAGATGACGATCACAATGACGAGTTGCACCAGCAGTCGAAGAGATGAGGGGAGGGGAGTGCGATCATCGATGAAGCTTGTGATGGCGAGAAGTATGACGGCAAAGAGCATGCCGATTTCTTTCTGTCCGAACGGCAACAGAAAGAAACTCGCGGCGATGAAGACAAGGACGGCGACGATGCCCGTGGGGTAGGGGAGTCTTCCCCGCTTCAAGCCATAGCGCTCGGGAAAATCGAGAAGTCCGAGTATCGGAAAAATTTTGAGTGCGGTCGCGTACGCGCCGACCGTGACCAACAATACGATGGTGACGGGAAGAATCATCGCTAGAATTGTAGCATGCATCGAGTCGTGTGCGGTCTCATCGGTCCCACGTGCACGTCTCAAGCGCGCACGAAGTGGAATGCGTTATTTTTGAAGCACGGACGAAACGCTTTTTTCGATTTCTACCGAACGAAGACAGTGAGCGAACTGGAGCTCCGGCTTTCGGAGATGTTTCTGCACGAGAGAAGGGGATACGTCGTTGCTGCGGAATTGCAGGAGATCATTGTGCCGCTTCTCGATCGACTTGATGCTTCGGTAACGAAAGAACAACGCGTCGACACGGTGACGAACGAAGGGGGAGTGCTCGTGGGTTCTTCCTCCGGAGACGACGATCAGCGCAGGATGGAATTGTGGTTTCGTAGCGGAAGTTCGTAACTTCTGAGGAAGACAGCGATCTTCTGTTGCATTCTATTTACTTGCTTTTTTTCGTCGAAATCTTACACTTTCCACATGATCTCCTATCGCACGCTCGATCAGGCGAGAGTCAGAGGAAAGCGTGTGCTTTTGCGTGCAGGGTTCGATTTGCCGATGTCGAATGGAAAAGTTACGGATATTTCCCGCGTGAAGGCGATTTTGAAGTCGATGAACTATGTCCTCAAAGGTGGAGGCATCCTGATTTTGCTTGCGCATCAGGGTCGACCGAAGAACGGTCCGGAACAGCAGTTCAGCCAGAAGCCAATCGTCCCGGTTCTCAAAAAGCTCCTCAAGACCACCGTTCATTTTGCATCCGACTGCATCGGTTCGAACGCGGAAAAAGTTGTAGCCAAAGCAAAGCCGGGAGAAGTAGTACTTCTCGAAAATCTCCGCTTTCATCCTGAGGAGAAAAAGAATGACATAGCATTTGCAAAACAGCTGAAAAATCTAGGCGATCTGTATGTCAACGATGCATTCACCAATTGTCACCGAGAACACGCAAGCATGGTGGCACTCCCGAAGATGCTGCCGTCTTTCATGGGATTCTCGCTTGCGGAGGAAGTGAAACATCTCGGTGCCGTTCTCAAATCTCCGAAGCGCCCGCTCACGCTCATCGTCGCAGGAGCCAAAATGGAAACGAAGGTTCCCGTCATCCAGCATTTCCTGAAAAAGGGCGATCACATTCTGATCGGCGGTTGCATCGCGAATACGTTTATCGCGGCACGCGGTTTCTCAGTCGGTGCTTCGAAGTACGACGAAACGGGGATGGAACAAGCCCAGGATTTGATGCTCTCAAGCGAGAAGCCGAGGCACGCTAAGATCCATGTCCCTCCCGATGCGGTCGTTGCGAGCGAGCTCAGTGAGAAGGCGACGAAGATCGATCTTCCCGTCGAGGACATCGAGGGGGATATGTGCATCTTCGACATCGGAAAAGTGACGGTGAAGCGTTACTGCGATCTCATCTCGAGGTCGAAGATGATCGTCTGGAACGGTCCGCTCGGGGTCTACGAATTCAATCGTTTCTCCCACGCCAGCAAGCGCATCGCGGAGGCGATTGTCAGCGCCACCAAGCGGGGAGCGACGTCTATCATCGGAGGAGGGGACACGATCGATTTTCATTTGCGGTACAAGTATTCGCTCAGTGCGTACACATTTGTGAGCATGGGTGGAGGTGCCATGCTCGAGTTCATCGGTGGCAAGAAATTTGCATCGCTCAAGCTACTCGAGAAATAGGAGGAAGTCAGGCATACTCTTTTCCGTGCCGCAAACGGAGAAAACACCGGTGACGCCGCTCACGGTTTTCATCACGGGTGAAAAAGCGTCCCCAAAACAGCTCCTCAGTGCTGTGAGAAAATCGGCAGGTCCGTTTGTGATGGTGCTCGGCCCCGAGAGTCTTTTGGGAATCGAGGACGAGGCGGTACGGAAAGTTTTCTCCGATGCGAAAGCGTTCAACAAAGACCGGCGACTTGCACTCGCGACGAAAGATATTCGCACTATCGGCATGGCGAAAGAAGAAGGTTGGCAGACGATCGCCGGCATTCGGGAGCTCAAGATGCTTCTCAGGCTACACCCATCTCTTCCTGAAGCCATTCGCGCATTCAGCCCGGTGTCCTGGAGGCGGGATATCCGTTCCCGCTTGCAGATAGTGGGATTGCTGTCTCTTCCGAAGCTTCGCATCTGGTCGCTTCTGCTGCTGAGTGTCGCAGCCTTCCTGTACGTATTCTTTCGTTTCCTTCCGTCCGCGACGATCCGTATTTGGTCCAATCAGGAGACTGAGACGTTCACGACGAATGTTTTCCTCGTTGAGTCCGGTGCAACCATTCCCGTTCCCACGGACAGAGTGAAGTCGCTTCCGCTTCGGAGGTTGACCGTCCACATCGAACGTACGATCACGTACGATCAGATCAGCAAGAACTTTACGGGAACGAATGCGCAGATGATGGTGACGGTCTTCAATGATTCCGACGAGCAATATTCGCTCCGGAAAAATTCAAGGATTTTCAACCAGGCAGGAATGCGTTTTCGGCTTCAAGACGACCTGATCCTTGCTCCTCGCACTAAGAAAGACGTTCGAGCGATCGCCGATCCCATCGATCAGTATGGCGAGGTGCTCGGAGCGCGCGGCAATGTACCGCCCGGCATCAAGTGGGATTTCATCGGGCTTTCCGAGAGGGAGCGTTCCCTCGTCTACGGCAGGAATGAGAAGCCTGCGACGGGAGGCGTGACGTCCTACGTCAATATGCTCTCGAAAGACGACATCATCGGTTCCGGGAAAAATCCCGGGGCGAAACAGCGTCTGGAGCAGGAGCTTCTGATGGTCGCGAAACAGCAGGTGGAAGACCAGCGTATCGGGGACAACAATCAAAGCGGCTCCCACTATGTGCAATTGCAGCGCGATGACCTCACGAAGATTGTTTTTAGCGGCTTTCAGCTCTCCGAATCGTTCATCGGGCAGAACGTCAACTCCGTGCCCGTGTCGGGCAGCGTCGACTACACAGTCGTTCTCTATGATGAGAACCTGCTCCTCGAACTTTTGAGAGGGGAGGCGACCGACCGAGTTCCCGCGGATAAAACTGTTTCACTTCGCTCGCTCTCCAAAGACAACATGGATCTGTATGTCATCCCGCCATGGGATGATGATTTGCTCTGGATCAAGATCACGGCAGATTTGACGTATACGCAACGCTATGTGTTAAACCCTCTCACGCCGGTCGGTGCAAAATTCGGGAAATATATTCGAGACAGTGTAGCAGGCAAGGACATCACCGAAGCGAAGCGGGTGATTAAGAACCTTCCGGAAGTCAGTAAGGTTGAGATCAGCATCTGGCCACCGTGGGCATACACGCTACCTGAGATCGGTTCATCCATCAGTATCATTGAGGAAGAGGAGTAAAAGCGGTCTGAGTCTCAGCTCGTCCCAGATCGTTCTGGATTGAAAAGAGTGCCATTGAATGATGTACAAGATACATTGTGCATCATTCGAGAGAGTGGCAGATTCTATCCACTTTCTCTGGTTTTCTCAGTCTGAGATTCAAAAATTAACAAATAAGTGCAGCATGTGCTTACACATATCTTGTGCACAGGTATGTGGATAACCAACGATCGACTGAATCAGATGTTTATTGTCCTGATACCTGAAGTCCGCTCCCCTTTCCCTTCATTTCTTTCATCCGCAAAGCGCCATCTAGCTGTGCTTTAGGACACCTTTAGCCTCTTTCAGTCTCTTAAACCGGCTTAGAAAGCCTATTTAGGTTGCGTAGGGGAGTAGGGTAGCGATTCTCCCCTTCCCTGATTAAGATCTGGTTCCGAGAGCCAGGCGGAGCATGAGAAGCAGCACGGGCTGATGGAGCATATAGATGAAGAGCGACCGCTTCGAAATCGATGTGACAATCGTTTGCAGCCTACTTTGCGATGTTGCCGGCACAAACCATTTGTTTCTCGATGTTTCGTAGCCGTATCCGAGTGCCATACCGATAAGGCTTACGCCAAACCATGGCAGGAGCGGAAAGTAGTCCACGGAATTGAAGCCTGCAGGCAGAAACCCGAAGGGAAGCAGTAGAGGCGTGTCGACGATCGTTCCTTTCACCGCAATGCCAGTAGCGAGGACAAGCAGTCCGATCAGGGAGTTCAGTCGTCCAAGCCGCGTGAAGAGCGGGAGCAGCACCGTCGTCACTGCGATGAGATGAAGAATGCCGAATCTGACAAACGTCACCGGGTCGAAGGCGTACGTCACGATGCTGATGACTGCGGCGTAGGCGAGTATTCGTAGTCCCCTTTTCAGGAATTTCCCGTACTGCGGTGTCGATTCCCAGGAAAGCGTGAAGCAGAGTCCGGTGAGCATGAGAAACATCCCGGCAGAGATTTTTTCAAGTACGGACCAAAACGTTCCATAAAGATTTGTCTCAAAGCCATAGTAGATCTGCAGATCGTATACGAGATGGTATGCGATCATCAGCGCAATCGCGATCACGCGCAGGTAATCCAGTTCGATGAAACGCTTGTTGTCTTTCTGCATGACCAAGGGATTGTAGCTTGGTATCAGGATGCAGATCTTCTTGAGTGTCTATTTCTTTTCATTGCTTTAAAGGTGTACGAGCGTACACTCAAAACATGACGATCACTTCCCGCATTCCACAGGCAATTGATTCCAGGAAGATGATTCTCGACTGCAGGGACATAAATTTCGATATTCCCTCCTCAGAAGGAATCGCGGATTCTGTGATCGCCTGGGTGATGAGTTTTCCTCAGAGGAATGCGATGCATGTCTATCTCCCCTCCTCTGCTCCTTCCGTACGGAGACTGCAGTGCACGCTGCAGGGTCTCGGCTGCGCCGTTTCTCGTGTAACAAAATACATACCATCTCGTTTATAAGATCCAATGTCAAAAAAAGCGTACACCGCCGTCGGCAAAGCATTCCTCCTCTCCGCGGTTCTCGTGTCCGCCCCGGCGCTGATGCTTCGGTGGTTGGTGATGTAGCGATGGATTACTGGATCAAGCCTGTTGTATGAAGCGTCATCATCAGTATTGGGTGTACATGCTGCAATGCAGTGATGGAACATTTTATTCGGGAGTTACGAATAACATTGAGCGTCGATTCGTTGAGCACCAGAACGGTTTGCATGTTGAATCGTATACGTTTACGCGCAGACCTTTACGTTTGGTCTATGCTTCTGAGTTCCAGTATGTTCAGGATGCAATTTCCGCAGAGAAACGACTGAAGAAGTGGAGCCGCGCGAAGAAAAAGGCTGTCGTTGATGACAGGCTTGAGTTGTTGCCGGATTTGGCGAGAAAGAGCTTCTCGATACGCTCCGCTGCGGCGGAGCTACTCGAAGTGACACAGCTTAGCTATTTGTTGTTTTGTGTCAGTTCGAATAGCTCAAGCGGTAGCTGCGATCGTGTAGATGTGTCAGTTCGAGTAGCCTGAGCCGCAGCGAGGGCGTATCGAGAACTGTAGAGGGTTCGGCAGAGCATTCGGTCTATCGCTTCTCATTATCACCCTTACTGCGGTGGTTTTGAGGGGGTTGGTGGGGTAGAAATTTTGAAATGAAAGGTATGTTTTTAAGGAAAAGATTGGTAAAAAATCCTATTGTGAAGCCACTAAATAAGTACGGCAGCTTATCATTAATCAGTAGAATGTTTCCTTTTGCAAAAGTCATAATCGAACTCACTGTAACAATAATTAATAGAAAAAATCCTAGAAGGAAAGTTCTTATTGCCCATTTGTCACAAAAGGATTCTCGCTTTTGATCGGATAAACATGCCGAAGAAATTAAGAAAAAAACAGATAAAGCTAATGATAGGAAAATTAGCACAAACCATTCAGCGGAAATCATCAGTTGTCCGGTTGCCCCCATGTTTAGTAAACCAACTATAAAAGCAAAAGATGAAACTAGCCCCGCCCCTAGTATTGAATGAAGATGTGGTTTATCGGTAAGCATAATCATAAAAAAATCTTCACAAACTTCCTCTTCCCCACCCTCACAACGCCCGTCTCTGCTTTCGCATCAACCGATTTCACAACAACATCACCCACCTTCACTCCTCCCTGCTCGATGAGCCTTCGTGCTTCGGACTTACTCAAAACCGTGCCGCTACCTAGCAATGCATCGATCAGTGACTCCCCTTTCTTCGCCTTATATTCGGGCATGTCTTCCGGCACACCTTTGTTCTTGAAGACATTTTCAAACGCTGCTTCGGCAGTCTTTGCCGCCTCCGCACTGTGATAAATCGTCACAATCTCCCTCGCGAGGCGCATCTTCAAGTTCTTCGGATTCTCTTTGCCGTCCTTCAAAGCTTTTTCAGCCGCTTTCACTTCGGTCATCGGGAGATCCGTGCAGCACTCCATGTAGACCGGGATCAAGGCGTCCGGCATAGACAGGAGGCGACCGTACATTTCTTCCGCGGAATCTGTGAGGTAGACGCAGTTACTGTACGTTTTGCTCATCTTCCTGCCGTCGGTTCCGTCGATAAGCTTTGTCGTGAGAACGAACTTGTCGCGCTTCTTGTGTGCGTGTTGCATCGTTCGCCCTGCAAGCATGTTGAAGAGTTGGTCGTTGCCTCCAATTTCGCAGTCCACATCGAGAACGACCGAATCATATCCGACCATCAGCGGGTACATGAATTCGGTGACACTGATCGGATTATCCTCTTTCAGGCGTTTTGCGAACATGTCGCGCTTGAGCATTTGCTGCACAGTGAAGTGACTGGTCAGCCCAAGTATTTCCTTGAAAGAAAGTTTTCCGAGCCACTCGTGGTTGTATCGAACTTCGAGCTTCTTCATGTCCAGAATCAATTTTGCTTGCTCGATGTACGTCTCGAAGTTTTTCTTCACATCCTCCGCAGTCAGTTCCTGGCGCATTTCGTCCCTGCCCGTCGGATCACCGATCATTGCGGTGAAACTGCCGATCAGAAGAATGACATGGTGACCTGCATCCTGAAATGCACGCATTTTGCGAAGCGGCACCGAATGTCCGAGATGCAATTTGGTCCCTGTTGGATCAATGCCAAAGTAGATGCGCATTTTTTCACCTGTCTTCAGCTTGCTGTCTGCTACAGCACGCGGCACCACGTCACTCACCGCCCGAGTCAAAAGTTCATCATTGGATGTCATTACTCCCTAGAGTACGGCATAGTAGGGCTATGCATCAATGGATCGAAGCGCCTTCGGGCAGCGGCATGCGGCTTGATCTTTTGCTTGCGACAATCCCGGCAATCAAGAGCAGGAATGCGGCACAGAAGATGATCGAAGCTGGGCAGGTCAGAATCAGCGGTAAGAAAGAACTGCGGTCTTCCAGGATGCTGCGTGCGACGGACTGCGTCGAGTACATGCTTCCGGAACCGGACACGGTTCCAGCCGAAGCGGGAGTTGATTTGCACCTGAATGTACTGCATGAAGATGATGACTGTCTCGTGATCGAGAAGCCGGCAGGCATCGCCGTGCATACGGGAAATGGCATGGCGAGAAACGATACGACGATACTGGACGGCATCCGTTTTCTCTTTCAGAAGCGAAGGATTCCGTTCTCGGTGTCCGAAGTGCTGGTGCACCGGCTCGACAAAGAAACGACAGGGTGTCTTCTGATTGCGAAGAATCCGAAAGCGCATATGGCTCTCCAGAAGCAATTCGAGAAACGAACGGTGTCGAAGTTCTATCTCGCACTCGTTTCCGGTGTCCCTTCTCCGAAAGCAGCGATGATCGATGCGCCGATCGGCAGGCATACGGGAGACCGAACCCGCATGTCGATCATCCAGACCGGAAAGACTAGAAACGCAGCGACGACGTATCGCACCCTTTCTTCTGCGCATGGTATGGCACTTCTTTCCTGCGAACTGCACACGGGACGCACGCATCAGATTCGCGTGCACCTCCTGAGCATCGGTCATCCGATACTTGGCGATAGCAAGTACGAATCGATGAAGTCTCTCAAGCTGACTGCGGAGAAGCAGATTGATTTCCTCTGCTTGCATGCATGGAAACTGAGTTTTATGTCACCGACATCGAAGAAGAAAATCTCGGTCACGTGTCAGCTGCCGAAAAAGTATGCGGAATTTCTTGAGGAGAATGAGATGAAACTTACGGTCTGAAATTAATTGTATATTCCAGCACATCGAGAATCTCGCCGTCTTTGTTTCTCGAGACGATGCGGTAGACGTTTCGGCCGCGCTTCATGGTTGTGAGGTCGGTCGACGCGATGTAGTTCCAGGTTGTTTTTCCCGGAAGATAGAGAGACAGCGTGTACCCGTTGATCGATACCGAATATGTTTCGGGTGCGGTTGTTCCGGCGAGTATCACTTCTTTCTGGTCGGTGGTTGTTTCGGTTCCCACTGCAGGAGTCTGGACTAAGAGAGAGCCAGGCATTAGGGGGGTATTCTGCTTGAGCGGCGGTTCGATGCTTCCGGTGCTCGTCGCTGGTCCTGTGAAGCTGAAGCTGATCGTGATGCTTCTAGGTTGGCTTCTGTTGCCGTCAGCATCGAGCACATAGACCGTGTACACGTTCTTGCCTTCGATCATGTTGCCGAGAGCGGTGCTTGCGAGGTAGCTCCAGGTCTTGCTGCCCGGCTTGAAGAGCTGCAGTTTGTAGTCATTCATCATGATTGCGGCAGCTCCTGTCGGAGCCTCTCCCGTGATCTCGATTTCTTTGAGACTCGTATTCAATGTTCCGCCGGACGCAACCGGAGATTTGAATCGGACAGGATCGACAAGGGGTTTGTAGTCATTGGTGATCGTGCGCTCGATCGAGTCGAGTGTGATGCCCTGCATATCCTGCGCTTCGATCCTCAGATTCATTGTCTCTTCTTTTCCGAGGCTCATGTCGACGGAGAAGGTTCGATCTTTATTGAGCGGTACGCTCTGACCATCGACGAGGACGAGTGCCACGCGGTTACTCACCTTGCCGCTCACTGTGACGGTCTTGGTGACGATGCGCGCGTTGTTCTCGGGTTTTATGACGCTCAGATCGGTACCATTCATTTCATCCGAGACCGCGGTGCCGCTGCCGGTGATGGGAGCAGGAGCAAGACTGAGGAGTGCGTAACTTTCGGTGAGGAAAAGTTCTTTCAGCATTTGTTGCGTAATGGGATCTCGGAAATCGTACGGATCGGTTCCGGCGGCGATTGCTTGCATCGTTTCTTCCGTGAGGCGCAAGTACTGCCCTTCTCCGACAATCACATGTTCATTCTCCGCCCCATCGATGCTGACATCGAGTCCCTCTCCGGCCGCTTTGAGAACCGTGATCATGCTCGTTCCAATCATGGCTTGCGTGCTTGCCGGGATCTGGGTCGAGGCATTCTTCGTGATGATCGTTCGCACGATGACGCCCGAATTGGTCAGAATCGACGGTGTCGCGATCCAGATTCTTCCCGCGCGCAGGTTGAGTTCGAGCGAAGAGGTTCCTCTCTCGATGCTGTCGCTCCTCTCGATTTTCGTGTCGGCATTCTGGTCGAGGCGCACGCGTGTTCCATCGAAGAATGTCAGCATGGCATCGGCGCTTCCGCGAACCGCAACCGCGTCTCCGCTGTACAAACGAAGACTCGTCTCCGCATGCTGCCACTCTCCGCCTTGCAGAGAGACTTGCACGTTCTGGTCTCCGGAACGCACAGTGAGCATTGTCGCCGTCTTCCTACCGATCGAGTAATCAAAGAGAGAGAGAACCTTGGTGACGAGATACCAGGCGATGAGGAGTGCCAGGACAATGATAAGAAGCCTCATGAGGGCACGGGGACGCCTCGGTTCGGTTGCGCCGATCATGGAGAGACGTCGTCGGTGTCGAGGAAGCATTGGTTCGTCATGATAGACGCACCTTTCGATGCGTTGCAAGTGCTGCTGAACTCGTTTTTAGATCGCCGTCACACGATCGATTTCCGTCTGCGTGGTGACGTGACTCTGAACCATGATCTTCCCCCAGTCCGACATCGTCTTGAAGCCTTCTTTCTTCGCCTCCTCGAGGATTTCTCCGGTCGTGCTTTGGTTCAGGATGAGACTTCTGATTTTCTCCGTTCCGACGAGAAGTTCGGGGAGCGACAGCTGTCCAGTGTAGAACTGCGGCTCGCTTTCGGTATGAGCCGCGGGATTTTCCCGCATGGCAGGATTCACCGAACGCACGAGACGTTGAGCGAGGATCGCCCGAAGTGCCGGAGCAAACGTGTAGGGGCTGACACCCATCGAAAGCAGCCTTGGGATCGCTTCGATGGCGGAATTGGTGTGCAGAGTTGCAAGCACCAAGTGCCCCGTGAGCGATGCGTCGATTGCAGTCTGCGCCGTCTCCTGATCGCGGATTTCACCAACCAGAATGATATCGGGATCATGACGGAGAATCGCACGGAGTCCGGTTGCGAACGTGTACCCGTGATCGACGTCGATCTGGCTCTGGATGATATCCTTGAGTTCGTACTCGATCGGATCCTCGAGCGTGATGATATTGCGCTCTTTGCCGGCGATCGTTGAGAGCAGGGCGTAGAGAGTCGTCGTTTTTCCGCATCCCGTGGGTCCCGTAACGAGGATGAGCCCGTTTGGGAGTTCCACCAATTCTTGGAGCTTCTTTCGAATGTCTTCGGGGAAACCCAGTTTCTCGAGAGGGACGATGCCGCGTTCCGGATCGAGGAGACGGAGTGTGAACGCTTCGCCGAACCGCGAAGGAAGACTAGCGACACGCACGTTTACCATGCGTCCGCCTGTTGGAAACGTGTACTGTCCGTCTTGGGCGACGGTTTCGAGATTCAGCTTCATTTTCGCTTTGAATTTGATGCGCCTGTGCATTGCTTCGAATGTGTCCGGAGTGATCGTAAGCAGAGTTTTGAGGACTCCAAGCTCGCGCCATTCGATCTTGACGCACGTCTTTTGAGGATTTAAGTGGATGTCCGAAATGCCTCCGCGCACGGCTTCCTGCTCGAGTGTCGAGAGAAGTTCCTCCCCTTGCAGTCTTTCGAGTTTCTTTGGGTCTATGGGTGTCATCTCATTATTATAGCAGATTCTTGTCTTTTTTTCCAGTGCTTGCGACAGGTTCTTTAGTCCTCGTTTTCCTTTACAGGAAGCCTCTCCCCCCACTTCAGCTTCGTGCGCAGAGTCGAGAAGTACGTCTCTTCGCTCCGTCTTAGGAATTTCACCGTTTCTTTTGCGATTTTCGCACGCACGACGTCTCCTCGTTTCAGCGTGACGTACGTCTGTCCATCGAGAGTCAAACTCACCTGCACGTCTTCGAAGCGATTCTTCTTCGTCATGATATGGATTTCCACTTCGTTCTCTGCGGGCAGCACCAGAGGCTTCTGGGTGAAGCTGTGGGGATTGATGGGAGTCAAAATCGTTGCTCGGAGTTTCGGATGCACGATCGGTCCTCCTGCAGCGAGGGAGTAGGCGGTGGAACCGGTGGGTGTGGCGACGATCACTCCGTCCGCATGGAACACGGCAAGTGGATCGCCGTTGATGCTTGTCTTCAGGTCGATGAGACGGGCGATAGCACCTTGTGCGATCACCGCTTCGTTGAGAACTCTTCCCTGGTAAAGTTTCTGCGTTCCTCGAAGTGCCGTTACCTGGAGGAGACTTCGTTCTTCAATTGTTCCTTGTCCTTCAAGAAATTCTTTCAGCGTCACGGACATATTTTTCATCTCCACTTCCGTCAAAAATCCGATCGTGCCTCTGTTGATCGAGAGAATAGGTACGGAGAAATCATCCATCTCGCGCACCGCCCGCAAAATCGTACCGTCCCCGCCGAGGACAATAAGCAGGTCGAGGTCTTTCGTGCGCGTGAAGCATCCAAATTTCTTGAGTGACGGATCGGTGCAGCGCTTGCTGTCGACAAGGACGTCGCTGTTCGCCTTCGTCAGGATCTCGGCAATCGAGGACACGATCGTTTCCACATTGGCGATATCGGATCTCGCAGTGATGCCGACGGTCTTGTATGCGGGTTTCATCATTGCCATCGTAGCACTTTTAGTGGCGAATGACCTGAAATTTTGATAGAATCCATCCGATGTTTGAAAAGTTTTCACGAGTTCTTCGGGTCATGGAACTGGAAGAAAAAGTTCTGCATGCAGGACTTTTTCTCTGTGTGATTGGGCTCTTCGTTCCGTGGATTGGCGGTCAGTGGGCGGGGGAAGCGGCACAGTGGAACGGATTTGGGTTCTACACGGGCTTCATCGGTCACGTCGTGTTTGTGATTGCGCTCTTTATCGTCACGATGACGCTGTCCCCGCTCCTCGGTGGTCCTGTCATCGTTCGCAAGGCTTCGAGGAATCATCTTCGCTTGCTCTTATCGTCGGTCAGCAGCGTGCTGCTTCTCGGTTGTTTCACTATTCTTCTGCGTCTCACGTCGCAGGTGTCGGGTGTCGAGATCCGCTTTGGGATCTATGTCTCCATCGTCGGCAGCGTTCTTGCAACACTCTATGCGTTCCTCAAGTATGATGAGCAGCGGAAGAGTGAAGTGCAGCAGCTCTTTCGTCATCCCGATGACGAGCAAGGTCAGAAGAGGATCGAAGTTGCTTCTCTCCATGAAGAGCGTCATCCCCTGCCTCCGCCCCCTCCGCCGATGCCTCCCGAAGATCATTCCCTTCTCAAGCCATGATGTCACCATCCTCAGATTCCTCCGAAGCTGCCAAGGCACCGTACAAGGACGATGATCTCGTGTACGTCGACCCCGAAACTAGGACAGTGGTTGGTCTCGTCGAATGGAGCAAGACCGGAGACAAGCCTTTATCAAAAGCATATGTGGCTCCGACGGTTACTGCCGCTCCTTCCAAAGGAAAAGGCAAAGATGAATCGAAGAGGTCGTTCTGGCGCAGAATGTATCCATGGGGAACGTATCGCAGCATGAAGAGAATTTTCAAGGTTGAAGGGAAGATCAAAGACGCAGAACCGAATAAGACACTCGAGGAAGTGCTTCCGAAAGCCTTAAACGAAGCGTTCTGGAAGTGGTGACTTCTCGATACGCGCCTCGAAGGCGCTACTCGAAGTGACAAAACTTGCCTCGAAGGCGCTACTCGAAGTGACACTCCTGTTCACCCTGTATTTGTCATGCTTCTTCGATGTGTCAGTTCGAGTAGCCTGAGCCGCAGCGAGGGCGTATCGAGAACCTGTTATTCGTTCAATACTTTGCTGACGCGCTTCACCTCTTTCTTGGCACCGGTGATGATCGGTGTGCGCTGATCGAGATCGGTGATCTCCACATCGAGAACCGACTTCGTGCCATCGGACGATGCGCCCCCTGCTTGCTCCATGATGTACGCAAACGGTCCGCATTCGTAGAGGAGCCGCAGTTTGCCCTTCGGATACTTGCTGCCGCCGATATTGGTGAAGATGCCGGCACCTTTGATGAGCATGTGATGAATGTCCGGGACCATGCCGCCCGAGTAACGGAGTGTCAGCCCTTCGTCGAGCCACAGATTCATCATCGTGCGATAGGAGGGTGTGTCGACGACTGCGCGCAGATTGCCCGGTGCGTACGTCTTCACTTCGTCTTTCATCGTGAGATTCTTTTCCAGAAGTGTGAACTCCCCTACTTCATTCAGGTAGAACGCATGGACGCCTTTGCCTGTGCTGTAGACCAAGATCGTTCTTGGACCGTAGACCAGGTAGAGTGCTGCGACCTGATCTCGCGGCGTTTTACCCATGAGCTTTCCTTTGCTTTCGTAGATCCCGAAGATCGAGCCGATTGCGAGGTTGCAATCCAGAAGCGAGCTGCCATCGAGCGGGTCGAAGACGACGGTGAAGGGGGCATCCGACAGAAGCTCTGTCATCTCACTTGATTCCTCTTCGGAGGCATAACAACATACGAGTCTCGATTCTTTCAGTTCTTCTTTCACGATGTCGTTGCTCAGCACATCCAATTTGAGCTGTTCTTCGCCGAACGTATTGCTCGAGCCGGCAAGCCCCAGATCCGTTGTTCGAATCGCATTGTGAATATATTTTCCTGCTCTCGAAATGTCATTGATGAGGTGACGGAGTTCATCGGAAACGCCCGATTCGTAGAGGTGATTGTTGAGAGAGATGCGAGACATAGGCGAGGGGTTAGATGAGTGCTCCCATTTTCAACGTCATTTCCGTGACACGCATGGCGTACCCCCATTCGTTGTCGTACCAGCTGAGGATCTGAGCGGTTTTGCCATCAACGATCTTTGTCGATGGTGCGTCGATGATGGACGAATGCGGATCGGTCTGGAAATCGATCGACACGCATTGGTCATGCGAGATCGACAGAATGCCCTTCATCTCGGAAGTTTTTGCAGCCGCTTCCAGAGAGGCGTGAATCGCTTCAACCGTCGCTTCTTTCTTGAGGGAGAACGCCATGTATGCGCAGCTCACGGTCGGTACCGGCACGCGAAATGCCATGCCGTCCATCTTTCCCTTGAGATGTGGGAAGATATCCGCGCACGCTTTGACCGCTCCGGTTTTGGTTGGAATGATCGAGATAGTCGCTGCTCTGGCTCGCCTCAGTTCTCCGGCTTCCTTGGGTTTGTTGTCGAGTAGATTCTGTGTTGCGGTGAAGGCATGCACCGAGCTCACGAGGAGGTTCTGGACGCCGAAGATCGCATCGATGACTTTGATGACGGGTGCGATGCAGTTTGTCGTGCAGGAGGCGTTGCTAATGATCGTCATGTCTTTCGTGAGCGTGTCATCATTCACGCCCATGACGAATGTCGGCGTCTTGTCTTTCATCGGTGCGGTGACGATCACGCGTTTTGCTCCGGCTTGAAGATGCGCTTCCACCTCCTCTTTCGTATCGAAGTGTCCTGTCGATTCGATGACGATGTCGACCTTCAATTCCTTCCACGGACACTTTCCGGGCTCGCGTTCTTTGACGACACGAACTGTTTTTCCATTTACGACGATATCCGATCCCTGCACGTTGACCTCGGCGTCGATTCTCCCGTGCAGTGAATCGTACTTCAGAAGATACGCGCGCATTTCGGCATCCGACGAAGCGTTGATCGCGACAACCTCGACGCGGTCTCCGTACATTTCTACGAATTGCCTGTGCACGTTCCTGCCGATCCTTCCGTACCCGTTGATCGCAACGCGGAGCATGGCTCGATCTTACACTTTTTATCCGTAAATTCCAACGAGGACTCCGAGGAACGCGAAGAAGATGCCCACAATCCAGAGACGCATGGTGACTTTGCTCTCACCCCAGTCCAGGGCTTCCAGATGGTGATGCAGCGGTGCGGAGATGAAAATTTTCCTCTTGAAGTACTTCTTGCTCGTCAGTTGCAGAATGACCGAGAGCATTTCGATGACGAAGACGAAGCCGATGATCGGGAGGATCAATACTTGGTTGATCATGAACGCCATGACGGCGAGTGTTCCTCCGAGTGCAAGCGAACCGGTATCGCCCATGAAGAAGAGTGCGGGAGGTACGTTGTGCCAGAGGAATGCAGCGATGGCACCGACCGTCACACCGCAGAAAGCGGCAAGAACATAGAGCCCCGAGACGTAGGCGGTGACACCGAATGCGGTGAACGCAATGATGAGAAGTCCGCTCGCGAGCCCATCGAGCCCATCGGTCACGTTGACGGCATTCGCTGTGCCGATGACCACGAAGAGGAAGACCGGAATGTAGAGCCACCCCAATTGCCACTCGCTACTCATGAGACCGATTGAAGTGCCGAATGGAATGTGGATCGATTGATAGTTCAGACGGAAGTAAAACCAGCATGCCGCCAGAGTGCTCATCGCGAGCAAGCAGAGCAATTTATGCATCGCGTTCAGTCCCCTATTCTTTCCCATGCCATTGATATTGAAGTAGTCGTCAATCGCTCCGAGAATCCCAAAGCCAAGGAGCATCGCAAGCGGGATGTAGACTTGACCGCGTTGCAACAGCGAGTGATCGACGGTGCCGAAGTATGAGAAGAGCCGTGAAAGCAACACGGTGAGCACGATCGATCCCCAGATCAGGATGCCCCCCATGGTAGGCGTTCCTGCTTTCTTCTGGTGGTACGTGAGAAACACGCTCGCAGATCCTCCGTCCACTGCTTCCACCCGCAGTTGCTTGCCGAGGCGGTACCGGTGCAGGAAGGAGAGGAAAGGCTTCGTCAGCGCCAAAGCGATCACGAATGCAAGAAATGAGTATAAAAGAATTTCCAGCAGTGAGATCGAAGGTCGAATCGGAAGGATGAACATCGGAGAGATGAAAGAAAGGAATTTATTCGTCATCCACGATCGCTCGTCTCTGTTGCATCGGTCTCATCTGCCCGATCATCTTGCCGCTGACTTTCGATGCGAGTGACTGCGCCTCATGCGCTTTGTCGATATCGTAGAAGCGCATCTGCTCTTTCTTGAACATCAATTCGATTCTGCCGGTTGGACCATTGCGGTGCTTCCGGATATAGATATCCGTGATGCCCGGTCTGTCTGAATCTTCCTCGTAGTAGTCCTCGCGATACATCATGAGCACCACGTCGGCGTCTTGTTCGATCGAACCGGATTCACGGAGGTCACTGAGTTGCGGGATGTTGCCGGGTCTGTTCTCGACCGCGCGCGAGAGCTGGCTGAGAGCCACGATCGGGATCTTCAGTTCGCGTCCGAGCATTTTGAGTGATCTCGAGATCTCCGAGATTTCCTGCACTCTGTTGCCGACGTAGCCCTGATTTCCCGTGCTCATGAGCTGCAAGAAGTCCACGATGATCATATCAAGTCCGTGTTCCATCTGGAGGCGTCGGGCTTTCGCACGCAATTCCGGGATCGAAGAGCCCATGGAATCGTCGATGAAGATGTTCGCCTTGTTCAGGTCATCCATGATGGGCCCCATGTTCTGGAAATCTTTGTCATCGAGTTTTCCTTTCTGCAGTTTCCACGAGTCCACACCGAGCATCGAGGCGAA
Source organism: Candidatus Peribacteria bacterium (assembly GCA_009691405.1). GTDB lineage: Bacteria > Patescibacteriota > Gracilibacteria > Peribacterales > Peribacteraceae > SICN01. Next base: position 21,023 of record SICN01000004.1, on the reverse strand, counting down.
GAGACGATCCACAAGTTGCTCTTTGCTCATTTCAAGCGAGAAGATGCCGATCGTCTTGTTGTTTTTGATGGACGCATTCTGTGCGATATTCAATGCGAGAGCCGTTTTCCCCATGCTTGGGCGACCTGCAATGATGATGAGATCGCTCGGTTGGAAGCCCGAGAGCTTCATATCCAGCGCGGTATATCCGGTTGCGACTCCCTTGATGGCACTGTCCTTCGATTCGTGCATCTCGGCGAACTTTTCGTAACGTGCGCTTAAGATATCGCGAATGTGAATGAACTTTTCTTTGAGAAACGTCGCGGAAATATGAAACACGGTTTTCTCGACTTGTTCCAGGAGATCCGGAATTTCTTTCTCTACTTCGAAGCCAAGTGCTTTGATCTCCTCCCCCGCTCGGATGATTCTGCGATGGACGGCTTTCGTTTTCACGATCTGTCCATATTTGTAGACGTGCGCGGACGTCGGGACTTTCGAGGCAAGTTCGGCGAGTAATGCACTCCCACCGACGTCCTGGAGTTTCTTATTGTCCGAGAGCTTGTTGCTGACGGTCACGATGTCGATTGGCTGGTGACCTTGATAGAGTTCGAGGATTGCAGCGAAGATCAGACGGTACGTCGGGTCGTAGAAATCGTCGGGAACCAGGAGATCCGATACTTTGATGATGGCTTCGGGGTCGACGAGCAGCGCACCGAGCACCGTTTGTTCGGCTTCCAAACTATGCGGCTGTACGTCGAGGAAGGCTTGAGCCATAGGGGGAAAGTGTAGCTGAATTTTCCCCCGAGGCTAGCTTGTTTCTCATGGGCCTTCATGATGAGATCACCTATACCGCACTCGCCTTCGTGTACGCTTCGCGTATCTCTTTCTCGAGCTTCTCGGCAAGTTTCACATGCTCTTTGAGGTATTGGCGCGCCATTTCCCGTCCCTGTCCGATTGTCTCTTCGCCGTGTCTAAAGTACGCGCCGGATTTCTCGATCACTCCATACTTGATGCCGAGATCGAGAATGTCTCCTTCTTTCGAAATTCCCTGTCCGTAGAGGATATCGAATTCAGCTTGTCTGAAGGGTGGTGCGATCTTATTCTTCACGACTTTCACACGTGTGCGGTTTCCGACGATGATCTGCTCGTCTGCACCTTTTTCTGTGATCTTGTCGATGCGGCGTACGTCGAGACGGAGCGACGCGTAGAATTTGAGCGCATTGCCACCTGTCGTCGTTTCAGGATTTCCGAACATCACGCCGATTTTCATGCGCATCTGGTTGATGAAGACGACCGAGCAGTTGGTTTTGCTGACGATGGACGTGAGCTTTCGAAGTGCCTGGCTCATGAGACGCGCCTGGAGACCCATGTGGCTGTCGCCCATCATTCCTTCTATTTCGGCTCTCGGGGTGAGTGCTGCAACGGAGTCGATCACGATGATATCGATGCCGCCCGAGCGGACGAGGGTTTCGGTGATCTCGAGTGCTTGCTCGCCGTCATCCGGTTGCGAGACGAAGAGATTATCGATGTCGACGCCGATTCTCTTGGCATACTGAATATCGAGTGCGTGTTCTGCATCAATGAATGCGGCTCTGCCTCCTCTTTTCTGAATTTGAGCGATTGCGTGGAGAGCGAGAGTGGTTTTTCCGGACGATTCCGGACCGAAGATTTCGATGATGCGACCCGTCGGGATTCCGCCGCCAAGGGCGAGATCGAGACTGATCGAGCCGCTGTGATATGTGTCGATTTGCACCATCTGGGCTTTGCCCATATTCATGATGGCGCCAGCGCCGTATTGTTTCTCGATGTCTGCGATTGCGGCTTTGAGTGCATCGGTTTTTGCATTATCGAGCGCCGATGCGACTTTTCCGTCTTTTGCCGCTGTTGCTTTCTGCACGGGGATTACAGTTATTGCTTCGTCTGTCTGGTTTGTCTGTTTTGTCATGGGAGAGAAGGAGAAATGAAATAGGTGTACGAACGTTCACAAGCACTATCTCTTTTATGATTGTACGCGTCAACAAGTGCGACTTGAAAGTGGCTGAGAATGTTACGGTGTACAATTGTACACCTTATATTGGAAGTCCGCGGAAGATGGGGATCTTCCGCTACGACTACTGCTTAATCACTCTGCACTTGCCGATCTTCAGTGCGGAATCATACACATCACAGAATGAGCCCTGGGGACACAGAATATTATCCGCTCCTCCGCATTGCGTGGAGAGAGTATCGCCCGAGCCGGAGTTTGTTTCCCGTTTGTCACGTAAAAATTTTATCGAGTTCAATGCGAATTCAAATTCGCTTTCCAGAAGTTTTGCATCTTCCATACGTTCGATCGAACGTTGCGTTGACACATCGAAATGAAGTTGCAAAATGGAATCGTTATCCTCCACGAAGACGTCGACCTTGCCGCTGCCGTCTGCCCCGATGCGTACTGCGCGGTGACCGCTCAAGTAGTACTCGGAGCCGCTTGTCGGCAGAGAACCGCTTCCACTGATGCTGATCACCATGAGAGGAATTTCTTCTCCGGGTAGCAGAAATGACGCAACGCTTTTCTGGATCGTTGCTTGCCATGTGCTCGGTGTCTGCAACTGTATATCGAGTGCCGGGATATTCCAAAGATGGAGACCGGAGTCGCCTTTGACGGACGTGAGCTTCTGTACCATCAGTACCGGCAGATCGTCCGGTGATGTGTTTTTTTCCGCGATGCCTTCCAGGTACACGGTCTGTCCTTCGACAGCGACAAGATTTTCCGTTTTACTTTCGACGTAGTAGGTTTGCTTTCCGTCGATCAGGAAAAGATGTGAACCGCGCCGGATCAGCGAGACGTCGGCAGGAATCAGTGTTCCCGTACCGCTGACCTGACCGAGAGGCGCATGGTTTTGTGTGTTTTTTGTGCAGGCAGCAAACGAGAAGATGAGAGCTCCAAAAATAGCAGCAGAAAGAAGTCGATTCATAGGTGATGAGTATAACACTATCCCTACTTCTTCTTGCTCGCATCGAAGTCGTACACGGCACGACCGACACGGACGAAGTACGGCATCTTCTGGAGGTTCAAGCTGATCGTGCCGACTTTCACGGTGCGCTGTTTGCCGACCTCTTCGATGATTTGTTTCTTTGAGAGTGCTCCTTTCTCCTTGAGGATCGTCTCGATCACATCGGCGACGGTTCCCGGTTCGAAGCCCCACTCTCGGAGTGCGTAGAGACCACGACCAACGAGCACAAATTGCGGATAACGGATGAGTTCGTTATGGACGGCCTGCACGGTGACGTTTTTGTGGTCGAAGTGAGCCTCTCTGATTTGGTTTGCAATCTCCATGAAATGAAGTGGGTGTCCGATCTTCTTGAGGACGATCTCTACTTTGTCGCGGATCGAACGAGGACGGACGAAGCGCCATTCGGTGAGCCCCCAACCTTCGACAATCTCTTTGAGGCGCTCGTCGATCGAGAGGCAACTCGTGATGAGCTCTTGTGATGGAACACGTCCCTGGAATGCTGGCATTGCTTGGATGGAACTGATGAGTTCCTGGGCCTTCATGCAGGAGTGGCGCTTATTCAGAAACTTCACCGCCATGTCGACGATCGTCGAGATGTCCTCCAGTCCGAGATTCGAGAGTCTCCAGAATGGCTTATACGTCATGCTGTGTCCTTCGGATGCCATCTCGGTGTCGATGGCGAAGCTAAGGCGGAGCACAGCACCGTCGATCACCTCGGAACCCGGCAGACGCTTGAGCACCGTCGAGACGAGTTCTGAGGAAAGCATCAGTCCGCCGTGCGTTCTGAGAATCCCCTTCGAGATCTCGTTCACCTCATTTAAGCGCGTGGTGCGAACCGTCCTCTTGAGCTTACTGAGGGCGATGCTCTCGATCTGACGAATGCGCTCTCTCGTGACGTTGAAGTGTTTTCCGATTTTCTCGAGCGTCTGTTTTCCCTGACCCGTCAACGCAAATCGGCGCTTGATGACTTCGGTTTCCTTCTGCGTGAGCACAAGGAACAAATCACCGAGAAGATCCTGCAAATTCAAGTTGAGCTGGGACTTCTGAGCGGCGTTTTGTGAACCTTGGGTGGTAGAGGGAGACATACGCGGGAGAGGTGGGGAATAAAACTATCTTGTTCTACCAGAACGTTGACAGAAAATAAAGTTAAATTTTCTTTCCTGTCCGGACTGGCGGAGATTTGCTCATTTCTTCTTCGGGTGAGCTGAAAAGAACAAGACTGTTTTCCCTATGAATGGGAGTTATTATAGAATATTAGAATTAGATGTCAATAGCATTCTTTCTGTCCAACCATACTGTGAGAAGAGCGCATGCTGCAGTGGCATCAGGATCGCTTCCTCTAGCCGAAAAGTGAATTTTGGTCGTGTAGCGTTCGTCGAGGAATTCCGGAGTGAGCCCCGATTCATTTTCTATCATTTTTGCCGCTGCTTTCACAAGGCTCACCTGCTCCCCTTCCAACCCCGAGGGAAGGAGTGGAAGTCCGATGATCACATGATCTATTTTTTTACTCTTCACGATGATTTTTACCTGCTCGCTCAGTTCCTCCGGCGTCGTATGTTGCATTGTGTCCAGTGCAATAACGATGCCGCTCTTCGTTTCTCCATACGAAATGCCGGTGCGCCTGAGACCGATATCGAGGGCGAGTATGTTCATGGTTTGGATTGTACCGGCAAAATTTCAAATATCAGAAGTCGAATTCAACAGACCTCACTGCTTTATGGATTTTGGTTTTTCTGTTTTAGAATTTCCTTCCTATTTACGCACGTTCGTCAGTCTGCTCAGAAGTGATTTCTTATTTGCGGCATTCTTCGGATGAATGATTTTTTTCTTCGCCGCCATGTCGATGGCTTTGAATGCGATCGGCAATACTTTGAGTGCTTCCTCGATCTTTCCTTCTCTCGCAAGATCACGGACTTTACGCATCTGCGTTTTCATTGATGTCTTAAAGGGGAGCCTGCGCGCAGCACGCACTGTATTCTGACGGGCTGCCTTGATGGATGAATCGAGAATAGGCATAGAGCTGGTTTAGGGTAGGGACACCGATGTGCGGTGTCAATGGAAGACTGATACCATGCGGACATGTGCGGAATCTTCGGATACACCGGTCCTAGGAAGAATGCCGGTGTGATCGTGATCAAAGGCCTTAAGAATCTCGAATACCGTGGCTATGACTCGTGGGGAGTTGCGATGCGCCTGAAGGACGGCACGCTTTCTTCTTCGAAAGAAGTGGGCAAAATAGGTGCAGTGCGCAACGAAGATTTCAGTGACGAGAGCAGTCTCGCCATCGCGCATTCGAGGTGGGCAACGCATGGAGGTGTGACGAAGGAGAATGCGCATCCGCACTTCAGCGGTGACCAGCGCATTGCGGTCGTCCATAACGGCATCATCGAAAATTTTGAGGAGCTTCGACGTGAGCTCGAGGCGAAGGGTCACACGTTCGCATCGGAGACCGATACCGAGGTCATCCCTCATCTGATTGAAGAATTACTCAAGACGAAAGGAACAACGCTACACGAAGCGGTGAGAGCCGCCTGTAAGCGATTCGTCGGTAGGTATGCGATCCTTGTGATGGATCGAACGTCGGAGACACTCGTTGCGGCACGTACGGGTTCCCCCCTTATAGTCGGTGTCGGGGAGAAAGAATTTTTCATTGCGTCCGATATTCCGGCATTCCTCGAGTATACGCGTACGGTCGAGTATCTCGATGACGGAGAGATGGTCACAGTCGAGAACGGAGCGATTCGTTTCCAGAATATCGAGACCGGAGAGGAGCGAGCGAAGCGCTTAGTCACGATCGACTGGACTATCAAGGATGCAGATAAAGGAGAGTACGAGCATTATATGATGAAAGAAATCATGGATCAGAAACAGACGATCCAGCGGGCTGTGCATCAGGATGACGAGCAGATCCTCAAAGTAGCGAAGGCGATCGAGACGTGTCTCGGATGCATTCTCTGTGCGTGCGGTACCGCAGGGAAAGTTTGTATGGCTGCGGATTACTTCTTCTCGGTCGTTGCGAAACGTCACGTGAACTTCGCTCCCGCGAGTGAGTTCCCGATCTACCATCACTTCTTAAAGCCTGAGAGCTTGATCATCGTCGTATCGCAGTCCGGAGAAACCGCAGACGTTTTGGAAGCGATGAAGGTCGCGAGACAAGCGGGGTCGAAAGTTCTTGCGATCGTGAATACCGAAGGCAGTTCGATCGCGCGTGCGGCTGACTTTACTCTCCTTATCAATGCCGGTCCCGAGCGTGCCGTTGCATCGACGAAGGCTGCAACCGGACAGATGGCTGTACTGCTTCTCATCGCGCATGCGATTGCAGGAAAACTGAACGTCGGACGAACGTTGCTCCTTGAGGCCAGCGGGCAGATTAACGATATGTTGAACCCGCGCTACATCGAGCACATTCGAGGGATTGCACAAAAGATCGCGCATCACGAGAACATGTACATCATCGGAAAAGGTTGGAACTATCCGATGGCGCTTGAAAGCGCGATCAAGATCCAGGAGGTGAGTTACATTCATGCCGAGGGGTTTGCTGCGGGTGAATTGAAGCATGGACCGATCGCGCTCATCGAAGAGGGCACTCCGTGTATCGCTCTGATGGGCAACGACGAATTCACCGCGGATATTCTCAGTAACATCATGGAACTGAAAGCGCGCGGGGCTTACATCATCGCGGTCTCCCCCGTTCGTCACGACATGTTCGATCTCTGGATCAAAGTGCCGGATGCGGGCGCTGCGCAACCTATTGTGAATATCATTCCGATTCAAATTTTGGCTTACAGTCTTGCAGTACTCAGGGGCAAGGATCCAGATATGCCGAGGAACTTGGCGAAGAGTGTGACGGTGAAGTAGCTTTTTGACTTGATTTGACAAATTAATTATAATGTATTATAATGTTTTTATGAATAATGAATATCATTCCGAAGAACTCCTGAGAGCGCCAATATCAATTTCCTCGGTAATCGAGGCATTGGATATAATAGAAGCACAATTGCCTGAGCAATTACCCATCGGCGGAGATGAAGGTTATCTACGATTTTCCCGTCGAAACAGGGTCTTGGTAGATTTTGGCAGAGCATTCCTTTCTGCTCTTCGCACAAAAACAGGAAACGGATTAAAGATCGAAACGAAGACAGATTTTAAGGATCTTGAGAGCGAAATACAATTAAAGCTTGGAGAGTCAGGAGTTGAACAAGAAGATAGAAAGTCAGTAAAAAAACTTTTAATCTCTCTTATACTTAGCACAAAAGCATCTTCTTTCATTTCAGCGCTTGATCCAGAGGATCGAGCATTGTCTGTGATGTCTGAGCAGGAAGCACTAGATCAAGTACAGGAAGAAGATGTGAGACGAGTTTTTTCAGATCGGACAATCAAACTAATCCCTTCTGCCTTAAGCGATGCTGCTGAATTGGTCAAAAATGCAGGTTACGTTCAAGAGAATAATAGTCCTTCTTTGATGCTGTTGACTGACAAAATTGCGTATGAAATTGAAAATCTGCTTCGCACCGACTAGCTATTGCCGTCTGAATGGATTAAATTCTACGATTACTTTTGCCTGAGCCAGTAGTGAGGATCGTTCCCTACTTCTCATCCGGCGGAATGCCGTAATAATCGAACAGCATCTGTGCAATTGAGTGTGGACCGCGGGAAGCATCCCGCTCCCGTTGTGTAGGTTTTGAAATTATTGAAGAAAAAGGGAGCGCCATGCTTGGCGCGTGCATGAGGAAGTTGCGAGGTGGCAGGGTATTTTGCTTGTTCTTTCTTCAATCAGAACAATGATTTTGGCTTCCGGACTATCAAATCAGCTTGCTTCAATCATTCCATAGAACAAAGGGAGCACGATGCTTCGTGCGTCTGTCATAGGATGACAACATGTTCCAACGTCACAGAATCCAGAATCAGTCACCCATGCTGATCACGACCAATACCAGGCAAAGAGAGCCGATCTTTGCAGACTATGCTTGCGCAAGAGAAGCCATCGAAAGTTTGTACAGAGTCCAGATGTTCACTCCGTTCTTTCTCTTCGGCTTTGTCATCATGCCCGATCACTGCCATTTTGTGTTGAATGTTCCGGAAGGTGGATCGATTTCAAAAATCATGTGTGCCTACAAAAGATCAGTGTGCTTTGAAATAGGAAAGCCAATCTGGCAGTCACGATTTCATGTGAAGATTCTGGATGATGTGGCTGCCGCTCTCCGCTATGTGCATTTCAATCCTGTGAAAAAGAATCTCTGTGAACAGATTGATGAATACCCTTGGTCATCTGCCTCCGGCAGATGGGACATCAGTGAGATTCCAGTGCTATGAGTGTCGACCGCGCGAAGCATCGCGCTCCCGTTGTACATAATCCATCTTGCTCCCTTTGATCTTCATTATTTTTAACTCTCTAAAACGGGAGCGGCATGCTTGCCGCGGTTATCAATCTAAAAAGAAATTACTTCTCATCCGGTGGTATCCCATAATAATCGAACAGCATCTGTGCAATGTCCCTGAATAATGGAGCGGCAGACTTCGAACCGAAGTCGTCTTTCTTCGGGCGATCCAGCTTCACGAGGATCAGGAATTTCGGATGATCGACGGGTGCGTATCCGGCGTACGTTGCGATCGTTGAGCCTGTGCCGCTCTCGTACTTTCCTCCGGGTCCTGCGATCTGCGAGGTACCGGTTTTTCCGGCAATCCGATGACCTTTTACTTTCCCCGCTTTGGCAAAACCGTTCTGGGCGCTGTTCACCAGCATCGCGGTGAGTGTTGCTGCGGTCGACGGCTTGATGACTTGTCGGAGAATCTCGGGTTGTTTCCGGTCGATGGTTCCGTCTGGATGTCGGATCTCATCGATGATCGTGGGCTTCACCAGTTTTCCCCCGTTTGCGAGTGCATTCCACGCCGTCGCCATCTGGATGGGTGTTGACGTTATTCCCTGACCGAATGCCATCGTCATGAGGAGTGCCGGGCTCCACTCTCTCCACGGCTTCAGGTCCCCCGGGACTTCGTTGTCGAGTTCGATGCCCGTAACGATGCCGAATCCGAAATTTTGGAGTGCGGCATGGAAGAGATTGCGTCCGAGCTTGAGACTGACGCTCGTCATGCATGTGTTGATGGAGAAGTTGATGCAGTCGATCATCGAGACTTTTCCGTAGTACTTGTTCAAAGCATTCTTGATCGTAAACACGTCGACTTTCACGGCACCGGTATCCGTGTACACGTCGTTTGGAGACACTTCGCCTTGGTCGATCGCCGTTGCCATCGTGATGGCTTTCATCACGGATCCCGGTTCGTACACTTCCTGGATCGTTCGGTTCACGTACGAGCCGACGCCGATGTTGTTCTTGTATTTCAACCAGACCCCTTTTCGGTCCGTCGGAAAAACTTCACGGCGGTTATTGTCGCCAAGGTAGAGGTAGTATCTCGAGATCGTCTTCATGTCGTAGAGTGCCTCGAGTTCACTCAGTCTCGTCTGTGCTTCTTTACTGAGTGTCGCTCTGTTCTCCGGGCTGACGTCGGGGAGATATGCTTTGAGCATGCGCACGTTGTTTTCCGGATTGTAGATTTCGATGACAATCTGTTTCTCCCGTTCAGGATCCACGACGATCGCTTCTTTCTCGTAGACCGATGCGTAAGTGTTGTTGTCGAAGAGCGGCGCATTCGCGAGTGCGAGAATGCGTCCTGTGAACGGATCGATGACGATCACCTGTCCGCTCTCGGCGTCGATTTTCGTCACCATGGCTTGCAGCAAATCCTCCACTTTGCTTTGGACAAAGCGGTCGATCGTCAGCACGATCGTCGCGCCGTCTCTCGGGTCGATGAATTTCTGATCTGAAGACACGATCTGCCCACCGAACGGATCGCTCACCGATGCGATGAGTCCTTCCTGTCCGCGGAGGATCGAATCGTACGCGCGCTCGATGCCGTATTGCGGCTCTAAGAGTGCGTTGATGAAACCGACGACGTGCGATCCGATCTTCGTATCCGGATAGAATCTCCAGTGCTCCGGAATAAGAGTGACAGAACGGAACGGATCCACGATCGCCTGCATTTTTTTACCGGTCGGCGTTTCGGCAATGGCTTTCGATCGTGCACTTTCGCCTTCTTTCTCTTTGAGCTCGCGAATTTTCTTGCTGAGCTCCGGTGGAAGCTTCGCCATGATCGGAACGTAGCGGAGAGGGCGCCTTATCATGCGAGACTTGAGCACGCTCGGATCGATGACGAGAATCGGTGAGAGCTGTCTTGCGATTGCGGATACCTCGGACTGATCGATCTGGTCGGGGTTCGCGAAGATCAGCGCTTGGTCGACGTTGACGACGATACCGGGGATCGCCAGCTGCTGCACGCTTGCAAGTTGTTTCTTGTTTGCGCTGTAGAGAAGCGGAGCGAAGGTCACAGAGCGCACTTTGATGCGATCTTCGGTTGCACGTGCGAACCGGCGTTGGATTTCCGTGATATCGGCGATCTCGGAGCCGCCCGCGACAGTGCTGCCGGTGAGAGACAGAAGCATGGCACCGGAGGCATTCACCGTTTCGACGATGTTCACTTTGCCGAGAGGGTCGAATGCGGGCCTATAGAATTGGATCAGTTCATTCGGACAGGAAGGAAGCCCGTTTCTGCAAAATTTGTCGAATTCCTTTGTAAGAAGTATTTGTGAAAGCGCATCCGCGACTCTCCCGTGATCGCTCTGGAGCACGAGAGGGTCGATGTAGAGGAGGTCGAGCGTTGTATTCGTCGCGAGGATGCTCGTTTCTTCCGTTTTACTGTTCCTGCTGAGGATTTCGCCGCGCTTCGCCGAGAGCACCACTCCTCCGTACTGCTGATCCTGTGCAATCTTGTGATACTCCCTGCTCTTTACGATCTGCAGCTCGATGAGGCGCCCAATAATCACGAGGCAGATCGACAGAAAAATCCCATGGATCACGTAGATGCGACGCTCGAACGAACGTCTTTTCTGGGTTTCGGATACGGCGGAGTAGCTGCCGGAAAGCACGAACGCAGCATAGCTGCGAATTGAAAATTGATAATTGAAAATTGAAAATTATCAAGCTGCAAAATTAATTTCTTATGATTATCTCCTCTCTCCCCTGCCCCGTTCCGATGAGTCGTATAGGAACTCTGATTTGTTTCTCGATGAACAGGACATAGTCCTGAGCGGCTTTCGGAAGCTTCGAGAACTCCGTGATGCTCTTCGTAGACGTCTGCCATCCTGCAAGTTTCTCGTAGATCACTTTGCCTCCTGCCTCGACGCCGATGCCGACAGGAATTTCTTTCTCCGTATCGAGTACATCGAGTTTTGTCAGGTTGATTGCGGTGAAACCGTTGATGAATGCGCCGTACTTCAGATCCGGCAGATGGAGCCAACCGGTACGGCGCGGACGACCGGTTGTTGAACCGTACTCGCCTCCTCTCTCCCGTAACCGCTCGCCTGCTTCCCCCGTGTCTTCCGTGAGAAAATCCCCGCTCCCCACTCTCGTGCAGTAGGCTTTCGCGACTCCGATGCATGAGGAGAGAATTTTCGGCGGAAGTCCCAGTCCCTGCAGCGCTCCTGTAGCAGTTGTGAAGCTGCTTGTGACGTACGGGTAACTGCCGTGGTCAAGATCCAGGAGAACAGCTTGTGCTCCCTCAATCAGCATTGTTTTCTTCTTCTCAATGAACCCCCGGAGAAAATCCGGAAGTGACGGGACAATCGTATGTTTTAGCAGTGCTGCAGCAGTCTTGAGTGCTCCAAGCTCCGCTTCCATGTCGACATCGATTCCATACATGCTCTTCACGGCTTTCGCTTTCTCTGTCAGAACCGCTGCAAGATCACTCGTCAATTGTTCCATCCGCACGCCACTGCGTGCCGCCTTATCCATGTATGCAGGTCCGATGCCACGCTTCGTTGTTCCGATTCCTTTCGCTCCTCTCCTCTCTTCCATCACGACGTCGATGTTCTTATGGAATTCGAAGAGGATATGCGCAGAGCCCGAAATGAAAAGACGATCGAGGAGATTCACTCCCGCACGTTTCAGCGTTTCGATTTCCTCGAGGAGTGTTGCCAGATGAATGACCATGCCGGATCCCAGCACCACGGGTTTTCCCTCATGCAAACAGCCAGCTGGCAGCAGATGAAACACATGTTTCTTGCCGCCGACGACGATCGTGTGTCCTGCATTCGCGCCACCGCAGGCTCTCGCTATGACATCGAAATGCTCGCCAAGAATGTCCGTTACTTTTCCTTTTCCCTCATCTCCCCACTGCGCTCCGATAATGGCGGTACAGGAGCCGAGATCAGAGAGGAATTTCTGCACACAAGAATCATACCACACTCAAAGGGAGCGGGTTGCTACCCGCGGTTTGCGAGTCTGAACAGCTCTCGATAAACGCAGGAAGCATCCTGCTCCCTTTGATAAAACTTATTCAGGTAATTTGCCAATTTGCTCTGTCTTCAGCTCCATGATCACTCCGCAACAGTTCGGATTGTGTCTTGCCGCCATCAGCAGTGGCGTAATGACATCGAGTCCATCTTTTCCTGCAAACAGCGCTCTGTGCGGCTCGAAATCATGTACGGTTTTTTCGAGTATTGTTCCTGTTGGGATATACGGAGGATTGCTTACGAGCAGGAACGGTCTGTGAAAATTTCGCACAACATTTGCTCCGTCTTCCTGAGTAAGTTGCACATTGGGTACGATGAACTTTGCTCGATTTTTTTCAGCGACTTTGATCGCTGCGTGCGATGTGTCGACGCCGATGATCGGCAGACGTACTCCTTCGAGAGCCAACGTGAGTGCGATGCACCCGGATCCTGTCCCGACATCGAGGACAGCCTGAACAGGAACATTATGATAACGGCATACGTATGCTGAAATACCACTGTCTACCTCCTCCGTTTTCACCTCCTCATTTCTTAAGAATTGTAGAACTTTTTCGACAATTGCCTCCGTTGCAGGTCTTGGGATCAGCGTGTCTCTCGTGACCAGAAACTCTCTCCCGAAAAATTCTTTCGTTCCGGTGATCAACGAAAGCGGTTCGCCGTTCTCTCGTCGCTTGATCAACAATGCAAGCATCGATGACTGTGGTTCATCGATGACTGCTTCGGGGTGCGCAATCACGAAGCTTCTCGTTTGCCCGAGCACGTGGGCAATCAGAAGTTCCGTGTCGAGACGGTCAAGGCAGGAGGTATCAATGAGATGTTGAATAGTCATGGGATTGGATGATAGCAGCATGCGAAAAGACAAATTCCAAGAGCCAAAAAGCATGACTTCTCGATACGCGCCTCGAAGGCGCTACTCGAAGTGACACAATTGTCAGAGTCTTCTGCCTGTGTCAGTTCGAGTAGCCCGAGCCTAAGTGAGGGCGTATCGAGAACCTTGCGAATGCTACACTGCTTTCATGCAATGCATCGGAATCGACGGCAGATTCGCATCCGGTGTCGGAGGGCTAGGGACGTTCACGCGTGGCATCGTGCGTGCGCTCCTTCAACGTAGTGATCCGTGGAACATCACATTGTTTGTTAATTCAAGAAGTAATGAATGGCTTTCCGATTTCTCAAACAGTCCACGGCTCTCGATTGTTCTTGCACCGTTTCCTCATTACTCTCTTTCGGAGCAGTGTCGTTTCCCGTCGATCATCAAAGCTTCGGGTTGTGATCTTTTCTTCTCTCCTCACTTCATCGCTCCCCTCTTCTGTCCGGTGCCGACGATCGTTACGGTGCATGATCTCATTCTGCATCACTATCCGAACGAGGCTGGGTTGCTGCGTCGTCTCGCGTATCGCTTTCTGTTCGCTTCTTCACTTCGTGCAGCTACGGCGATCGTCACTGTGAGCGAATCGACCAAGCGAGATCTGCTCAAGCGTCATCCCGATTCAGAAAGGAAACTCACCGTTTCGTATCCGGGAATCGATGAAGGACTGGTGCGGGCAACTGAGAACGATATCAGCAGAGTTCGGCAGCACTATCATCTGGAGAAACCTTTCCTTCTGTATGTTGGAAATTGCAAAGAGCACAAGAATGTTCCGATGCTGATCGAAGCGTTCAAGCAAGCGTCGCTCCCGAATACCGATCTCGTTCTCGTGTGTGGCGGAAAAGAGTGTGAGTCTCTTGTTCTCCCCGAAGGAGTGCGAAAAATCAGCGAAGTACGAGGTGAGGAATTTTCAGCTTTCTACAGTGCTGCTCTTGCGCTTGTCACGGCATCACTCGATGAAGGTTTCGGTTTGCCGATGGTCGAGGCGATGGCATGCGGCACTCCGGTACTCGCGACGACCTGCGGCTCGATTCCGGAAATTTGCGGGGAGCATGCACTACTTGTCGAACCGATTACTCAAGCACTGAGTGCCGGTATCCAGCGTATTGCGACTGATCCTATCTTTCGGAGTGCTTCTGCGTTGCAGGCAGCGAGTCAGTGGGTGCGGAAATACGACTGGAACGCGTCTGCGGCGACCTTGGCAGCACTTTTTTCGAAGCATCTTTCCACTTGCCCGACTTCTGCCCCTCCACTACACTCCCCCAGCATTTAACTCATACAGTCCCTTACGCATATGCTTGTGATCCGTCTGCAGAGAACCGGCCGCGAAAACACCCCCACGTTCCGTATCGTCGTATCCGAGAAGACAAAGAGTGCCAAAAGCGGTATGCAGGAGATCGTCGGGCATTTCATTCCCAACCGAGAAACGCCTGTTTTCGAATGCAAGCAGGACAGGATCGAGTACTGGATTAGCAAAGGTGCGCAGCCGAGCAACACGCTTGCGCGTCACTTGAGGCGTATCGGGATGAAGAATATGGAAAAGTTCATCATCAAGTACGCAAAGCAGAAGTCGAAGAGCGAAGTTCCGGCACCTGTCGCTGCTCCTGCCGCACCTGCGACGACTCCGGCTCCGGTAGCGTCGGTAGCTCCCGCAGAGGTTCCTGCTGCAGCCGAGAGACCGAAGGTGGCATAACGGAGAGCGCGAAACGCGTGACTTTTCATCTCCTTCATCGTATCCTCCCACTTGTTATGACCGATCAGGATCAATCCGAACTTCCGGGATACGCATTCGTCAAAACGATTCTTGAGATGCTTGTCGAAGACAAGGATCAGCTTTTTATAGAGGCGAAATCGGATGAGCTGGGGATACTGATCACCGTGAGAGTCAGTGAGAAGGATATGGGAAAACTCATCGGAAAGAGCGGTCAGACTATCAAATCGGTTCGCACGCTCCTTCGTGTCATTGGCGGAACGGCGAATCAGAGAGTAAACTTGAAAGTCTTGGAACCAGGCGAAAACCAGCCAGCGTAGTTTTTCTTCCTCCCCACCCCCATTTTTATGGTCAGAGATCTCATCGAGAACGCCTCCGTTATCCAGATAATCGCCACTGTCATCGCTTTCGGTTTGATCGTTTCGTCTGTCCTGAGTCTCGTGTACATCATCGTCGGTGGCATCACGTTCATTCTTTCTGCCGGCAATGAGGAGAAGATCAAGAAGGCGGTGCACACCGTTCGCTATGCGATCATCGGTCTTTTCGTCAGCTTTCTCGCATTCTTCCTTGTGTCATGGATCGCAAAACTTCTCGATGTTCCGTTCGATCTTTCGTTCTCGACGGTTCTCGATCTGATGAACAGCCTCTTCACTTCCTTCCAGTAATTCTTTTTCCGATTGATTCTAAAACACCCCGCTTGTGCGGGGTGTTTTTTTGCAGTGCGTTCGATTGCTTCGTCTTTACATTTTGCCGAGAGTGAGTTTCTTCTGAATCGCCGTTGCACCGAGCGCGGTGAGGGCGAGAATGCCTGCGAGGATCGTGTCCATGCCGGCTCCCGTTTCCGGGAACTCGCCGAGCACACCTGCTTGATTCGTACGGACTCTTTCGGTGAGCGACAGTCCTCCGACATCCGCTCCGCGAAGAGTCGCGACGTTGTCGAGATCCATGCCGCTCGGTGCGTTCTCGCCGACTTTGAGCACGTAGCTCGTCTTCCATGATTCACCCGGCTTCAGTACCGGTACTGCCCAGATCATCTGAGAGTCGGTACGACTGATGAGACTTGATGGATTTTCATACGTATCCAGTGAGAGGTAACGGTTCTCAAATCGGTCGACGATGCTGGCGTCCGAGATCACATGGTCGAGCGTGTTCTTGATAAAGAGCGTGTAGCGGATTCTGCCGCCCGGTACAGCTTCTCTCCTGTCGGAAGTCTTGCGGAAGAGAATTTCATTTGGGATGAGTCCGTTCTCGGTGCTCTGCAACACGACGGTTGTTCTGTCTCTCGAGAGAGAACCGTCTGCCGTAGCACTCGCCGTCAGTACGGATCTGAGAGGCGCATCGGCGCGCACACGCACGCTGTAGGTGAGGGTGCGGGTGTCTTTCGGGGCGATTTGGAGCACAAGCCAGCGGACATTCGAACCGTCCCAGTATCCTCTGTACGCTCTGGCGCGGATTAGCATTTTGTCCTTCGTACGATGATCGATCTGCACCGTTGTCGTGAATGCCCTGCTCTGATTCGGTTCGAGTGTGACGTTCTTCCACGTAACGTTGTAAGAGTCGCGAGCGGCATTGTCGGATGCGGAGATGAAGTACGTATCGAACGGCAACGCGAGATGCACGTCGGTTGTTTTTCGCGTGGAACTGATGTTCTTCACGCGGACGGTGTACGTCGACTGTTCGCCGGGCCAGATGAAATTTTTGCCGTCCGAGACAGAGAGATCGTAGGTGGTTCCATTCGGTTGTACAGACTCCGCGACGAGCGTTGTGTCCGTCGCCTCTGCGCCTTCGACCAAAGCTCTGGCGACGAGATACTGTCCTGGCTTTGCTTCCGGTGTGACGTTCACGTTCACGGTGATCGTGCGGGTGGCGTCTTTGTAGATCGAGATATTCGTCCACGTTACCGTATCCTGGCGCACGCTTCCGGCGTCGCTTGCGGACGTCATATTGGATTGGTGTGGCAGATGCAAGGTGACGTTCACATTGCGGCTGGTCTCGCGTTGCTGTTTGAGAGTGATCACGTAGACAACCGAGCCTCCCATCGTAATCGTTTCTTTGCCATCGGTGATCGTGATGAAGTTTCCGCTGGTGGAAATACCTTCGTAACCCTCGTCGAGTGAACTGCACGCATCGTCTTGTGGATAGTCGGTTTTCCCATTGTGGTCATTGTCGAGCCCATCGGAACACTGCGAGTGGATGGCGAGTGTTGTATTTGACAGAAGTGAGAAAACTCCCATAAATCCTGTTCCAAGCAGCGAGAAGGCAAGAAGCGCAGAAGCCGCTTTCCGAGCCATTTTCTTGGGTGCAGTACACGAATGCGTAGACACAGGAGATGGGAGGATGAAACAAAAAGGATGGTATTTATAAACATTTTTGATTTAATTGTCAAATGTATTCTGCATGGTACCAGCAGAATGTCTTCTAGGAGGCCACAAACCCACTTAAGTTCCTTTCTGAGCTGATTTTCTTGTTCGCTTGGGTTTGGGACTGGCTAGGACAGGTGCTCGAAGGAAAACCGGCAGCATGCCAGGAGGTCGCATACCTTCGATTTTTTCGATGAGGGGCAGATCCTCGATTGCGATCTTGCCTACAAAGAGCTTTCGAAGGTCTCCTCCCTGCGAGACAAACTGATCGATAGCCCTGAATCCTCGGAAGTACACGAGTGACTTCGTAAATGCTCCCGTATCCTGCGTTCGACTGAAACCGCGCTTCAGGTCGATCGTCTTCGAAATTGCCTTCTCATACGTGTAGCCGAGATCGTTCTCGAGGTACGACCGCGTTTCCGCGAAGGAGTGATCCATGGCGAAGGCGACTGCGAGGACTCCTTTTGCGTGGAGGAAACGTTTCTCGTGCTGCAGAGGGAGCACACGGTTCTGACTGTAGATTGCGAGTCCTTCCTGCGTATCCAGATAGTTCGCACATCCACGTCTGAAAATTTCGTAGGGCTGCATGCGACCGTTTTCTGCAGTGAGCACATGGGTTTCGATCTCGTGAGCAAGCAGTGCCCGGAGGTGATCGTCCGTGAACAGCGCTCCACTTCTCAGGAATACTCTGTGTTCCCCCACTGCACAGTCGGCAACCATCCCGCGTTTCACTTCCACGATCCAGTCATGCAGTCCGTAGCGCTCCAGATGTTCCTCGAAGACAGGTCTCGCTTCTTCTGCGGTTTTTGAGTGTATTTTTTCTTCCTCCGGTAGCTGCCGCAATTCATCACGGAGATACTCTTTTGCAAATCCGATGAGTGCGGGACTTGGAGCACCGAACAGAGACAGTGATGCGGAAACGAATTTTTCAGCATTGCCTCTTGATCTCACTAGTTCGATCTTCAGCAGCAGTTCGCGTCTCTTCTTTCGAAGCAAGATGCCGATCGTGCTTTCGTCGCCTTCCATCGGCAGTAAGGTTCGTTCCAGATCCCCGAGGTCGAGCTTGCATTCTCTCAGAAGGAAGATCGGCTCGTACGACAGATCGCGTCGAAGCTTTGCACGTTCTTCCGTTAGGTTGAGCGGTCGCAAGTATTTCAGCGTCGAGAGTTCCCTGTCGATTCCGCAGAGGATGCGATCGACGGCACGGAGGTCCTTGCGAACGCCGATTTGCACGGGGCTTTTTGCTTTTCTGCTCGGATCGATAAGGAAGCCTCTGAGATCCCTGCTCCCGATCGACACACGCAGCGTCGCGTCTTCCGGGATACCAACGGTAGCAACGGTCTGGAGTCTTCGACCGCCGAGCGCGAACTTCACTTTGTAGGTGTTGCTGCTTCCTGCAATTGGCTGCGCGGCTTTCACCGACGCCAGTTCCAGCAGAAATTCTCTCGTGAATATCGTACTGGGCACTTCTGGAGTAATCGAACACGGTTCTTCAATCTGCACGCCTTCCCCGTTCAGTTCGATCGTTTCCCGAAGAGCGAGGATTCTCTGTTCAGTCTGCTTCTTCTCCTCCGGCTTTTGTCCCGATGCCCCGAATAATTCCTGCGCAAGTCGCACGCCCTTCTCGGGAGTATTGACCGAAAGTCCTTCCACGCGTTCCAGTCTCGATCGAAGTGGCGCGAGATTCGCCACTTGCACCATGAGACCCGCTCTCGCATTCACCTCGAGGAGCACGGGTCCCATGTCTCTGTCGAGCGTGAGGTCGACGGCGAGGTAACCGATATTCGTGAGGTACTGGATCTTGGATGCGATGAGGAGAAGTTCTTCCCAGCGGGGAATTTGAATACCGGAGACGCTTCCGCCGTGCGTGAGCTCGCTGACCATCGATCGGTGCTGTGCAGCATGGGTTGTGATGCCTTTTGCGATGTCGATACCGACCCCGATACCCCCAAGGTGCACATTTGCCTTGCCTCTGCTTTCCGCGGTCGGAATTCGGAGCATCGCCATGACCGGGACGAGATTGAAGACGATGATCCGGAGATCCGGGAGACCTGCGGGACGAAATGGAGAGAAGCTGTCGTCAGCCACGAGGATCTTTTCGAAGAATGCGGAGTCCTGGGTTCCAGTGACTGAAAATTTACCATCCAGAATGTCTTCGATGTGTTCGGTGAGCCTTCGCTTCGTGATGGGAATCTTGCCCTGCTCCAGAAATTCGCCATTCTTTCTTCCTTTGAGGATGATGATCCCCTCTCCTCCGAATCCTTCGTTCGGTTTGAGGACGCACTCATCCGGGAGCGTGCTGAAATCAAAATTATTGAGCTGCCTTCTCGTATCGATTCTCGCGAAGAGCTTCGCGGTTGGAATGCCGCGAGCCGATAAAAACGCTTTCGTCTTCATCTTGTCATCGGCGAATGCAACCGCTTTCTTCGGATTGAACGGTTTGATGTAGAGCAAGCTCCGGGCATTGAGCCCGAGCACCCCGTGATTGCGGAAAGGGAAGAACATAGAAGTTGTTTCTTATTCTTCTTCAGCCATGTGCTTAAACACTTCCCGGAAGCGGAAGTACTCGATGAAGCGAAGACCCGTCCAGCGACCGAGGAAAATATTGATGAGGATCGTGAGGAGAATGAGTTCGGGATAGGCGAGCACGAGCGATTGCAGCAGCTGCCACTGCACGATAAGGACGCAGAGGAGAGCCCCGCAGACAGTTTCGGTCACGCCGAGGAGGGCGGGCATCCAGCCTTCTTCGGATTTGAGATTTAAGAAGTTCTCGGCTTGCGTTGAGAGCATCAGCAGAATGAACACGGTTTCTCTGGAGAATGTGAGACCGAACCACGTACCAAGCGCGACGAGAGCGAGAAGCGAGAAGCTGACGACGACCAGAATGATCGCGACTTTCGGAATGTACAGAAGTCTCCAGCGATTCATGAATGAGCGTGTCATATTCCCCGTAAAGAGGATGAAGAGCAGGAACAGCAGCCCGATCCACCAGCCGAGTGCGAGAAAACTGAGAGCGACGATCGATGGGGTGTAGAGACCGAATGTCGTGATGCCGATGATTTGTCTAAGAAAGGAAAAGATCGTCGCAATCACCGGAAGCATGAGGAGAAGGATGACCGTTTGTCCGCCCACTCCATGAGACAGCAGATAGTTGACCAGGATCGAGAAAATATCCCACGGACGAATTTTGAACGTGGTTTCATTGACGGCGAGCGTTTCGATCCCTCGTTCTTCGAGCATGCTTTTAAAGGCATCGGCATCGGTTGCTTCGATCATCGGCTTCACCGCTTCGGGGCGAGTGATGATGATCTCTTTCGGTTTGAGGAATGAGTAGGCTCCTCTCGTGGAGCGTGCGAGCGTAGAGAGACTGTGTTCCGTAATGAGCACGATCGTTTGGTTTTGCATCACCGCCTTCAGATCGGGATTCGCATGGGCGCTCCGCATCAGCGCCTGGACACCTGCGATGCCGTTCGTCCAAATCATCACGGATGATGCATTGAGCAGTGCTACTTTCTGTTCGGTGAGCAGCCCGACGATTGCATCTTCCGCTCCGAGTGTCGCTGTGGACTCCGGAGGCCGGATGATTTTTACGTACACTCCCTTCGTCATCCCCGCCTCGTTGTAGCTCTCGAGTAGTTTCGTCGGCACGGAAGAGTCCGCGATGAGCACGATTTTGGTATTGAACACTACGACGGTGTGGGTCGTAGCAGCTTGGACGACTTCTCCATTGAGGTTTGTGGATTTCACGGTGATTCGGAAGGTGAAT
>SICN01000022.1 GCA_009691405.1 Candidatus Peribacteria bacterium | reverse complement strand
ATTCGTAAACCATGTCTGCCACCCAGCAGGTAGCTTCGTGCCATCGACAGCAAATCCATGATTTTGGCTCGTGATAATGCACTTCTTCGTTGGCTGCCCGTCCTGCCAAAGAAGACAGGGCTGGTTCACACCTCGATGACCGTACTTCAACTTGTAGGTGTCACCGCCGATCGCGAGTGCGAGGAGCTGATTGCCAAGACAGATACCAAAAGTCGGAATCCCCTTCCCCAGTGCCCACTTGATCTGATCGATCGTCTTGTCACACTTCTTCGGATCCCCGGGACCGTTGCTGATGAAGAGGCCATCGTACTGGAGCTTACTGGACGCAAGATCGTAGTCCCACGGAACTCTGTGCACCGTCACTCCTCTCTTGAGCCACGATCGAAGAATATTTCGCTTGATTCCGCAGTCGTACGCGACAATAGCGGCAAGCGGCAAGCGGTCAGCGGGCAGATTCGGTTGATAGGTGACCACTTCCTTGCATGAAACATCAGCAACTAAGTTTTGTTCATTCGGATCGTCGATACTCTCCGCTCTCCGCTCTCCGCTCTCCGCTTCGTCGTGCTGCACAATGCGCCCAAGCATCACGCCGGTCTCTCGAAGTTTCTTCGTGAGCGCTCTCGTGTCGATGCCGGAGATGCCGGGAATCTTATGGTGCACCATCCACTCGTGCAGCGAACTGACTGCCGTGAAGTGACTGTAATCTCTACTCTCACTGCTCACGATAATCCCGCGCACGTGAATATCCTCGCTCTCGTAATTCTTCGAAAACCCATACTCGTTCTTCTCCTCGCTCGGCACGCCGTAATTGCCAATGAGCGGATACGTGAACGTGAGGATCTGTCCACGGTAACTGGGATCCGTCATCGACTCCGGATAGCCCGCCATGCCGGTGTTGAACACAACCTCCCCATCCGTATCGACCGGTGCACCAAATGAAACGCCTTTGAATGCGGTACCGTCTTTTAAAAGAAGAGTTGCCATAATTTAATGTTGTGAGTGCCGCTTGCCCCTCGTAGCCCCGCTGCGGCGGGGCGAAGTGGGGTCTTTGAGGATGAGCGAGGCCATAGCAAATTGACGGCATGGTACAGAAAGAGTGCTCGGAAGGAAATCGAACTGCATGAATTTCTTACATGTTCACACGTCTTAAAACTCCCCTGCAATCGCATCGAGCTTCGTTTTGTCCTCACGTGCCGACTGCTGTTCTTCCTTTCGGAGTTCTTTGGATTTCGCATCCCGAATTGAACTTTTTACGCCGGATTTGAACGCAAGAAAAGCCTCTTCAAATTTCTTGTAGGCAACCTCGTACCGCTTCATTCGAGCGTCGTGCTCAGTCGGAGTTTCTGCTGCATATTTGGCATCGAGAAGCGGGATATTTGCGAGCAGAAGATCCTTCTCGATCTCCGTCATCAGCGAATCGTAGATCTCTCTGGAAATGTCGTCTTGGTGCTGTGCTGAGGGTGGTAGAGGGGTAGACATGAAATGATTAGTGGTGTCCTCCACCACCAGCACCTGCAGCTGCAGGTGCAAAAAGTGTTGACGGTTTATTGAGAAGTTTGAATATGGAGACTCGTATGGAATCCATAGGCTGAACAATAGCCTTATCTACACCTTGAGTAATAAGACCAATTGTATTATTGACACCTGCTATACCTGCCTCAAAAATGCCGAGAGGCAAATCTACACCCGTTGCTGTCGTATGTTTCAAGAGATCCCACGTTTTACTGGCAATTCCCGAAACATTATCAACGACAGTACGTGATTCCGGTGATCGTCCCGCCCTCGGACTAATAAGAGCATTGAACTTGCCCATCAGACCATCTGTTGCCGATGAGGTGGTGTGAGCGGAAGACATGACAAATCAAAATGGCAATTACAAACCGGTCTTCGAGATAAGAAACTCAAGAAGCTTCATGAATCCTTCGGTCACTTTAATCGAAGTTTCAACGATTCCATTCGTATAAAACGCACCCAAACCGAGCGCTGTCATCAAAACTACGGACTTGGGATGTGCCTTCAATGCTTCAATGTAATGAGACGGAATAGAGAAAATTCCACCAACCAATTTCTTGGCGCCGCCATACATCTGTTCAAGAATGTTTTTCGCTTCACCGGGTGTCTCGTGCACGAGATCATACAGATGTTCCTTCGCAAATTTTCCAACATTGAATGCGGTATTCACCGCTCCCTTTGCGACATTCAGACCGGCTGTCATACCCAACTTCGGAAGATATGTCGCTGTTTCCCACACATTCTTTACGCCTTCTTTGGCAGCTCCAGCTGCTGCACGAACACCTTTATCCACAAGTGAGAAGCCGGGTATCTTTTTCAAAACTTTATTCCAACCGAAATCTGCCACTTTCACGGTACCTGCAATAACAGACGTCGCAACGGGATTCACCACAAACGCGGTTGCGAGAGCCGCTTTGCCGACTTTTCCGAGATCGGGAGCGGTCGGAAGCGGAGTGTAGGGCAAAATCGGTTTGTACTCCGTGACGATTCCGTGGGTCTCTGCATCGCCACCTTTCTGAATTTCATGACCGACAACCGCGTGCACTTTGTCGTGCGCATCTTTCGCTCCGCCCTCCACCTTGGCTTTCGCCTTAGCTTCGGTCTCGGCGCCTGCTTTGTGCCCGTGCTCGGCGTGAGCCTTTGGTGCCTCTGCGGGTGCGGATAGGTGTGACATAAAATTGTGAAATTAGTGCGCGGGATGCGCTCCATGATCGTCTTTTTTGTCATCGTGTTTCTCCGCAGGTTTGTCATCATGCTTCGGCGCAGCAACTTTTTTCTGAAGAGTATTTCCAAACCAACCGATGACTCCTCCACCGGCATCTTTTATCCGACCGTAGAGATATCTGCCTCCTCCGTAGACAGCAGCACCTCCAAGAATGACAGGAGCAGAAATAATACTGGTAATTGTGCTCACGACCGCTCCGGCTCCGACAAGATTGAGTCCTGCAGCAAGCAGAGCAACGACAGCAACAGGTTCGGTTGTCTTGACCGCAAGTTTTGCGATTTCGGCAGCTGTAAATTTGGTACCGGAAAGTGCTGCATCTTTGGCCGCACCTTTGAACGTTGCACCGAACTTCGGACCACTGTGACTCTTCGTATGCTCCCACTCCTTCCTTACCTTCTCGGCAAACGCTTCGCGAATGATTTCGAAAGCTTTCTTCAGTTGCTCGATTCTTGCTTCCTTTCCTTTATCGTACGCATCTTTCGATTCTGAAACTTCTTTCTTCATCGCAACGTAACGGGATGCAGCCTTGTACTTTTTCTCAGCATCATCATACTCACTTTCCTTATCTGGATCACCGGTTTTATTTGCATCCGTCTTCGTCTTTTCCCATCGTTTCTTCGCATCCTCCGATTCTCTCTTGTAATCCTCAACGTCAAATTTATCAGGCTTAGAACCTGCAAGAAGATTGGCAATTTCAACATTTTTTTCATGTCCTTTCAGATGAGACATGTTTTTGAGTTTCTCCTGCGCTTGCTCGAACAAAATTTTATCCGCGTCATCGTTCGTGCTCTCCCACTTTTGTTGTGCCGCATCTTCATCCTGCTCAAGAACAGCAAAAGAATCGTCACTGAATCCGAATTGCACATCAAGGATATCCAACCTCTTCTGCTTGGCATCACGCTCTTCTTTGGCTTTTTTCTCCGTGTCAGTTTCTTGATTTTCATAATAATCGATTGCAAAAATATCTCTGGCAGATGATGCCAATTTCACCGAAACCAAGGGCGGTGTTTTTATTTTGTCCAATTTTTCTTTTGCTTTTTTGGCTTTTGACTCCTGACCGTCTTCCCCTTGAATTTCGGCTTTGATCTCGTTCAATTCGCGAAGAATTTCATCAGACTGCCTCTGGAAACGACCTGCAGCTCTCTTCGCTTTTGCATTCGTATCCTTTGAAACGGAATCCGTGCGTGAACTCGTATCACTTTCGATGCCCCTCTGTTCATCGAGAGACGAATCGACTTCATTCTTCCTACGTTCAAGGTCAGACAGCTTTCTTTTAAGTTCTACAAGTTTCTGCTTTTCTTCTTCAAAATCCCTTTCTGCTTTTTCAACATCCTCTTTCTTGGCAGCAGGCGGCGGAGGCAACTTAGCTCCGAGCAAACTCTTCATCGCACTCTCCTGTAATCGAAGAGCCATCTCTTCCTGAGTGGCAATGCTCGTATCGTGAAGAACGTGTTCATCAAACTTCATAACTTTCATCCAATGCTTGTGATCATCGGTAAGATCTTCCGCGGCAATCTTTCGCCTGAAGACATCACCCATGAACAATGCCCTTGAATCGTCGGCATGCTCCGTGACAGCGGTAGTTACACGCAAGTGTCCGTGATCATCGAATTCGAGACCCTTGGGCTTCTTCGTACCGATATAGAACCTGCGTCCGGCTTCCCACAGACCCGCAATGACGAGCGGCGTGGGACCGAGCAGCGGCGTGAGCACTCCCGCGGAAGCGAGCGAAGTGCCTGTAAGCTGCGCTTGCCGCTTGCGAGCGTGCTCGTAGGCAAGAAGCTTGCCATATTCCTCGGATACCTCATGAAGCTTACGAAGCTTTTTAATTTTGTCAGCTGCTTCTGGATCTTCCTTGTCCTCCTTCTCGATATGAAAACTGCTGACCACCTCCGTTTCGCGCGGCTTCAAAGGACGATCCTCAGATTTCTTTTTTGCCAAGGCCGCAATCGTCGCATTGAATTTCACAAAACAATATTTCGTATAGTTTTCCTCCGATCCAAGATACGGAACTTCGGCGGGACTGCAGTGTGCATACTCGGCCATCAGAGAAATCAATTCCTTCTCTTCAACCGTATCGATCAGACTTTTCCCATGAACTGCGTGATGATGTTCAATTTTATGCCGCAAGTCTTTGACGGATGTTTTGTTTTCGTCAACCGCGGCTCCAAGATCCCAAAGCTCAGTGACGTATGCAGTATTCACTGCCAACTTATAGCGTTTATTATCAAGGTAATTTCTTCCTGCCAATGTGACCAGCGGCAATGCAGCCGGAACGAGCGGAGCAGCAAGATTCGTGATGGCATTTCCACCGAAAGCGAGGGCTCCACTTAGTGAATGACCGAGAACGGCATCCGCTGCAAGGAATCCTCCTTCAGCCTCCGCGAAACCGACAACGCCTCCCAAAGCAGTACGTCCCAAACGATCCGCAGCAGGAACAATCGCTCCTTTCTCGCGACGCTTTCGATACCCGCCGACAAGCGTTTTGTGCGGATGATCCGAAAAGAGTTCGTCTGCGGGTACTCCGAGCTTGCTGTTCAGTTCCAAAATCCGTTTTCCGACGGCTGCAGTTGTTTTCTTCGGATACCACGGCATGTTCTTCAGCCTCACTCCTGCAGCGAGACCGAATGCTTTCACTCCGCCTGGGATTGCTGCAAGCCTCTCACCCACATTCCATCCCTTGCGTGCGTAAGCCCGAACTTCGGAGAAGATGGAATCTAAATCCGATATGATTTCATCCCACTTTGCTTTTTCGATCGGGAAATAACTGCTTGGCGGATAGTGCAAAAGCGTCATGAGCACGCCAATTTCTTTCAACGTATTCGTCGAAGCCACAGGATAAGTCTTTTCACCAGCAAGAAAATTGAGATGCGCAACAAAAAGATCACACACTTCCTTCGCCTTTGGATGCTTGGCCTCTTTTCCGTTGAGAGCAGACTTCAGTGATTTCCGAAAATCTGCATCATTGAAAAGCAGCATCCCGCGAATTTTGTCAACTGTCTCGCCTAATTCATAATGCTGTGCATCAAGCTTATCCTCGACAGTTTCTTCATAGTCGCCAACTTCAACTTCGTCATCGGACGCAGGAGCTGCAGGAATTTCCGAATCGGGAGGTATCTGCATTTCCCCATCAGAATCGAGAAAAATTCTCTTTTGATGATGCGACGTCTCAATCTCTGCATCGGAATCAAAATCACCTGGATCATTCAAGTTAAATTTAATTTCTGCATCACTATCGGGTCCGAGCGACGCGGAATCATCATCCGCAAGAACAGGGGACGGGTTGGCATGCTGCCAAAGCTCGCGCAGCGCAAGAATCAAATCGTTACGCAAATCATTCTCAGTGGGAAGTTTCACTGATCGGGAAGCATCATCCGCAGCTCTTGCCAAAAAAACATCGACTTCATCTAAATCATCAATCGGGCTCAAGCTGTCGCTATCGGGTGCGATAAGGTCCTCAAATCTGCTTACGTATCTACAGAGCAGCGCAACGATCCTGGTGGCATCGCAATCAGACAAGTGACGGGATTGAAACAAAAATTTCAACTGATCGCCTATGCTGCCGTCATCATGCGCCAGCTCTCTCTTTACTTCGGACCAATCGCGTCCGAATTCATCGTGCAGAGCGCGAATCTTTTTCGACGGAGTATCTTCGGTATGCGGTCTGGGTGCTTCATCATTAACAATTCTGTACACACCGCTTCGCTCGTCCTCCCTCACGCCCTCGACCGTTTCATCCACGAGATGATCGGGTGATTCAAACAACGAATCTCCTCCTCCTTCTCTCTTAGGAAGTTCATCGTCTGGCCGGTGGTTTTTGGGATCGTTCATATATTTTTATTGTAATTTTTCTAGAAAACTTTCAGCGCTTGTTAGCCTGCTTCTTATTTTCGGCTCAAGAGCCTTGAATGTTCCTCCTATCCCTTTCGCTTTAAAGCGCTCGCAAGCCTCCGGACTCGCATCCCACTGATTCCCAAACCACTCACCGACAGTTCTCCAAGGACGAGATGAAGGCAGTGGCTTTTCCTTGAGATACTTAAAATTAAAGTCCTCCAAAGTCATTTCGGAGTAGTCGCCTTTCAGCACTGCAAATTCGAGTGCCCAGGCAATAGTGTCGTGCAGGAGAGGCGTAAGGTCACCAGCAGCCTTGTACAATTTCATAAGCTCAATTTCCGCAGCAGGATTCTGCAATCCTTTCAAGCTGAGAAGCGGATCTTTGTCGATCACACCCTTCGACAGAATCTGCACAACGGCGCGATCGATAAGGTACTGAATCCTTGCACGCTCGACATCGTTTGCGCCGGTTCGAAGTTGGAGAAGAGAACGAAGATCATCAGCTTTTTTCAATGAAGGCAAGATCCTGTCGGCAACGTTCTTGATGTTCGGAACATTGACTCCCTGCAAATAATTGTGAAAATCGTCCTTGTTCTTATCATAATCTTTGCCATTGAGCCAAGCCAAAGACTTGTCGAATTTCTCACGCAGCTTGTCTGAACGACCCCTTGCTTTTCTAATTTCACCAAGAAGAGATTTTTGTGATTGTACATCAGCATGCTCAAATAGTGCTTCCTCAGCCTGCCTGAGTTTATCTTCATCGATTTGCTTCGCCTCTTCGTGTTTCTGTATATCTTCTTCTTTTACATCAGGAGGTTCCACACCGGCAAGAAGCCATTTCGCCCTTGGATGATTTCGAGTGAGACTCAGTTCCTCTGGAATACCCATATCCGGAACAGAGAAGGCTGCAAGCAATTTTTCCTTGTCAGGAATGGCATCACTCCTCACTCTCTTCACCTCCGGAGTGTTTCCACGTCTCGTGCGCAGTGCTTCGAGATAATTTTGCGCATCCTTCACTTTGAGCGTCAAATCCATACCTTGCGGATTATCTTTATTCGAAAGCATACTCTCGAGAAGAACATTGGTGGTGAGCGTCGAAAGATACTCTTCATATTTCTTGTACTCATCGGGCTCCAGAGCTTCTTTCGCCTCCTGCTTCAACCCATCGGTATACTTCGCAAGTTCATACACTGTGTAATCCTTGGCTTTTTCGTAAGAGAGGAAAGAAGTAAAATACGCCGACCAATCGGCAGCGCCCCCCATGAACGTTCCTTTGTTCTGATCCGCATAATCATTGAGCGCTCCGCTGAGAACACGATCCTGACCAATGACGGAGAGAATTTCAGCATTGTTGTATCGCGAACGAATATATTCGTATG
Source organism: Candidatus Peribacteria bacterium (assembly GCA_009691405.1). Classification (GTDB taxonomy): domain Bacteria; phylum Patescibacteriota; class Gracilibacteria; order Peribacterales; family Peribacteraceae; genus SICN01. The sequence continues at coordinate 6,283 of SICN01000022.1, read as the reverse complement.
TCTGAACAAGATTGACATCCCTGCCTTCTACATCGAACTTCATCTTCTCAGGATCGAATGTGACAGGCCAGGTTACATCAAGGCGTTGCTTCGTCGTATATTTTTTGTCCGCCCTATTATTATAAATTTCATGAGCACGATCCGCAGCCATGAAAGAGAAAATTTCACGCTTGAGAAGCTCGTACCGCAGCATGCGTTCAGCAGGATCTTTCGTATCTTTCTCGGTGAACTCTTTGGTAATCGGATCCTGTACTGGAAGTTTGATTCCGATTTGAGTCAGCCACTTGTTCACAAGATTTGCATGTCTGGCACCCGTCGGCACTGCAGCATTATCCATTAACGCAACGAGATCCGAACGGAAATTCTGAACCTTCGAGACTTCTTGAATATCGATGTTTTCGACGCGCTTGCCGAAGAATGCGAAGAAAGCAGCCTCGAAGCCCTGCAAAATCCTTCCGGTCACTCCATGCGCGCGCATTTCGCGATAGAGCTCCAGCGCCTTTCTCTCGCGAACCCAATCCACACCGGCTTTTCCTTTCTCGAACACCCAATTCAAGCCTTGAGGAGTCTGGCTGACCAATACTCCCGCTTCACTGCAAAGTTTCTTGAGCAATACCCATGACGCCTGTAGATCCTCGACAACTTCTGCTTTGATCTTAAATCCGCTGACAATTGCCCACTTTCTGAAAGACTCTATCGACTCCATGGAATTATCGACAACATCGCCAATAAGGAGAGGGGTCTGGTCAATGGCGTGCTCAACCTTCACCTGCAGGAAGGAAGCTCCCTGTTCAAATTTATTTTTTGCAGAAGCACCAAGCACTCCCAATTTTGCCCATCCCAATTCGCTGAACGTTGTCTCGTCGAGAGCCGCATTCACAGCCGGAGTCGGACGCTCGAAGATGAGAACATCCTCCATCGTGAACTGACCACCCGGACGTTTCTTCGCCGCATCCTTGAGTTTCTTGGCAATGCCCATATCGGCAATATAGTTTTCGTTGAAATTGACGTAACGCTTCCGTAAATGTGTGGCTCCGAGCGCGGCGCGCTGCTCAGGTGTTCCTCCACCGAGCGCATTGCGATCGGCAGTTTGAATGCAGAGATATTCGAGTGCCTTGAGCATCGTCTCGTATCCTTGCTTCCGGAGTTCCGCTCCGGGGAATTGATTGGCAGATGCGATGCCGATGGCGGCAACGACTTTATTGACTCTGAGTGAAGACGGAATGCCTGCAGTGAAATCGCTTCCTCCATTACTCTTCACTTTGTCTCTCCAGTCGAGAAGTTGACCGATACCAATCGGACTCTTCGGATTCATAAGTTCGGCGACAGCTACGCGTCCCGGTTCATCATCAAGATTGAATTGCTTCTCCTTGCGACTCGAACGAACGAATTGTTCGAGTGAAGAACTGCGCTCATTTTCAGGAACAAAGCGCATATTCATGCGGTCGAGAACGCCTTTTCCGGTTGCCCGTTTTACGGCGATATCGAGACCGACGAAAGCAGGAATGCCGATGAGAACGTTTCGCCACATTCCTTCAGCTTTCCATGCACGGTAGATTGCATAGAGGGCTCCGAAAGCCAATCCGCCGGCAAGCAATTGCTCCGCTCGATCACCGCTGTTGAACATATCGCTGAGCGTGTCCATCGCTGTGCGAACAGTGCTAAGAAGATCCTTGGAATGACCGCCACGTTCTAGCTGCTTTCGAACGACATTTTTATCCTGCACTTGATGAGCAAGATGTTGATGGATGAGACGCACGTAAAGAGATGCCTGCATCGATGTCATCGGAACATCGACTGTCTTTTCCGCTCCCTTCTCCTTAGTCTTGAAGGCATAGGTCTGATCTTTGTCCTGAGTGTAAGCAGCAACCAACGCTTTGGAAGCACCCTTTCTATTGAATGCGGGATCGTCGTAGAGAATGGCTGAAAGAATGACACCTGCTTTCGCCTTATCATTGATGAGATCATCGACACTGAGAGATACTCCTTTCTTGGTGCGCATATCACTCAAAATCTGCGTCAGCGCATGAGGAATGACACGAATACCCGTATCGTTCGTCATAGGCTGCAAGATATCCCTGCCGCTCATCGTCTCTGCCTGGTTCACGCGACCAACGTAGTCCGCAACCGGATCTGCAAGATCGGGGTTTTGCAAGGCGTATGCCTGAGGATTCTCCAAATATTTTTTTGCATCAACCATGCCTTTCGTCATCGCAAGATAGAAAGCCACATTGCGAATATGCTGATTCGGTTGAATGGAAAAATTTGTACCCTTCTCAAGATCCTCATAGACAGCCTTTGCCGTATCAAGAAGCATCGCCGCCTGCCTTGCCTTCTCTGCAGGAGTGGATGCAGGACCAATTGCCTTACCAATAAGATCAACCTCACTCTGAAGATCCCTCAATTGCTTGAAGGCATTCTCCATGTGGTTGTCTCCGGTTGCCGGCCAGGTTTCCAGTGTCTCGATTGCCGATTTAGCTCTGTAGAGAGCCTTATTTTTCATGATAAAGTCATAGAGAGCCTTGTCATTTGCCTGAGGAATAACGTTATCAGGAAGACTAGCAATCCAATCCCACCAGATGCCGATAATTTTTCCTCCCGCTACAAATACAACTTTCCTCGACTCGCTTGTAATAAATGCAATAAGTTCTTTCTCCTTGAGAGCTTTCTTTTCTACATTCCCAACTGGTGGCACGCCAATAAAATTTCGAAGATCCAGCTCCGTTAGAACAATGTCATTTACAGCCAATGCAGCACGCAATTTGTCAAAATTTAAGATGTTTCCATCAAAACACTTGGCAATGATATCTTTTGCCTCACTTTCGCCAAGAAGCTTGTCATACGCAGCCTTCACTTCAGCGGGAGCAGGGTGATCTCCAGTCATCAACTTATTCCATTCCTGCCGTGCACTCGTTTGAGCAAGGATAATTGCATCCTGACTGGCTTTCACGATGACAATCTCCGCATCAATTGCATTTTTCTTTTTCGTAAAATCGGACGTAGAAAATACTCGTAGCGACGCTGCATCCTTCAAAATTTTCAAAATGTCCTCAAGCTTTTTATCTTCAAAAGATGCCTTGCCGCCATTAAGAGCTGCTTCCAAAGAATTCTGGAGACCTGGCTCATGTAAGTAATCGCTCAACATGTCCAAAAGTTTTTCAAGCACTACTTCCTGACCGATCTTGTCTGACTTTGCTGCAATGACAATGCGCGCTGCAGATAAGAACAAACTGCGCTTATCCGAGAATTCCTTCCTGAAATCATCCTGATGCTCAAGGCTATTGGCTTTTGCAGGAAGATCGACATTTCCTAGACCTGCATCTTCAACCGCCTTCACCAGATCATCATATGCAGTCGCAGTATCGTGAACAAAATTCTCCACACCACGATTGGCTTCTCCATTTGCCTTCAAAATTTTCTCATCAATGCCAAGCTTTGCCATTTGCTGCTTCTGCAAGGCATCTCTCATTTCCGGACTGATAAACTGCAAGCTTCCATCCGATAATCGCTGTACAAGTCCTACCAGGCATGTCTGTTTGTTTGGATCCTTGAGCATTGACTTCAGTTCAGGCTTACCGGCTGCAGAAGTCTCAAGAAAGCGAAGTTTTTCCTGATACTGCTTTAGATTTTCCGTGTAACGAACATCACGCTCGGGAGCATTCAGCTGAGCATAGTTCTCAACACCGCCAGACATTTGATTTTGTTTTTGCGACATAAATCCCTCTATTATAGCAAATTTTTGGATTTTGGACAATACGTTATCTACAAGCGAATTCTTTCCCCACTACAAAATTCCTCACTCTGTGTATTTTTAATGCAGCAAATAATCCTATAGAGCCCAACATAAAGCCAAAAAGAACGGATAAAGCGATAGGAATACCCTGAGTCTTCTCCGAAGCGAGAACAATCGGATCCAAGCGGTCCTTGAGTGTTGCATTGTAGCTTGCTGCATACGTATCGTATCTGCTCTTTCTGACCGTTTTCGGTGCGACTTTCCTTCCTGCAGAAGAACTTAAAGCAGTAACGCAAGAACCAGCTACACCAGGACTCGCACTTTTGCTCATGCAATAGGCTTCTCTGCTCTTATCAAACACGTACGATTCTCCAACTTTTGTCTTCGGATAGGCGAGAGAAATTTGATACACGGAATCAGGTGAAATGAGTATTATTTCATCACCATCATTCTTGAGCTTCAGCCCTGTCTGATGCACTAGAAAGACACTATATTTCCCGGCTTCGATTACACTGGATTCTCCAAAGGTAATCGTCTTCTTTCCAATTGTGATCTTCCAGTCCTGAAGGGAAAGAATCTGCGATCCGGGATTATAGAACTCTATCCACTCATCACCAAGAATAGAGCCGGATTGCTCTTTTGAAGACGGTGAAGGGTAGACTTCTGTGATGAGAATCATACCCGAATTGCTATAGAGATGTTGTGAAGGAAAATATAGAGAAGACACTATATTATTGGCTTTATTCAGGGCTCTGTCACTATTTTCTAAATTTGATGCCTGAAGAATAGACCATATTCCTGACTGAGATTTCTGTGCTTTTTTCTGAGCTTCAATATGCTGGTATCTACTCGCATAGCTATGGCTACTATCTGCTACAATAAGCCCTGAAAGAAGCATCTCATTCTGGAGAATCCTCCCATCATCTATCCTCACGTAGGCTAATAGATTTCCGTCACTATCCCATACTTCTGTATCAAAAAATAGTTCTACTTTTTTGTTTTCAGTTAGGGCTCTCATAAATTCTAATGATTGTAATTTGTACTCAATAAGATCTGTATTTTCGCTCAAGCCGAAGTCGTCTACCCCAATCAACCTAACAGTTGCCTTCGGAAGACCGATAATGCGTGAGGAAGGACCATCAAAATTGATGACGAAGGTTACGTTATCGATGACAGGGTAGACCGTCCCCTGGAGGCTCTGATCTTTGAAGCTTTCGGAGAGATACACCCTCTCTTCCTCCGCCTTTTTCCAGGAAACAGAGGAAACAACGATACCTTGGGGATTGATGAGCTCCACGGTATCTGCTGCGTTACTAAAGGTCATCCCTGTCTCGCTTTGATACAGACGAACTGTTTCGTGCGGTCCAAGACCGGATACGGTATCGATAGCGTAACGACGAACGGTTTTTGCACCGATCGCCAAATGCCAACCGGCAAACGAGACGAAACGATCTTCAAGATTCCGGAGTTCGATCCACTCTTTATCCGCATCCTTCGAATCTGGATTTGGGAGGACCCCAGAGATCACAATTCGACTGTCCTGAAAGACCTGAGGGAGTCCCGATCCTGCCGTTACCGATGCAGAGGACTTTGAATCAGACTGAACCGTCACTGTTTGCGTCTGTGTTAGTGTATTACCACACTGGTTTATCACTACTAGATTCAAGGAAAAGACACCAGTCTGTATGTAAGAGTGAACGCCTGGATTACAACTTTCGCTCCTGAATCCATCTCCGAAATCGAACCTGCAGCTCGCTCCCGTAAGTGTCCCTGCTATCGCAACTGCCTGCACGTTGAGCGTCGCCTTTCCTACCCCTGTAAAATCACCTGACTGCAGTAAAATTGAGACGGAGAGATCGCTCTGACAGGAGGAACTTTGAGAAGATTCTGATGACCCCGAGAAACTTGAAGAAGATGCATCAAAAGAGGATGAAAATTCTGCGGAAGAAGAAGCAGCAGATGACAACGAAGATGATATGCTCGAAGAAAGCGAACTCATGGAAGATGATGCCGACGAAACGGATACAACGGAGGATGCATTTGGATACCCTGGAGTTCCAAGCATGTTTGCTCCTGCATCGAAACCAAGACTCGTAGTTGCAGTCTTCCAATTCTCTTTGATCGTGCCAGAAACCAGAGGGTCGATCCTTTCCATGCTTGCTTTCGGTGCCGGAGCCGACGGATTCAAACCGGCAAAAGGTGCACCGACTCCATCATCGACTTCATCGATCACCGTACCGTTTGGATCTTTGAGACGTAACCGGAGACCGCTATTGGCAAGCGTAAGTGAAGCGCTGATGAGTGCAGGCTCCGAGAGAAGACGCGAGCTGCTCTCGTGGTTGTTACCGATGACCAGATACTGCCCTGGCTCGATCATAAAATTTTCAGGAAAAACAAACATCAGAGTCTCTACCCCCGTGCTCCTCAGATACGTCACGCTGTAACCCGAAAGATTCTCCGGGTGACACTCAGGCAGAGTCGTATCACACGCTGGCATAGAGAGCTCGAACCACTCATCCGAGCTACTTTGGTCACTCCCTGCCCACATCA
>SICN01000021.1 GCA_009691405.1 Candidatus Peribacteria bacterium | reverse complement strand
CTGGAGGAATTTTGGAAAGAGATTCGTAAAGTCTCTGGGACTTTTGCCTCTCGAAAACGCGACGCAGATCAATCCTCATGACGATCTTGCCGAGCTCTCGCATGTGTACGTCCGCATCAATACGATTCTCATCGGGCTTTGCCGCGACACGTGGATGTACATCTCTCGGGGTGTTTTCAAACAACGCGTGATCGAGGGGGAGGTCGGATCGTCGACGATGCCCCACAAGGTGAACCCGATCGATTTCGAGAATGCAGAAGGCAATTTGGGACTCAGTTCCGCACTCTTCGACCATTTCGCACTCAAACTTCCGATCAGCAGACTCCAGCGCGATCTCTCGGATTCCACCGTGCAGCGTAATATCGGTGTTGCATTTGGATATCACATCTTGGCTCTTGCTTCGCTTCGCAAAGGTCTTTCAAAGCTGTCGGTCGATGCGGCGATGCTGAAAGAAGAACTTTCCAAGCATCCGGAAGTTCTCACAGAAGCCATCCAGACCGTGATGCGTAAAAACGGTATGAGTGATGCGTACGAGCAGATGAAGAAACTGTCGCGAGGAAAGAAGATCAGCATTGAAGATCTGCAAGCATTTGTTTCAGCACTCAAGATTTCTCCAGCAGACAGAAAGCGTCTTCTGCAGATTCTGTCCTAGTTTTTTACGGGCTGCGTCTGAGGTTGACACACTTTGAGAGTATTTTTTGTTATTCGTAACAGTGCTACACTGTCCCGCGCATAATTTATGAATTCCACATTGCAAGATCGCTTCCAAAGGCTCAAAGAGCGCGTGCTCGTGAAGAGGCCGATTCTCGACGAGATTCTCAGGAAGAAAGGGGATAAGTCCTTGCACGACTACTCCGGGGACTATATCGATGTGAACTTGAATCCCCCGATTCTGCACCGTCAGAGTGAGCTTCTGGAGATGATGCATGAAGCGGCGGCGGAGAGATTCGGTTCGGTTGTCGCGGACGGTGTGGTAGCGCAGCTCGAGAAGTATTACTTCGTGTCGACCGCCGATCACGTCGGTCCGATCGTGCATCCATTCTTCCTGAATTCCAATCTCATGATCGAGCTGCCGTTCCATACGCATAACGATCCCATCCTCAAGTACGTCGTCGTTCTCGCCTGTGCCAACGTGTCTGTAAACAATCCGCACTCCAGAGCGCTTGTCTTCAATACTGCGCAGGGGGAAGAGCTCAAACAGCATCGTCTCTCGTTCCTTCCGAGCAATTCGCACTCCTGCTCCGTGTATAACATGCGTGCCTACATGCCGGAGGAAGTGACGAAAGTGAGGAAGAGGCTTCATGAGATGGGTAGAGACGAAGGTGTCCCTAAGACGACAGTGGAGAGAATCGAATCACTCATCGATGAAATCTATAACACCCCCGATGTGCTCAAGGCTCCGAGTTACCGAGAACAGATGTCGAAGACCAATATCAGGCTCTGGAAGAAGTACTTTGCACAGTCGAATGTTCGCCGTCCTGAACTCGTCTATCTCGAACAGGAAGACATCGTTGTTCGTCTCATCACCAAGTACCACTTGCATCAGGATACCGTGATTAATCACATTCTATTCGATCCCAAATACGAGCCCTATATCAACAATTACTTCGAAGGCATTTTTGGATCGTTCTCGAGACAGCACGCCTCTGGCACGTATCTGTTCTGGGCTCTTCCGAAGGGAAGCAAGGTCAATCTCCAGCTTTGGAGAAAGGGGAATTATCTCGTCTCGAAGGACGAAACGTACAAGATCGAACTGACGCCCGAAGCCATTGGTGAAGCAATGCGAAACCGCGAGTTGATCCCAAGCCTTCTTCTCAACTTCATCACGATCAGTTTCTACTACGGGCTCAAGTGTCTTGGTGGTTTTAACCAGGTCAACTATCTGACACTCATGAAGAATGCGTACATCAAGATGAACGTCGATCTCGGCAATTACCGAAGCATCGAGGTGTGTTCGCGCGCACAGACCAAGGAAATCTGCGACGGTATGTCACTCGCGTTTCTCGGGTACGATGGCGGTCGCTCCGCACTCGCTTACGGTTTGGATCTTATTCTGTACGACCGAAAAGAGAGCTGGGATAAGATCGTATCTCTCAGCAAACACATGACGCTCGGCGAAGCGATCGATCCGCTCATGCCAGAGATCTACAAGATTTCCTACGATCAGACCGAATGGGAACAGGACCTCATCGATCTCACCGAGAAAGACATCATGCAGTTGAAGGGGCTCGATCAGAAGATCGAACCGTGTGTGGAGATCGGGAGGCACGTCTAGCAATCGAAAAGATTCTACGCACACAGATATTTTCTGTAAATCCCGGCTGCGACACCGGCTGTTCCCGCTGCGGTTAACGCTGCCGATGCTCCAAGGCTCCAGCACATGCACTCACAATACTCAAAGTTACGACTATGATACAGCGTTCACATTTATAAATGCTTTTTTGTGAAAGCACGTCCTGAATGTGATTTTAGGTAGTGTTCAAACTCTTCGGCACGAACTCTATCTGGGAAAGCGGTATATGTCTTTAACCTCCATTGAGCGATTTTACTTGTGTGTGGGCTTTTTGCATTATTATATTCTGTAATTCGTCGTTCCAAATTGTCCGTTACTCCAACGTACCAGTGCTCATGGTCTGCTGATTCGAGGATGTATACGTAATGCATAGCACACCAGTATAATACAAATTTGCATTCATCTCGTCTGCCCGACTTCGTTCTCGCTGTTGCTCGAACTACGCCGCGGCATCCGGCTTTATGCAGCAATCGCGGCGTAGTCTCGGCTGCTTAGAGCAGCCGGACGGAGCCGGATGGTGCCCAGGAGAGGACTCGAACCTCCACGGGATTTCTCCCGCTACCACCTCAAGGTAGTGCGTCTGCCATTTCGCCACCTGGGCAAAGAAAGGTGCCGCAGGAAGATACCAGAAGTGCATTTGGCGTGCACGTCGAAAGAGTGACTGACTGGTTATGACTCTGATGATCTTTCGGACGGCTCCTCGATTGAAAAAAGTCGTTTTTCCTGCTACAATGAGAGGAAAAACAAATATTCTTCATGCAATTCGACACTCCGAAAATCTCGGCTGAACGCTTGTCTGTGAGCCTGAGGCTCAGGCAGCTTCTTGGGTCGGATATTCTCGGTGGTCTTTCTCCTTGTGCGAAGATCGTCTGTTTTCGTAGCTCAATGCGCCTTTTTCCCTTGTCCGAGCTTGCCTTTGCGATGACGATCGCGGGCTTCCTCTTCCTCAGTCACGCGAATCAACCGGAGGTAGTGCCGGAACCTGCTCCGGACATTTTGCATGCAGCGGCAACGGAAGCTGTAGGCGATGTTACGGAAAGCGGCAGTGTTCTCGAGCAGAGTGCGATGACAGAGGGCATTCTGGCTTCTTCTGAGGCGGCTCCCGAAAGCGTAGAGGTGGTTTTGGCAGCTGTTCGGGCAGACAACAAAACAGGAATCTTCCTCACGGCAGCAAGCATCGCGCATGACGATTTCCTGCTTCGTACGATCGAAGATCTCAAAACGGTCAGTGGGACAGCCCTCGTCTTCGACGTGAAAGGTGGATCTGTGCTGTTTCATTCCGCCGCACCCATGGCAAATGAGATCGGTCTCGTGAAATCGCTCTATGAGCTTCCGGAGATTCTCGCATTGCTCAAGTCTCACGAGATCTACTCGATCGGTCGTTTTGTTGCGATCAAGGACGATGGTCTCACGCGGAAGCTTCCGGCGACCCGCATCAAGCACCCGGCGACGGGAAGAGTCCTCAGCGAGACCTGGGTGGACCCGAGCGACGACACGGCGATTGCCTACAATATGGAAGTCGTCTGTGAGCTCTCGGCAATGGGTATCGACGAAATCAATCTGGATTACATCCGTTTCTCGACCGCAGAATTCGGCGCGTTGTCCGTGTATTCAGGTACTGAGAAAGCCGATCGGATCGAAAAATTCATCCGTGCTACTCGCGACACCATCGATCGCTGCGGACCGAAGACGAAGCTCGGGCTTTCCACGTTTGCGATCCTCGGGTGGAATTATGACAACAATGTCGAAACGCTCGGGCAGGATGTTGTGCGCTTTGCGCCTCTCGTGGACATCATTTCGCCGATGGCATACCCCGCGACATTCTCGATCAACGCCTACTACAATCCGAGGAAAGATCCGGGAAGCCGGATGTACTACCTCGTCTATCGGACACTGACCGGGTACCAAGAACTCCTCGGACCTGAGCAGAGCAAAAAGCTGCGTCCGTGGATCCAAGGGTACGGAGTTACAACCAAGAACATGACGGATCAGATGAATGGCGTGTACGACGCAGGACTGTGCGGTTTCACCGTGTGGAACGCAAACAATGCCTATGCTCCGACATACAGTGCGATGAAGAAAGAGAGGAAGCGACCGGAGAGGTGTGGTTCGTAGCGGAAGTTCGTAACTTCCGCGGTTCTGAAGTATACGCAATCCGCGGTTACTGCGAATTTCCGATCCGCGGAAGATATGGATCTTCCGCTACGCTTTCATCGAAATGAATCATAGTCGAAAAACTCCTTCTGATACTCCTGCCCCTCTTTGAAGACACTGTGTTTGATGGCGCAGGAGTAGACCTCGGTTTGGTTTGAAATTGCCTTGAACCATGCAGCAACCGCATTGGTGTATGCGCAGAACGCACAAGAAAGTTTCTGACCCCAACTCAATTTCGACAGTTTCTGCCGGTCCATGATGAGATAGCCCCGAAATCGCATTTTTGGAATCTCGTAGACCGAGAAATAAATTTCTTGATACAACCAGAGTGCTCCGTGCATCACGAGGGTTGGCAAGATCATCAGCCAAATCGCTGTTCCCGCAAGCACGCGAAGAAAAAGGCCGCGAGCTTTCAGGGGCTCTTTCGTCACGGCGAATCGATCTTTGTACATGGGTGGAGTATGGCGAAATATTGCCATATAGATAGCGAAAAACATCGTTTCTTCAGCGATACACATCATGATCGCCGACCGACAGCACAGCGATGGTTTTAGGATCGTCCCATTCGAAGACGATGCGGTATTTGTAATTCACCGAGCAACTGAGAAATCCTTTCAATGTTCCCGTCAGTTTGTGGACTTTCAGAGACGGCAGTTTCGGATTTTTGCGGAGCTCTGCCAGGCATCGCTCTACTTCTTCCTGTAGATCAGATTCTAATTTTTTCCACTGGCGTACAAACTTTGGTGTGTAGAGAACGGTTGGCATATCAGAGAGCTTTAGCCAAATTACGCAGGGATCCCTTGAGACGCGGTTCTTTGTGAGCTTCCAGAACGTCGGCAACTGCCTGATCTTCGCCGAATTTCCGGAGAGCTTGTCTGATAAGATCGGCTTTGTTTGCGCCGATGCCGCGCTTTAGAAGCTCGTCGATCAGGTGAGAAAGTTCCTCGGTGAGGGGGACGGTGATGGTAGTCATAGAAGTACTAAGAAAAGATACTATATTATAGTATAGTATCACAAGGGTGTTGTCCAGAGGATTTCTGGAACAATATCACGCATCAGTAATGCTATAGTTGGCGTATGCGCCAATATCTTGATCTTCTTCAACACGTTTTGAAGACCGGCACGAAGAAAGATGACCGAACGGGCACGGGAACGCTCTCTTGTTTCGGCTATCAGATGCGGTTCGATCTGCAGAAAGGTTTTCCGCTGCTGACGACGAAGAAATTACACACGCGTTCGATTTTTCATGAGCTGATTTGGTTTTTGAAAGGCGACACGAATATCAAGTATCTCAAAGACAACGGTGTGACGATCTGGGACGAGTGGGCGGACAAAGATGGCAATCTTGGTCCCGTCTATGGATCACAGTGGCGAAGTTGGCCTGCACCTGATGGCAAAAAAATCGATCAGATCAGCATGCTCATCGAGAACATCAAGAAAAATCCGAATTCTCGCCGTTTGATCGTCTCTGCCTGGAACGTGCCATGCATCGATTCGATGGCTCTGCCTCCGTGTCACTGTCTGTTTCAGTTTTATGTTGCACCTTCTACGCGGGCCGGTTCGCAGGTCGGTAGACCTGCACTAAGTTGTCAATTGTATCAGCGCAGCGCGGATATTTTCCTCGGCGTGCCATTCAACATCGCATCGTATGCACTGTTGACACACATGATCGCGCAGGTGACGGGGCTTGAGGTGGGGGAGTTTGTGCATACGCTCGGTGATGCACATCTGTATCTGAATCATTTGGAGCAGGCGAAGCTGCAGCTCTTACGTGAGCCAAAGGTCTTGCCTGTGTTGAAATTGAATAGTGAGAGGAAGAATATTTTCGATTTCACCTATGAAGATATTGTTGTTGAGGGGTATGAACCGCATGAGGCGATCAAGGCACCGATAGCGATATAGTTGTTCTTTCTTTGTTCGTGCAAAGAAAGAACCAAAGAAAGCACGGCGCGCCAATACCCGCGCCTCTCACCCCCGCCGTGGCGCGCGCCTGCCCTTTGGTGCATGTTACAATCACATCGTGATTCTCTCTCTCATCGTCGCCGCCTCGGAAAACAACGTCATCGGGAAGGACAACAAGCTCCCGTGGCATTTGCCGGATGATCTCAAGCGATTCAAAGCGCTTACGCGAGGGCATCCCATGATCATGGGCAGGAAGACATTCGAGTCGATCGGTAGAGCACTGCCGGATCGTCTGAACATTGTTGTGTCGAATACACTTGAGAATGCACCTGCAGGAACGTCACTTGCGCATTCGCTCACGGCTGCACTCGATCTGGCGAAAGACAGCGACGAAGCGTTCATCATCGGCGGAGCGAAGCTGTTTGAGATCGGTTTGTCGCTTGCGGAGAAGCTGTATCTCACCCGCGTGCATGCGACGATCGATGGGGACGTGTTTTTTCCCGAAATTACGGACGAGTGGAAGGAGAAAAGCAGGGAACATCACAAAAAAGATGCGGAACATGAGTATGCATTCACGTTCATCAATTTTGAGAGGATTCAATGATTTCTTGTGATACGCGGGTAGATACCCGCTCCCGTTGATACAAGAAAAACAAAGATCAAAGGGAGCAGGATTCTTCCTGCGTGTGCAATCTTAGGCCGGCTGCTGCTGGCTCGCACAGTGGATCGATCCGCAGCCCCAGATGAGTTCTCTGCAGTCGATGCCGATTACACGTCGATCGGGGAAGCACTTCTGCAGTGTTGCCAGGGCAACCGTGTCGCTTGGCTGTGCATAGATGGGTACCAGTACGACATTATTGGCGATCAGGAAGTTTGCGTAGCTTGCAGCCATACGGCGACCGTCCACGATGAACGCTTTCGGCATAGGTAGAGTAAGAATCTTCAGGGGTTCTCCGGTTTCGATCTTCATAGTTTTCAGGCGCTTCAGGTTTTCCTGCAGCACTTCGTAGTTTGCATCCTTCGAATCTTCTTCGATGACCGTCACGACGGTGTTTCTATTCACGAACCTTGTCACATCATCAACGTGACCGTCCGTGTCGTCGCCCGCGATGCCTGCGGAGAGCCAGAGAATATTCGTGACCCCAAGAGACTGTTTCAGCTTGTCTTCGATCTGCCGTTTCGAAAGTTCTGGATTGCGACTGGGATTCAAGAGAACGCTCTCGGTGGTGAGGAGCGTTCCTGTGCCATTCACGTCGATCGAGCCGCCTTCGAGCACCATACCGCCCTCGAATCGCGGCAGATGTTTGATTGGCATCTTATCGGGTGCATCATTGCCGATCAGGAGTGCTTCGAATTTATTGCCGAGTGCGTTATACGTCCACTTCGTCCATGCGACTTCATGTTTCGGAGAGTCTTTCACGACAAAGATCGGTCCGAAATCACGGATCCAGATATCACCGGTTTCGATGGTATGGAAATCGAGATTTCCGATAATTGCTTTTGACTGTTCGATTGTTGCAAGAGCGCGCTTCTTCACCGACTCATTCGGTACGAGCACATGCACGCGCTCATGCGGTGTCAGACATTCGAAAATCTCCACGAATGCTTTCTCTGCTCCATCCAGATGCCCTGCCCACGTCTCCTCTTCGTTATAGGGCCAGGAAAACCATGTCCCTTCGTGCTTCTCCCATTCAGCCGGCATGCGGAATCCGGTACTCATGATGTCAGATCGCCGTACATCTCGGTTCTGCGTTCAAGAAGCAAGCGCCACGAGTCTTGTACTTTCTTCACATATGAAAGATCGCAGTCGGCGTAGACGATTTGCTCGCTGTCATCGGCCTTTGCAAGAAGTGCTGCCGTCGGGCTTGCGACGAACGAGCCGCCCCAGAACGTCGTTTTGCCTTCGGTACCGACTCGGTTGATCGCGGCGACGTACACGTTATTCGCAGCGGCATGACCGACCTGCACAGATCTCCACATGGTTTCGAAATCTTCGGGGATTGCGGCATCGATCGGCGGGAGTTTCGGATCGCCGATCGCGGTCGGATAGAAGAGGATTTCAGCTCCTTTTAGGGCTGCGATGCGCGCGAACTCCGGAAACCACTGGTCGTAGCAGATGAGGACGGCGATCTTTCCGAGTGGAGTCTCGAATACTCGGACTCCGGTATCGCCTTTTTCGAAATAATCCTGCTCGAAGAACCCAGGATCGTGAGGAATATGCGTTTTTCGGTAGGTTCCGATCATCTCTCCGTCCGGTCCGAAGACCGTCGATGTGTTGAAAAAACGTTCATCGTCCGTTTTTTCGAAGATCGATCCACCGATGAGAACAATCTCATGTTCTTTTGCTGAGGCGCTGAGAGCGGTATTCGTGTATCCGTTGATTGCTTCTGCGTGTTTGAATGCGTCTGCATCTTTTTTATTTCGGCAGAAATAAAGACTCGAAAAGAGCTCGGGAAGCGCGATCATCTGTGCTCCTCTGCCTGCCGCTTCGGAAATCAACGTCTGCGCTTTCTTCAGATTTTTCTCATGGGAGTCTGTCATCGACATCTGGATCAAGCCGATTTTGACGGTTCGCGCGCTTTTCATGAAAAAACAAAGTAGAAACTCATGTCTACGGTAACAAAGATGCCCGCTTTACGACAGCCGATTCCGAAAATCGTCATAGCCGAATGTCTTTCGGTGCACGATCTTGTTGTTGCTATCCATGATCAGAATGTCCGGCAGGCGCACGCCGTTGAACGTCGTGTTCTTCACCGTCGTATAGATCGCCATATTCTGGAAGATGATCTTGTCTCCGACCTGGAGCTCTCGGTCAAAGGAATGCTCTCCGATGAAGTCTCCAGACAAACAGGTGATTCCCCCCATGCGGTACGTATATCTCTTCTCCTGGGGCTTTCCGGCGCCAATAATCGATGGTCGATACGGCATGCCGAGGACGTCTGGCATATGGGCTTCCGCTGTTGTATCAAGCATGGCGACCAGGCCGTTATTGTTGATAATATCGAGAATAGAGGACACGAGGATGCCTGCATTCAGCCCAACGGCTTCCCCAGGTTCGAGGATCACCTGTGTGTTGTATTTCTTCTGGAAAGAAGTGATGAGATGTATGAGTTTCGCTCTGTCGTAGTCGCTTCGTGTGATGTGATGCCCTCCGCCGAAGTTGATCCACTTCTTGCCTTTCAAATAGTTGCCGAATTTTTTCTCTACTTGCTTGAGAGCCTCTTCCAGATCATCCGCATTCTGTTCACAGAGTGTGTGAAAATGCAGTCCATCCGCTGCTTCCAGCAGTCCGGGATGTTTCTCGCACTCGGCAAGTGTCGAGCCCATGCGAGAGCCTTTGCCGCAGGGATTGTAGAGATCATTTTTTGCTCCCGACGATTCTGGATTGATGCGAATACCACATTCGATCTTTGGATTTTTTTTGTGCACAATCTCGCGATATTTTTGCCACTGCGTCCCCGAGTTGAAGATGAGATGATCTGCGTACAGCATCTGCCCTTCGATATCACGGTCGCTGAATGCCGGTGCGTAGCTGTGGACTTCTTTTTTGAATTCTTCTCTTCCAAGGCGTGCTTCATTCACCGAGCTTGCACACACACCGTCTAAGTACTTTGCGATCAACGGGAATGTTTGCCATGTTGAGAATGCCTTCATTGCAAGCAGTATCCGGCAGCCGGAAGCCTTCTTGATGTCTGCGAGAATCTTCAAATTCTCTTCGAGCGCACCAAGGTGAATGACGTACGCAGGAGTTTCGATCTTCGAGAAATCGATCGCAGAGAAAAACGCTTCGCGGTCGCGTTCCCAGTGGGGTTCAAACAATGTGTCGCACTTCATGCCGTCAGAGTGTCAGGAAGGCGCTCAAAGTCAATCACTTTGAACGGCAGTCCGTTCTTCGAGACCACGTTCAAAAACGGCTCGGGATCGAGCTCTTCCATGTTGAACACACCTTTTCCTTTCCAAATTCCCTTCATGAGCATCATCGCGGCGGACATTGCGGGAACACCTGTGGTATACGAAATGGCTTGCGAACCGATTTCCGCAAAGCATTCGGCGTGGTCGCAGACGTTATAGATGTACTTCGTGCTCTCTTTGCCCTTCTTGACGCCCGTGATGATGCAGCCGATGACCGTCTTGCCCGTGTACTTCGTGGCGAGTGATGCAGGATTCGGCAAAAGCGCCTTAAGGAACTTGATCGGCACGATCTTTTTGCCTTCGTAGTCGATCGCATCGATTCTCGTGATGCCGATGCTCTGCATGACCCGAAGATGCGTCAGATAATTCTGCGAGAAGGTCATCCAGAAACGAATGCGTTCGAGACCCGGCAGATTTTTTACGAGCGACTCGAGCTCTTCGTGATACAGCAAATAGTTCTCTTGGTCTCCGACGACCGGATACTTGAACGTGAAGTGAATGCTCTTTTCGTCCATGATTGGCGGAGTTTTGACCCATTTGCCTTTGTTCCAGTGTTTCACGCCCTGCGTCACTTCGCGGATGTTGATCTCGGGGTTGAAGTTCGTGGCAAACGACTTGCCGTGGTTTCCTGCGTTCGCATCACAAATATCCACGAAGCGGATCGTATCGAAATGTTTTTTGAGGATGTACGCGCAGTACATGTTGCTGACACCGGGGTCGAAGCCCGCGCCGAGCACGGCCATAATCCCTTTGTCCTTAAATTTCTTTCGGTACGCCCACTGCCAGCTGTACTCGAACTCGGCTTTGTCGATCGGCTCGTAATTGGCTGTGTCGATGTAATGCACACCCGTCATCAAACACGCATCCATGATCGAAAGATCCTGGTAGGGGAGCGCGACGTTTAAGACCAATACAGGTTTCACTTTTCGAATCAGTGCTGCGACTTCTTTTGGCTTATCGGCATCGACCGCGTGCGTCGTGATTGTTACTCCCGAGCGCTTCTGTACGTCTTTCTTGATCGCATTCGGTTTTTCGATGCTTCTGCTCGCGAGGTGAATATCGGTGAAGACGTCGGCGTTCTGCGCGCACTTGTGGACGACGACCGCACCCACTCCTCCGGCGCCGATGATGAGGATCGTCCCCTTTGTCATGCGCGGAATTATACAGAGCCCTTCGCTTTCAGCAATTCCGCGATGAGGATGCCCCCACCCGCAGCGCCTCGAATGGTGTTATGCGAGAGCCCGACGAATTTCCACTGCAGCACGGGATCTTCCCTCAGACGTCCGACGGATACCGTCATGCCTTTATCGTTGTCTCTGTCGAGTCTCGGTTGCGGACGATTTGCTTCGTCGGTGTACGTAATGGCTTGTATTGGCGCAAACGGAAGATCTAGTTCTTGCGGAACACCTTTAAAATTCTTCCAAGCATTCAAGATTTCTTTCTCACTTGGTTTCTTCTCACACGAAAAAGATACGCACGCTAGATGTCCGTCGATCGTCGGCACGCGATTGCAGTGAGCGGAAATCGTGAACGACGTATCGGAGACGATTGCATTGCCTTTGACAGATCCGAGAATTTTCCGTGGTTCCAGCTCGGACTTCTCCTCTTCACCTTTGATGAGCGGAATCACGTTCTCGAGAATATCGAGTGATGCAACCCCCGGGTGTCCTGCACCCGAAATGGCCTGCATCGTTGTCACGATGACGCTTTTCAGTGTGAATTTCTTATGAAGAGCCGCAAGAGGCGCGATGTAACTTTGAATCGAACAATTCGGCTTTACGACGATGAAGCCTTTGCTCCAACCTCGATTCTTCTGTTGAATCTTGATCATGTCGAGATGCTCCGGATTCACTTCTGGAATGATCATCGGCACATCGCTTGTGGTTCTGTGGGTCGACGCGTTCGAGACCACGGGAATTCCTGCCTCTGCATATTTCTCTTCCCAAATTTTCGCAATATCGCTGTCGAGAGCAGAAAATACGAAGTCGCAGTTCTTCTTCACTGAAGCAAGATCATCAACGGTATAGACCATCAGTTTTTTTATAGTTTCCGGCAGCGCATTTTTCATGTGCCACCTACCCTCGACAGCTTCACCATAACTTTTTCCTGCAGAATTACTGCTCGCGACGACGTGCGTGACTTGAAACCATGGATGACCAACAAGCAGATTGATGTACTGTTGCCCAACCATGCCAGTGGCTCCGAGGATGCCGACGCGTGTTTTCTTCTGAATGGATTTCATGAGGAAAGGATACAGGAATTTTTTGGCAATCGCAGGAACTACTTTAAAAAAAGGAGCAGGATGCTTCCTGCGTCGACCGAGGGCAGGCAGCCCGCTCCCTTTTATAGAGGTAGTGATTTACTTCTCGATGAACTCAGCGTGCAATATTCGAAGTGCTCTTTCTGTATCGCATTCGTCAACGACGAATGTCATGCTCACTCCCGATGCCGCTTGCGAGATCATCTCGACAGGGATTTCGTGCTTGCCGAGTGTCGTGAAGATGCGTCCAGCAACGCCTGCGGCATTAATGCTGCCGCCGACCATACAGATGATGGCTTTGCCGCGAACGACGCTGACATCACCGAGGTTTTTCAGGTCATGGACGATTTCCTTGAGATATTTTTCGTTGTCGATCGTAAGAGACACGCTGACGACGGACGTTGCGATGAGGTCGATGCTTGTGCGATGACGCTCGAAAACTTTGAAGAGTTTTGCCATCAGTCCGCTTCCGTCGAAGAATTCGGGAGAGCGAACATGCAGAATCGTAATGCCTTTTTTTCGGGAAAAAGCTTCAACACTGTGACTCTTATGTCGACGATCTTCGAAGCTACTCACAATGGTCGTGCCTTTGCCTTCGGGCTTGAACGTATTGAGTACCTGCACGGGTACGCCTAGCTCCATCGCGGGGAGAATCGTCTTTGGATGCAGCACTTTCGCACCGAAGTACGCCAGTTCGCACGCTTCTTCGAAGGCAAGTTCAGAAACGATTTTGGCTTCGGGTACGATCCTCGGGTCGGTCGTGAGGAAGCCGTCGACTTCTTTCCATATCTGGATCGCCTCGGCCTTGATCGCCGCTCCGATGATCGCCGCGGTGTAGTCCGATCCTCCTCGACCGAGTGTCGTGATTTCGCCCTTCTTTGTTTTCCCCAGAAAGCCCGTGATGACCGGAACGAGTGTCAGTGCACAGATTTTTTTCTTGAGCAGTGCAGAAGATTCAGGAAGGGGATCGCTGTCACCAAAGACGTCATTCGTGATCATGCCGAGTTCCCATGCGGGAAATGCTTTGGCGGGAACACCCGCCTTCTTGAGTGTTTCCGCAACAATCAGCGATGACAGACGTTCCCCGAACGATTTGAACGTATCCAACGTTTTTTGCGTGAGTTTGCTTTTCTTCTTCCTTGTTTTTTTTACCAATGCAGTCAGTTCGGCAAATTCTTTGTCGCAGAGCGACTCCGAGAGCTTCAGATCCAGAAGGATGTCTTTGTGCTGTCCGTGAATGCTCGAGAACAGATCCGCGCCTTTGCCGTTCGATGCTTCTTCGGCAAGCCGAATCAAGCCGTCCGTGACGCCTGAAACGGCCGAGACCACGACGACGGGCTTTTGCTTCAGTCTCGCTTTCACGATCGCAGCCACTTCGCTGATCGCTTTTGCGGATCCGACCGACGTGCCGCCGAATTTCATCACGAGCATACGGACAGTGTGCCCAGTGATGTCGATGATGCCAAGAGACGAATCTTCTTTACACCTGTGCCTCACTCACTATAATTCTTGTCGTTTCCCAACTCCAAAGAGATGTCACAGAGACAACCGGGTAGTCACAAGTTCAAGCAAGTCAAACCGCACAAAGTGAGCTCTCGCTACATGAGGCCGCGTTGGGAGCGTTTCGTGAGTCAGGACATCAATGGGATGATGCTCATCGAAGGAGTACCGATCGACAAGATCATGGAGAAGTACGGAACGCCTTTGTACGTGCTCGTGGAGAGCGAAATCCGCTCTCGTCTCAAGCGATTCAAGAAAGTATTTGGCACGAACATCGCGCTGCAGTATGCGGTGAAGTGCAACAGTAACCTCGAAATTCTACGAATGGTTCGCGAAGAAGGATTCGAGCTCGATTGTTCGTCCGTCGGAGAGTTGATCCTCGGACTTCTCGCCGACTTCAAACCGAAGCAACTCACGTTCACGAATTTGTTCAAGACCGAACAGGACATTCACTTCGCAATTAAGATCGGAGTGCAGTCGATCACGGCCGACTCGATCGAAGAGATCGAGCACATCGCCAAGACCGCGAAGAAACTCCGGAAGCACATTGACACGGTGATTCGCGTGAACCCGATGTTCGAGCTCGGGTCGTACTCCACGAAGGGCAACAAGTACGGCATCCCGCTCAAATATGTCGAGCGTGGGGTCGATCTTGCACGCAAAAGTCCGTACGTCGATTTCAAAGGGTTTCATTTTATGGGCGGCTATGTCTACAACCCGCGCGTGTTCAAGATCGCAGCGCGCATCTTTGCCAAGCTCATCCGCCAGTGCCTCGACAAAGGCATCCGTGTGCAGAGCCTGTCTCTCGGTGGAGGGTTTCCCGCGGCCATCGGCGAGGAAGAGGCGTTTCCGATCGAACGGATGAAGGATTTTCCGAAATACTTCGAGCGCCTGATGCATCGCTACGACATTCCGCCGCTGCAGCTGATCTTCGAGCCCGGGAAGAGCATTGTCCTCAACGCGGGGATCGGTCTGATGAAAGTGATCAGCAAAAAACGGCTCGGTAAGAGCAGCCGCATGGTCATTGCCGACGGTTCTACCTACAACTTCATCCCCGATGCTCTCGTTCAGAGCACGGTGAAGTACGACATTCTTCCCGCATCGAAGATGAACGAGCGTCGCATTCACACCGTGACGATCGCGGGGAACACCTGCGATTGTTGGGATCTGATTCGACAAGGTATCGATATGCCCAAGCTCCGTTCCGGCGATCTCCTCGCCGCGATGGACGTGGGAGCGTACGCGCAGGTGATGTCGAGCAACTTCAACACGATTCGGCGTCCTGGCATGATCATGCTCTACGCCGATGGCACCGCGAAGCTGATCCGCCGCCGAGATCGCTACAGTGAAATGTTCGCGCCGGAACTCGACGTGCTCAAGATGGCGGGCCCCGACGAGCTCGAGAAATATCACAACATGTACCGCGTGAACATCGACAAGATCTGGAAGGGCAAGATGAAGAAAGATTCCCGAGGAAAGAACGGTCAGACAGGGCAGGATCGAGATAGTCTCACGAAACTGTCGGTGTATAAAATGATCGAGAAAGACGCAGTGCTCGAGAACGGGAAGAAGAAAAAATAAACCAAGTGACTTCGACTGATCGCAGTAAGCTTGTTCCAGATTCAAAATTTCGATGTATTATCACTTCGATGTCGTTTTGAGTGTCGCTGATAAAATAAAAGAAGAAGATGGGCTCATGCAAAACGAACTCGAAACATCATCGGCAGAGAATCTTTCTCCAGAGGCAGAGGCAGCGTCTCTTATCAACGAAGTGACGACTGCGGAAACGCAAGGAAGGAAGGCTATTACCCCTGTGGAACTTGCAACGCGTATCGAGATTGCCGCGGCATTGCGACCCGAAGGCACACAGGAGTTTGTCCATACCTATACCACGGGTTTGCAGGAAGATCTTGAACCCGATGCGCAGATCACGGATTTGCAGGAAGGCGTTGGTGGTCAGACCGATGGCAACACCATTGAAATCGCCACCGACAC